>JACRPR010000019.1 GCA_016223105.1 Chloroflexota bacterium | reverse complement strand
GCGTCGCGACGCGATACAACCAGCCGCCGAGATTGTCCGCGCGCGCGGGCGGTGTTTGCCACAACTTGATAAACGTTTCGAGCGCAATGTCTTCCGCATCCGCGCGATTGCCGACAAGCCGAAAGATGATCGCATAAATGCGCGCGTAATGTTCCAGGAACACGGCGCGCAACGCGTTCGTTTGATCGCGCGCAGTTGTATCGCGCGTGTGCGCGCGTTCAGTGGATCCAATCACCTGTGTCCTCATGCGGTTTCAATCATTAAACACCGGTCGTGATCATTTTGTGACGCGAGTATAGCACCCGCGCGGGGAGTTGCCAAGCCCGCCGCCGATTCGAAATCGGCGGCTCAACGAGGAAATCGGCGCCGCCGATTCCAAATCGGCGGCTCAACGAGGTCGGCAATGGTTAAGAAAGTTTGACCGAACTCGTTGGCACAAAATGGTAAATCGCGTGGTATAATCCGCGCAAGTTGGTGAACCAGCACGATCAGCACGACACGCACGACGTTCGTCATTCCACTTTTGAGAGGTGTGCGATGCGCGATCATTCCAAATGGCTCGTCCTGGTTGTTCTCCTGCTTTCTTGTGTGCTTCCTCTGTCTTATGTAATCGGGGGGGTACGCGCTAACCGCGTCCGCCCAAGTCGCTAGCCCTACCGCGACGAAAATGCCAACACCCGGCGCGACGCGCGCGCTCAAACCGCCCACGCTCGCGGCGTATCCCGCGCCGCAAGCGTTACCACCTTTGCCTGCGGCAACCGCCACCCCCGCGCGATCGCTTGCCGATTTCTTGCGCTCGTTTTTGCCGGTGATCGCCGGCGGCGCAGGTGCGTTCACCGCGACACCGACGCCGACGCGGACGCCCACGCCCTCACCAACGCCAACCCTCGCCCCCAACACTTTTCAATTGATTGACGCCGCGCTCGCGCGCAACGCGATCTCACTCGACCAAGCCGCGACGTACAAAATGTACGCGCTGTTTGGCGCGCGCAGTCAAGTGCCGACCCAATACATCGGCACCGAGCCGGTTCCCGGTGATGGCACGCTGTTATTTCTCGAAGCGATGAAGGATTGGGATCGCTTGAGTCCGGCGACGAAAAATCTGATCAATGATTTTATCACGCCGAAAGAAATTACCAACACGGTACCGCCGGTGCTCGCGCCGAATGTCGCGGTTCAACCAACCCAGGTTGCGCCGCCACAAAAATTTTCACCCGGCACGTTTCACATTCACGGCGCGCTGACCGGCCTCACCGGCAATCAACTCCAGGTTGTGACCGAGCGCGGCGCGACCAACATCGCGATTCAACCCAATTCGATTCTACGACTTGATAATCAAAATGTCACCATCGCACAACTTCAAATCGGTGACATACTGGATGGTTTGATTCAGGTTGACGCGCGCGGACAAACCATCGCGCTTCATTTCGCCGTGCTTCGCGCAATCGGTGGAACGCATGGAACAAACCAGGTGTCGCCCCAGGTTGCCGCGACAGCATCCGCGCGTTGGTCGTCCGCGGTAAATCTGGCGAGTGGCACCGGCTGGTCGAACGCGCCGACGGTCGCGACAGATCAGCAAAACAATTTCTATGTCGTGTGGTCTGCGGATGGACCGCCTGCCGGTTTGCGCGTGTGGTATCAACGCGGCAACGCGAGCGCGACGCTGACGATTCCCGGGACTGCGGCAACAGATCGCAATCCCGCGGCGACCGTTGATGGACAAGGCAACCTACATCTCGCGTGGGAAGGTGCCGCGAATGAGCGCAGTCAAGTTTTTTACGCGCGCGGAACGTGGAATGGAACCACCCAAACGTTTGGCTGGACGAATCCGATCACGATCTCGCCGGTGATTTCGACCGGCGTCAACAATGCATATCTGACGCGCATTGCGGCGACGACGTGGAACGGAGAACCGCAATTGCATGTGATCTGGACAGAAGTGTATTATCCCGCGCCGGGTGTTAATGTGTATCGCCAAGTGTATCGGCAGTGGCGCGCGTGGACGAATCAATGGCTCGCGCCGGTCGTGCTGAACGAGAACGCGAATTTTTCCGGCGCGCCGGCGTTGGCGATTGCACTGACGGGACGCGTGGGCATAACTTTTTACGAGAGCGTCAATGCCAATTGCCGCGTGCGTTATCGCGAATGTAATTTGGTGAGCGCGAACGGCAATTGCAGTGATGCCACGCGCTGGACGAACGTAGAAACCGTCGCCTCATCCTTCGGACAGAATTCGCACCTCGCGTTTGATGCCGCGTCGAACGCGCATCTGGTTTGGCAAGGATTAGCAAGCAATGGCGTGAAGACAATTGAGTACAGTACCAAGCCGGTGACAAGCACGCAATGGCTGACCGCGACGGTTTTGGGAACAAGTTCGCTGGAGTTGTACCCGATGGTTGGCAGTGGTACACCCAATCATATGTACGCGGTGTGGGGTGATTGGGCATCCAATTCATCGGTGAATTTCCGGCAATGGGATGGACTAGAGTGGTTGCCAAGCGCGAAATTGGATCAGCCAACCGGGTATGGAGAGCGGTGGGGCGCGCTCGCGATGGATGCGCTCAACCGCGCGCATTTGGTGTGGCAGGGTAGGAATGGGGAGATTTGGTACGCGTCGGCATCCCAAACCAATATTCTTTTAGCAGGGTGTGCCTACACTGAATACTACGATACGCCAAACAACTTTCGTATTTACTACACGCGAACGCGGTCTCCGTGGTTTCATGATTGTCAACTTTGGCCTCCCAGGTTGCCTGCAGATCCCACCCCCGTACCGGACTCGCCCGTACCACTTGATCCAGCGAATGGCTATCCCTACTTTGTAACACTCTTGGGAGACAGTCTTGAACAAAGCCGGACTCGGTACGCATCTATGAGCTACCCCGTGTCACAAATTCCGCGCGACGCGAGCAACCGATATCCGGTGTACATCAGCAGTGCGCCCATTTGGTTTGATCTGCCGGTCATTGGCAACATATCCCAAGGAGCGCCCGGCATAACCTTGCCGGATCATATGTTCATCGAACGCACCGCGATCTATTCCCCGACCATGCCAATTGATTCGTTACGCGCCGAGTTGGGCGCGCATGAAATGTTCCACACCCTGCAATGGACATACGTGCCGAGTGCTTGTCGTACAGGTGGACAACTTTGCAACTGGGGCACCCAAAGTGACTTGCGTTGGTGGATGGAGGCAACCGCGCGCTGGGCAGAACCCAACGTGTACAATCTAAATGGTTCATACCCCAGAGACCTGGACGCGTTTTTGCGCGAGCCGCATCGCTCGATGACCGCACAGCCAACTTTGGGAACCGATTATCGCGCCTATGGCTCTTTTATCTTTGCTTCATTTCTGGAGCAAAAAGTTGCCAACAACAACAAAGAGATTATCCGCACAATATGGCAACGGTACAAAGATAGGAATGCCATTAATGGCGCATACAATATCACGACTGCGATTGATGAGGTGATGCCGCAATACAATGTGACCTCCAATCTAGCGAATGAATTTCCAAGGTTCACCTGGAACAATTATTTCATGATCACCTACACGTACGATATCCAGGTTACGAATGTGTATACAGATTTGGCAAAGTTTCCTGCAACGTTCACAGGACCCGAATGGAAATTGTTCCGCGAACGGCTCACATATCCTCGTAATGATTGGGAAGGTACTAATCCACCGTCGAATGGAATTGCCAACGCGGCAGTGTTCACACAGCGTGTTATTGGTTATCCATGGAATAGCTTCGGGACATCGGCAGAAAAACTGGGAGCCGCTTACATTGAGTTTATCCCCAGAGATAATGCTAACCAAAAACTCAATGCTCGGACTGTCCTTACAGTAACTCTGGCAACTAACTGGAGCACTCCTATCGCATCTAGAGATGCACGGATCAGCGTAGTACCGATGACGAATTTTCTTGATTTACCACCACGTCCAAATACCTTCATTTCGACTCGGTCTGTTGGTTCAGGAGCAGGATATTTGGCACGGGTGCATAATTTTGGGGTGTGTGATCGAGTAACCCTGATTGTTAACAACGTTAGCAGGACGTACAATCTGGTTTACGATGTGGCCGCACAAACTACGATTCCAACAACGCCTTCAACAACAATCCCATGCTTTCTCGAATTACCGTGAGGCGTAGACAAGGGACAGTTCAAATGGCATGGACAACATTCAATTTGGGTTTCCCAGGTAGAGCAACTTGGCTGTGCAAAGTTCCAAACATAGAAAGACTTGGACTGTTCATTATGTTGGTTGCTCTTGCGTCGCTTGTTGCTTGCACTGGCGACAGATCGCTAGACGACGGAGCGACCTATGGACCGTTGCGACTTGGACTTACCTCCAACCACTCGCGGGCGCGTGTGAATGAACCAGTCCAGATGCGTTTTGGCGTTGTTAATACTGGTAAAGAAACCTTTGTACTCGAATCCAAAAACTCGCCGGTAATGGACATTGTGGTAAGCGAAGCTGGCGGCGGGGCTTTCCTTTCTTGGTCTACCCAAAATCCGGACAAGGTTTCATACCGCATCGAATGGAAGCCAGGTGAGTCTAAGGTAATTGAATTAACTTGGATTCCCAAGCCGGGAGATATATACATAGGAGCACGCCGTGATATAGATCTTGTTGGCACTTTAGCCGGACTATCCGGCGGTCTTGGCGTGAGCGTCAGAATTTGTGCATCCGATATCTGTCGGTGAAACATTCCCGCGCAAAACCTGGGAACAATATCAGATCAACATCGGTACCAGCATGCTAAATTCCATAGACCAGGTTCTGCGCCGTTCCGAATACAGCACGACCTTGGCGTAATTGTCTGCGCGGAAATTTGCTAAACCAAATCCGCCGCGCGCGTTTGCGCCGAACGACAACCCGAAGGGTCTCGCACCACCCTTCGGGTTTTGTTTGTTCGCGCGTTTGACAAATCGCGCAAGCGGGCGTATCGTTGAATAGGAAAATTTACGATTTACGATTTACGATTTACGATTTCTGATTTCTGATTTTCGATTGGCGGTTTGCAAAATCGAAAATCAAAAATCGTCAATCGAAAATTGAGGAACCCAATGTCTCTCATTCAAACGGAAAATCTGACCAAAGTGTACGGCGCGGGCGAGACCGCGATCACCGCGCTCGATCACGCGAACCTCAACGTGAACGCCGGCGAATTTGTCGCGGTGATGGGACCGAGCGGTTGCGGAAAATCTACGCTGTTGCATTTGCTCGGCGGATTGGATCGCCCGACCCAGGGTAGCGTCAGCATTGACGGACAACCGCTCGCGAAATTATCCGACGACGCGCTCTCGCAAATGCGCCGCCGCAAAATCGGATTCGTGTTTCAATTCTTCAACCTGATTCCGATCCTGACCTCCGTCGAAAACGCGGCATTGCCGTTACTGCTCGACGGTACGAGTCCGGGCAAAGCAAAACAAAAAGCAAGCGAGTGGTTGACCAAAATCGGATTGGGCGAACGATTGAAAAGTCGCCCCGATCAACTTTCCGCCGGACAACAACAACGCGTCGCGATTGCGCGCGCGCTCATCACCGACCCAGTCCTGGTGCTCGCGGATGAACCGACCGGCAATCTCGACACGAAATCGTCCGACGAAATCGCGGGACTGCTCAAACAGATCGCGCGAGAATGGAATCGCGCCGTGTTGATGGTAACACACGATCCGCGCATCGCCGCGTACGCGGAATGCATCGTGTTGATGCGCGATGGAAAAATCGTCGAGGATAAACACAACGGATAATTATTTTCGATTTTTGATTTTCGATTTTCGATTGGGATTTTCAGCAATCGAAAATCAGAAATCGAAAATCGAAAATTGGAGCGAACGATGAACCTCCAACTCACTCTCGCCACCCGATATTTGGGTGGGCGCAAGTTACGCACGTTTCTCACCACGCTCGCGATTGTGATCGGCGTGATGGTGATTTTCGGAGTGGGCATTTACTTGCCCTCGTTTACAGCCGCGTTCGAAAAGAGTTTGCTCTCGGCATCGGGGCAAACCGATGTAATGATCACGCACAAGACCGGCGAATCGTTTTCCGCGACGATGCTCAATCGCGTCAAAGCGGTGAGCGGCGTCGCGGTGATCGGCGGATCGCTCGAACGCATCATCAACTTGCCGCCAAACTTTTACGGCAAGAACTCGACGATCAGCGCGCTCGCGCTCGTCGGGATTGATCCAAGCGTCGCGCCGGAACTGCACGAGTATCGCATCACGCAAGGACGATTTTTGAAAGCGGGCGATGGCAACGTCGCGATCATTTCGGAACGACTCGCGGATACACTCGGCGTCAAATTGAACGACGCGATCAAACTGCCAACAACCCAGGGCGTCGTCCGATTGCAAATCGTCGGCTTGATCCCAGGTCGCGCGGCGGTGAGCAACGAGCAAGTGATCATCACACTCGCGCAAGCGCAAAAACTTCTCGACGCGCCAGGGCGCGTCAATGTCATCGAAGCGAATCTCACAACCAAAGAGAAAACCGAAAGCGATGCAATCGTCAACGCGATCAAAGCGCAACTCGGCAACACGTACACGCTCGGCGGATTAACGAGCGGTTCCGAATTTCTTGGCGCGATGCAGATGGGGCAAATCATTTTCAACCTGTTCGGATTCCTCACGCTCGCGATGGGCGGGTTCATCATCTTCAACACGTTTCGCACGATTGTCGCGGAACGCCGGCATGATATCGGAATGTTGCGCGCGATTGGCGCGAATCGCGCGACGATTGTCGGATTCGTGTTGACCGAAGGATTGGTGCAAGGCATTCTCGGCACGGCGATTGGAATCGGGCTCGGTTATCTGCTCGGCGTTTTGATCACGACCGGCACAAGTGCGGTGATCAAAAATATAATGAATATCGAAATGTCACCGGTCGTCGAGCCGTCGCTCGTGATCGTTTCGATTGTGCTCGGTGTCGGCGTAACCTTGTTCGCGGGCTTGCTTCCCGCGTTGAGCGCGAGCCGCGTTCAACCGCTCGAAGCGATTCGTCCATCGCTCGGCGAAACGATGCAGAGGATCAGTCGCGTCGGCACGATCATCGGCGCGGTGATGATCGCGATCGCGCTCGCCGGTTTGCTCGTCGGCAATTTCGCGCTTGTCGCGCTCGGCGGATTTTTGTTCTTGATCGGCTTGGTGTTGATCGCGCCCGCGCTCGTCAAACCGATCGCAAATTGGTTCGGCGGTTTGCTCGCGATTATTTTCGCGCGCGAAGGCACCGGCGAACTCGCGCAGGGCAATCTCACGCGCCAACCGGGTCGCGCGGCGATCACCGCGGGCGCGACGATGATCGGTCTCGCAATCGTCGTCGGCGCGGGCGGGATGATGTTCTCGCTCACCGGCACCGTGATGAATATGTTTTACAAATCAATGGGCAGTGATTATTTGCTCGTGCCGCCGTCCATCGCGATTTGGAAAGGCGATGTCGGCGCGAGCGAAACGCTCAAAGCAAAAATCGCTTCGATTCCCGGCGTCGGCGCGGTGAACTCACTGCGCTACGCGCAATCGTCACTGCAATCGGCGGCGATCAAAGGCGCGGGCGAAGCCGCGATTTCAGTCCTGGGAATTAATCCGGTCGAGTATTCCAAAATGTCCGGGATGGATTTTCAACAGGGCAACGCGCCGGACGCGTACAACGCGCTCGCGCGCGACGAACGCAACGCGATTGTCAACGGCATCCTCGCCGCGACCGCGAATCTTAAGGTTGGCGATTTGATGCCGCTCGCGACGCCGTCGGGCGAACACCAGTATCGCATCGTCGCGATTGGGAGCGACGTGTTGAGTATGAAGATCAATACGGCGTACATTTCGCAAACGAATATGAAATTGGATTTCAACAAGAGCGAGGATATTTTCTACCAGGTCAATCTTGCGCCCGGCGCGGACACGGCAACCGCGGATCAGTGGCTCAATCAAATCGTCGCGGACTATCCGCAATTTCGTTTGGTGATCGGGCACGAGTACGCCGCCGAATTTCGCGCGCAGTACGATTCGATCTTTATCGGGTTTTACGTTTTGCTCGGCGTGCTCGCGTTTCCTTCGCTCATCGCGATTTTGAACACGCTCGCGATTGGCGTGATCGAACGCACGCGCGAGATTGGAATGTTGCGCGCGATTGGCGCGACGCGCGGGCAGGTGTGGCGCACGATTGTCGCCGAAGCATTACTGCTCGCGGCGATTGGCACCGCGTTTGGAATTTTGGCGGGGCTGTATCTCAGTTACGTTTTTGTGGAAGGCATCGGCGCGACCGGGATTTACAAAATGGAGTATGTGTTTCCGTTCGCCGGCGTGCTTGCGGCAACCGCGGTCGGTTTGATCTTTGGCGTGATCGCCGCGCTGTTCCCCGCGCGCCAGGCGTCGCAGATGGAGATTATTCGGGCGTTGAGGTATGAGTGAAATCAGTAGACAGTCGTCAGTAAACAGTCAACAGTAAAAATGAAAACCCTTGCGAAGGTTGAGAATCTTCGCAAGGATTTTTCAAAATAAGGGCAATTATTGCTTGGAACTTGTGCCCTCACTGTTTTCAGGGACACTACCAAAATGTATGTTTCCCAAATATTTGTTGTATAACTTGCAGTAAAGTCCCCCGCGCAGTATAAGCTCATTATGTGTTCCTCTCTCAGAAACCCTTCCGTTTTCAAGAACCACAATACTGTCCGATAGGGTTTGAATAACATTGATTTTATGAGAAATGATTATGCCCTTTTTATGAGTGATATGTGCTTTTAAAATATCTAGATTTTCTTGTTCAGAAAATAAATCCAGGTTGGAAAAAGGTTCGTCTATGACAAATGGTTCGTCACTTTCCGGTAAGAGAAATCTAGCTAAGGCGACTTTGTTCTTTTCGCCACCGGATATGTCTTTCCCTCTTTGTCCAAAGCGTCTATCACTCAGATATTCAATTTTTAATTCAGTGACTATCTGATCGTATTTTTCTTTGATATAACAAATTCGAGAAAGATATTTTGGCGCCAAATTACGGGAAATATTTTCGATATTCTTCCCTTCTAAATCTCGAATTAATTGATTATTGATTTGACTATTAGAATATTGCTTTTCATTTAGGCAATATAAATTCAAGATCATACCCATATATTTTTGAGTATCTTTAATATTGCCCTTTTGCTTTTTACCATCCAACAACCAGGACAAGCTATTATTGATATCTATCATTAGCTCATCCAACTGATGAAAATATTCAGATCGCGACACCGCCCTTTTTCCAAGCGTAATATTAAATTCCAATGATTCATCAAATATCTCTGGATCTTGAGTATATAACCGGATGCTAGAGTTGATAATTGATTTTGGCATGGTGTTTACGCTAGTTCCGCCAAAGAGAACGATTCCATCACTTGGCAATAATTCCCCTGTAAGCATTTTTAGCATTGTTGTTTTCCCTTCTCCAGTCAAGCCCACTAATCCGATCTTCTCATCTAATTCTAAATCTATGTTGCTTACGATGGAATTTCCATCTTCATAAGAAAATGAACAATTTTGCACGCGGATTCTATTATCCTCTGGTAAGGAGGAGACTGGCACAATATCAATATTATCTTTGATCCGATTAAACAGTAAATCGAACCGATTGAGTCCACCATATAATTCATGCAGTGCGCTAACAGGAACAAATACCACGTTGAAATATGACAATAATGCAATAAAGGATGATAATTCCAACTGATGATCAATTATCTGGATCATGGATAAGACAAAAAATACGGTTAGAGCGAAATCCTTTACTGCAGTTATGCTTGTTCTCCCAATCGCATTTGCCGCGAATGCTGATTTAAATTTCTCGTCTCTTTTATCGAAAAGAGTTTTAAGTTTTGCCTCATACATTTTTACGTTCACATACCCCACAATGCTTTTTCTGTTCTCAATGAACTCAAGCACTTGGGGGTTTAGTTCATAGACGACATTTCTAGCTTCATCATAGGATTTGAGATATATCTTGTTTGAAATTCGAATAATGATGAAGATGATTATGTAGGATATAATCACGATATAAGAAAAAAACCATGTCCACATTGTGGATATTACCAAAGTTACGATACCGGCGAGACATACCGCCAGTACCGAAAAATAATTTGTATTCAACAACATTGCGATTTGCTCGGAATCACCGAAGATGCTCACCATAAACGCGCCAGGACCTCTGGCTTTGATGATTTTGTTATCTTTCCGCGTCACAGATTCTAGCAACTCCATCTGGATACTGTTTTTGAATTTTATGAACAAACTATTCAATACTAATGCTTCTAGTATCGTTGTTATCGAAATGGCTATCCCGGCGACAAGGAAAAAAATAACCGTGTATTGGTCAAAGACCTTTATTGACATGGAATCAATTATTTTCTTTTGCAATACAGGAATAATGACTGCTAGCAAATTCAAAATAACGGCAAACAAAGCCGTTAGGGTTAAATGGAGATGCTCATTTTTTTCTGTTCTATCTTTGATGAACTTTATCAGTCTACCAACTCTTGATGCCATTACATCCTTTCTGATCAGACGTTTGATGTGAAAAGATTGTATCAATTGTTATTATCGATCAGCACTGGCTTGATCGCCATGATATTCATTAATTGCTTTTCGCTGAGTTGTGAACATAGCGCGAGCGAAAGCTCGGTCAGTTTTTGAGAATATCTGCACCAATAGTCATTTTTCATCGAGGTCGATCCAGTTAGTTCGTGATCATTATAACTACAGCCGTGAGTGCAAGAATATCTGCTCCAACAAGTTTTACATTTTTCAGATGTATAAACTTGATTGTTTTCCCTGAATTCTCCGAACACATTTCCCATTTTTTGATCCTCATTTGAGGAATGTCTATGGCACGGATAAATATCTCCTCTAAAATCTACTGCAAAGGTTGTTTTCCCAAGCCCACAACCATAATCAATGTCAACGTCAAGCCGTGGCAAAAACAATCTTCTTATGCAACTAGTGAAAGGACCAAACGGAAAGTCATTATGACTTTTCACGTATTCTAACACATAGTTACGTAACAGCTCTGACTGGCTCAGTAACGCATCGAAATTCTCATTTGCCTTAGCATTGAGAATGTCCGGCGCAACGAATACATCCCTAAATCCAAGTGAAATCAGATCTTTGTATATTTCAGTGAGGGATAGATCGAAGTCACAATAAGTTGCCCTTGCATGAGCATTTGGTATATCTTTTCCTCCTTTTGAAATTTTGAGCGCACCGTGGTTCTGCCCCATGCTGTGCCCTCCGCGCTCCCGGAATCACAACTTGCGCTCATGATACGAGACAACCAGGTGCATTGTCAACTGTGGATTTCCACAGGTCGCGGCTCGTCTCATTCTTGTTTTTCCCTCCTCTCTTGTTCTTTCAACCACAACGCGGCTTCCATTCGCGAACCGAGTCCCAGTTTCTTGAAAATGTTGGTGATGTGAAACTCGACAGTTCGCTCCGTTACGCCAAGCGTCCGCGCAATCTCTTTGTTGCATTTGGCTTCCGCCACCAGCGACAATACTTCCGACTCCCGTTCCGAGAAATTTGACATCGGCGATCCTCCGTGAAAGTGAGATTGTGGTGCAACAATCGCTATTATGATACCCCGAAAAAAGTCAAAATCAAGTAGTCAACCTTAAATTTTTTGAAAGGTTAAGAAAACAAAACCTTTGCATTAAAAACCAGGTCAATACCGCCAGATATAGATTCCGAATAAAACCAAACCTTGCCCTCGAAATAAAGTGGCGCGCAAGTTGAGAAATTCCCCCGCCAATGCTATAATCCCCTCACGATGGCACACGTTCTTCCACGCACAAAAATCCGCAAACCGAAAACGCATCGCGCGCGCGCGCCGCACAACTTGACGCAACGCGATTGGCGCGCGATTCAACGCGTCCGCAAACTCATCCGCGCGATTCTGCCGAACGGCGAAATGAAAAGTTTGGTGTTGTACGGTTCGCACGCGCGCGGTGAAGCGAAACCCGAATCGGACATTGATCTGTTCCTTGTGTACGACGACGTAACCACCGAGCAAGAACACTCGCTCAAAGAGTTGTGCGTTACATTGCCGGACGATTTGAATCGCGTGCATCTCTTCCTCTATCGCGCGGACGAATTGGCGAAACACAATCGCACCAGTCCGCTGATTTATAACGTCGCGCATCAAGGTATTACGTTGGAGGGAGACCCTGTGCCAAAACTCGAAATTGATCGCCGCCACGTCACGGAACGCAACATGGAATTGGCAAATGAAGATTTGCGACTCATTCCGGTCACGATTGAAGCGGGCGGCTATCGCCGCGCCGTTTCAATGTCGTACTATGCCGTCCTCTACGCCGCGGACGCCGCGCTCGCGACCAAAGGATTTGTGTCCCAATCGCACGAAGGCACGCACTCGCTTTTCGGTTATCACTTTATCCGATACCGCTTGGTTGATTCCAAGTTCAAAGGATTGATCAAGCGCGCGAAAGACGAGCGCATGCGAGCAGATTACAAGCGCGATGCGATGTTTACGCGCGACGATGCCGAGTACTGGTTCGCGCGCGCGCAAGAATTTGTCGCCGCGATTGAGGCAGAAATTCCCGGCTGGCTTGCCGAAGGTTAGCACATTCCCGCCTCCGTACCCACCTTGTCATTGCGAACGATTTATGCGAAGCAATCTCCAGCAGTAAATTGGGGATTGCTTCGTCGCAAAAAACGCTCCTCGCAACGACATCCCAGTGCTCATTACCGGCGGGCTTGTTTTTGGAGTAGCAATGGCATATCGCGATCTGCGCGAGTTTCTCGCGCGCTTGGAAAAAAACAAACAACTCGTTCGCATCACTGCGCCGGTGAACCAGGATTTGGAAATCACCGAGATCGCGGATCGCGTGATGAAAAGCGCGGGCGATAAAAATGTCGCGCTCGTGTTCGAGAACGTGCGCGGGCACACGATGCCGGTCGCGATCAATTTGTTCGGCAGTGAAACGCGCATGGCATCCGCGCTCGGCGTCGAACGCTTGAACGATCTCAACGAAAAATTGTCCGCATTTATTTCGATGGACATGCCGCGCGGCTTGATCGAAAAAGCGCAACGCGGATTTGAAATGTTGAACGGTCTCAAGAATACCGAACCCAAGTACGTGAATCGCGGCGCGTGCCAAGAAGTTGTGATGGAAAAACCGAATCTCTCCGCTTTGCCCATCATCAAATGTTGGCCCCTCGACGCAGGACGGTATATCACACTGCCCGCCGTCTTCAGCCGCGATCCGCAAACCGGCAAACGCAACGTCGGAATGTATCGGCTCCAAGTGTTCGATGATCAAACCCTGGGCATGCACTGGCAGAGACACAAGGGCGGCACGGAACATCAACGCGTCGCGCAAGACATCGGCACGGAAAAAATTCCGGTCGCGGTGTCGCTCGGCGGCGATCCCACAATCATCTGGGCTGGGTCTGCGCCGCTCCCGCCGAACATTGACGAGATGATGCTCGCGGGTTGGTTGCGCGGTAAATCGGTCGAACTCGTCAAATGCGTTTCGCAACCGCTCGAAGTGCCGGCGGACGCGGAGATCATCATCGAAGGATACGTGGATCCGCGCGAACAAAAAATCGAAGGACCGTTTGGTGATCACACCGGCTATTATTCGCTCGCGGACAATTATCCGGTGATGCACGTTACCGCGATCACGCATCGCCGCGACGCGATTTATCCGACGACGATTGTCGGCAAGCCGCCGATGGAAGATTACTGGATGGGCAAGGCGACCGAACGATTGTTTTTGCCGTTGATGAAATTATTTATGGGCGAGATCGTGGACGTGAATATGCCGGCGGAAGGCGTGTTCCACAATCTCGTGATCGTGAGCATCAAGAAACGCTTCCCTGGTCACGCGCGCAAAGTGATGTACGGCTTGTGGGGACTCGGCTTGATGATGCTGACGAAAACGATCATCGTCGTGGACGCGGATGTGGACGTGCAAAATCTATCCCAGGTCGCGTTTGAGGTGCTCGCGAATTACGATCCGCTCCGCGATTTACAAATCGTGTCCGGCGCGACGGATGATCTCGATCACGCGTCGCTCGAAAAAAATCTCGGCGGCAAACTCGGCATTGATGCGACGCGCAAAACCGATCGCGATCCAGGTCAGCATCAACCGTGGCCCCCCGCAATCGCAATGTCGCCGGAGATTCAAGCGTTGGTGGATCAACGCTGGAAGGAATACGGTTTGTAGTGCGATAGTGCGATAGTTGTATAGTGCGGCAACTGAAAACGCACATTCAACTATCGCACGATTGCACTACCGAACTAACCAACTATGCCAGAATTACCCGAAGTCGAAACGGTCGTGCGCGATTTGCGACCGCGCGTGATCGGCAAAACCATTGTGCGCGCGCAAGTGAATTGGGCGCGCACGATTGCGACGCCGCGCGCGCGCGAATTTGTCGCGCAAATTCGCGGACACAAAATAATAAAGATCACGCGACGCGGCAAGTATTTGATTTTCCATTTATCGCGCGGAAAATTTTTGCTCGCGCATTTGCGAATGACCGGCGCGTTCTACGTCGAGAAACCGAACACACCGCGCGACAAACATCATCACGTCGTTCTCGCGTTGAGCAACGGACGCGAATTGCGTTTTCGCGACCCGCGCAAGTTTGGGCGAATGTGGCTCGTGGACGATCCCGCACGCGTCGTCGGCAAACTCGGACCCGAAGCGCCGGAGATTTCGATCAAAGATTTTCACGCGCGTTTTGAAACGCGGCGCGGACATTTGAAACCGCTTTTGCTCGATCAAACATTTCTCGCGGGCTTGGGAAATATCTACGTAGACGAATCGTTGTGGTATGCGCGTCTGCATCCACTCCGCGCGGCGGAATCACTCACGCGCGTCGAGCGCGCGCGCTTACATCGCGCGATGCAACAAATTCTCAAACGCGCGATTGCGGTTGGCGGGACGAGTATTGATGTAATGTACAAACGCGTCAACGGCAAGAGCGGCGGCTTTCAAGAAAGTTTGCGCGCGTTTGATCGCGAAGAACGACCGTGCCGGCGATGCGGCACACCGATTGTGAAAACGGTTGTTGTGCAACGCGGCACACATTTCTGTCCGACCTGTCAACGCGTGTAAAATTTGCGATTGAAAAAAATTTCGCTCGCAAGAGTACCACAATCCTATTGAAGATCAATTGGGATTCGAGTACTATGCAAGCAGAAAAAAGTACTAGACACCGATAAAGGCAAACTCGTCGAAAGGCGGGGACGCAAAACTATGGGTCTAAAGCGTAAACAAACGCCAAGACTGCCAGGTTGCCGAAGTGGAATAGCAATCATCCATCTGCCTATTCCCCGGTGTAACGGAATTAGGCAGATTTTTATTTTCCCGGCGAAGTGATTCATCGGAAACAACTGCCAAGAGCAAAGGAGGTCAGGATGAAAAAGTTAGTGTTAGCGCTCATGCTGGTCGTCGTGTTGGTTCCCATGTCCTTCGCCATTGTCGGCGCAGGCGAAATGTGGGACGATCCCAAATTGTGCGTGAACGGCGAATGGTTGCTCGTGGACGCCGGCGCGAACCAAGCGATCAAAGTTGTGGTGCCGCAAGGCACGCGCTATGGCGATCAAAAAGCCGGCGGATGCAAAACGGCGGGTCCCAATGTTCCGCTCATCAAGAATGTAACGGCGCGGGGGAATGGCGACGACATGATGGTCTTCGTGGATGGTAAGTACGCCACTCGCCCAACCGTAACAGTATCGTACGACGGCGACGTTCAAGTGAAAAAGAACAACGGCAAGCAAACGCTTGTCTTCAAATTCGACACCGACTAGTACCGTTGGCATTATTGCACATCGTCGTACTCTCATCGTTGAAGGCAACTCGCGTCTGGAGCGAGTTGCCTTTTTTTGTCTTGACCACAGTACTAATTGCACGGCATATTTTCCTGTTGTATAATTGGCGCAAGTTCAAGTGTGCTCTCAATCGGAAATTGTGATGAGACTCTGTTCGGCTTGCGGACATTCCAATTCAATCGGTGCGCGTGTGTGCGCGCAATGCGGCGCATCACTCGCGCAAGTTTGCGGCGCGTGCGGTTTTCAAAATCCCGGCAATTTTCGTTTTTGCGGAAACTGCGGCGTTAATTTCTCCAGCGCGCCCGTGGAAAATCGCGAACGCGTCGCGGAACAAATCCCCACACCGCTCGCGGAAAAAATCGCGCGCGTCGGCAAACAAGTCGAAGGCGAACGCCGCAACGTAACCGCGTTGTTCGCCGACCTCAGCGGTTATACCGCGCTCTCCGAACGACTCGACCCCGAGCAAGTGTTCGAAATCATCAACGGCACGCTCCAAGCATTCACCGCGGAAATTTATAAACACGAAGGCACGCTCGACAAAGTGATGGGCGATGGCGTGATGGCGTTGTTTGGCGCGCCGATCGCGCACGAGGACGATCCCGCGCGCGCGGTGCGCGCCGCGTTCGGAATGCACGACGCGCTCAAACGCATCAACGCCGATTTGCAACCGCGCTATGGTATCGCGCTCCAGGTTCGCATCGGTTTAAATGCCGGCTTGGTCGTCGTTGGAAGCATCGGCTCGGATTTGCGAATGGAGTACACCGCGCTCGGCGATACCGTGAACGTCGCGTCGCGTTTGCAGAGCGCGGCAGAACCTGGGACAATCCTGGTCAGTCGCACCGTGTACGAACCGACGAAACCGTTGTTTGAATTTCGCGAGCTCGGCGCACTGCGCGTCAAGAATCGCGTCGAGCCGGTTGAAATTTTTGAAGCGGTCGCGCCGTTGAAAAAAGAAGGACGCGTGCGCGGCATTCCCGGTTTGAGCGCGCCGATGGTCGGACGCCGCGATGAGTTTGCGCGCGTCTGTCGCGGGATGGATGAGTTGGTTGAACGCGCCGCCGGGCAAATGATGCTGGTGACCGGCAACGCGGGCATCGGCAAATCGCGTCTCACAAGCGAGTTGAAAGAATATCTCGCCGACCGGCGCGTAACCGTTTTGGAAGGCGCGTGCCTCGCGTATGGTCAACCGGCGTATGGCGTATTTTTGCGGTTGCTCAAAGCGTACTTTGAAATCGCGGACGATGACCCGGAAGAAATCACGCGCGAAAAAATCGAACGCGGCGCGGCACATTATCTCGCGCCGACGCAATCGCCCGCCGCTGTCGTGCCGTACATTCATCACTTGTTTTCGATTCGACTTCTCGAAAAAGAGCAAGCCGCGCGCATTCGTCATCTCGCGCCGCCGCAATTGCAACAACAAACGTTCATCGCGATTCGCGATTTGATCACAGCGCGCGCGCGCGCATGTCCACTCGTTTTGATTTTTGAAGATATTCACTGGATCGATCCGGTGGCGCTCGACCTGTTGATCTTTCTGCTCGATGCGGTCGAACAATTTCCGTTGGCGATCTATTGCAACTCGCGCCCGACCGAAGGCGCCGCCGCGCCGAAACTCCAACAACTCGGCGCGCAAAATTATGCCGCGCGCTTTTCGCACATCCCACTCGCGCCGCTCTCGCTCGCCGATAGCATGACGCTGATTGATCTGCTGTTGACGATTCACGAATTGCCCGACCGTCTCAAGCAGATCATTCCCCAACGCGCCGAAGGCAATCCGTTTTATCTCGAAGAAATGATTCGGATGTTGATTGATCGCGGCGTCATTCGGCGCGGCGCGACGCGTTGGGAAATCGTGCCCGACGCGGACATCGAGGGCTTGCAAGTGCCGACATCCTTGCAAGGATTGATTCTCGCGCGTGTCGACGCGTTGAGCGAAGGCGCGCGTCAAACCGCGCAATGCGCCGCGGTGATCGGTCGCGATTTTTCGCGCGCGCTCGTCGCGCGTGTCGTGGACAGCGATCGCAATCTCGCGGATGAACTGCACGAACTTGTCGAACGCGCGCTCGTTACGCGCATCGTCGGCGACGGCGACGCGCGTTATCACTTTAATCACATTCTGATTCAGGATACGGTCTATTCGAGTTTGCTCGTCCGCCGCCGCGAATTTTTGCATCACAAAATCGCGGCAGGAATCGAAACGCAATTCAAAGATCGGTTGGACGAACACGCCGACGAGTTGGCGTTTCATTTTCACGAAAGCAAGGATTTCGCGCACGCATTGCCCTGGCTCATTCGCGCGGGCAAACACGCCGCCGAACGTTTCGCGAACGATCAAGCGATCAAACAATTCCGGCTCGGCGTCGAGTGTTTGGGCAAACTCAACGCGACGACCGCGCAACAACTCGATCTGTACGTCGGGCTGGGCTCGGTGCAAACATTCGTCGCGGATTACAACGGCGCGACGACATCGCTGTTGATCGCGCTCGAAGCGAGCCGCGCGTTTTCGCGCACACCCGACGCGTTGCGCCAGAGCGCGGAGATTATGCGTTTGATTGGTCGCGTCGGCGAACGGCGCGGCGATTACGCGGAATCGTTGCGCTGGCTCAACAACGCGTTGAGCGAACTCGAACACGATGCCAATTCCAAATCGCCGGAGCGGGTGCGAATTTACAACGACATCGGTTGGGTGCAATATCGGCTCGGCGATTTCGAGCAGGCGTACGAATGGCGGATGAAAAGTTTGCAGATCGTCGAAGGCACGGACAATTACAGCGAGATGGCGTCGGCGTACAACGGACTCGCGGTGTTGTTCAATCGCAAAGGCGATTGGGAACGCGCGGCGGCGTACGCCGAAAAAGGTTTGCACTTGCGCGAAATGATCGGCGACCTGACCGGCGTTTCGAACTCGCACAATAATTTGGGCAACCTTGCATTGGGGCAAGGCGCGTGGGCGCGCGCATTGGAGCATTTTCAAAAGACGCTCGAAATTCGCGTCAAGACCGGCGACACGCGCGGCATCGCGCAGGTGAACAACAACCTGGGATTGTTGCGTCGCGAACAAGGCGATTACGCGGCGGCGCGCGCGTATTTCGAACGCGCGTTGGCAAGCGCGGAAAAGATCAAAGAGAATTATATCATCGGCGGCGCGCTCAACAATCTCGCGCACACGCTGATTTTGCAAGCGCGCTTTGAGGACGCCCTCGCGCACTTGAGTCGCGCACTTGACATTGCCAGTGAAATCCGGCATAAAGAGAACCAAGCCGAAACGTTGTGGCTGATGGCAGAAGCGGATCTCGGCAAAGCCATGTTGCCGGAAGCAAACGATGCGGCGAATCTCGCGCTCACGCTCGCGTCGGAAATCGGCAGTCGCATCAACGAGGGACAAGCCCTGCGCGTGCTGGGCAAAATCGCGCGGATGCAAAATCGCGCGGATGACGCGAATCAATATCTGTTACGCAGTTTGGTTGTGTTGACGAAACTCGACAATCCGATTGAACTGGCGAAAACGCGTTTTCAACTCGGCTTGCTCGCGCGGGATCGCGGCGATGCAATCGAAGCGCGGCGCGCGTTGGATGACGCGATCGCGACGTTTGATCGGCTCGGCGCAAAAATCGAAAGCGCGCGCGCGCGCGCCGAACTCGCGCGGCTCGCGCAACCGGTAACGGTATAGGATCAACTCGATGGCTACGAAACAAGACCTCCGCCAAATTCCATTTTTCGCCGAACTCGACGATCCGGTGATCGACGCGATCTCGCGGCGTTTGCAACGCGAGCATTATCACAAGGGCGCGATTGTCTTTGCCGAAGACGAGCCCGGCGATTGTATGTACATTATCGAAAGCGGTCAGGTCAAGATCGTGTCCGATAAAGCCGGGCGCGAAAAAATTTACAACTATTTGGGACCCGGTAATTTTTTTGGCGAGATGGCGCTTCTGCTCGGCGAAAAACGTTCGGCGACCGTGCGCGTGGTGATCGACGCGGATTTGCTCGTTCTGCGCCAGCACGATCTCGAAGAATTATTGCAACAACATCCGGCAATCGCGCTGATGATGACGCGCGAACTGGGACGACGCTTGGGGCGCTCGCAACAATCGCCGATCCTGCGCGAAGAGTTCAACATCGTCGCGGCGATGGGGCGCGCCGCGCCCACCCTGGCGCGTCATCTTGCCCATGTGACCGGCGAAGAAGTCTGTCTGTTCGATCTCGGCGGCTTGGCAAATGTTACGCTGAATCAACACGCGCTCGCGCAAGCGAATGTCGCGCTGGTGCGCGGACACTTGAGCGACACGGAAAATCTTGCCGGCGAACTCAGCCGACTCGTGGATCAATTTTACTGGGTTCTGCTTTGCATCGCGCCGTACGAAACACCGTTGACGCTCAAAGCGATGGAGCTGGCGGATATTACCGTACAGGTCGGCGATGCCGAACCCGAATGGCTCAAGAGCATCGCGCCCAAAGGTTTGTGGAGCGCGGACGCGAATGATAAATCCATTCAACGGCTCGCGCGCCGCATCGCGCAACGCGTCGTCGGCATCGCGCTCTCCAGCGGCAACGCGCGCGGGATGGCGCACATTGGCGTTTTGCGCGTGCTCGAACAAGAAGGCATTCCGATTGATATGATTGCCGGGACGAGCGCGGGCGCGGTGTTCGGCTCGCTCTACGCCGCCGGGCAATCCTTCGAGCAAATCATTGAGTTTGCCGCGGACATTCAAAATAAATATAATTTTTTGAGCGGCATTCGGTTTTGGGATTTTCGCCTGCCCCCGCGCACTGGCTTGATTAAAGGCAATATGGTGCTGAGTTATTTTCGCAAGGTGTTGAACCAGAAGACATTTGACGATTTAAGTATCCCAATGTATATTATCGCCTGCGATTTGATTTCGGGCGAAGAGATCGTATTCGATCGCGGACCGGTCGCCGACGCGGTGCGCGCGAGTATGAGCGTGATCGGCGTGCTCGAACCCGCGCCGGTCGCCGGCCGCTTTTTGATTGACGGCGGCTCGGTCAACCCGGTGCCGACGCAATTGCTCGCCGATCGCGGCGCGAACATTATTCTCGCGAGCAGTGTCATTCCCAGTCTCGAAGATCGGTTGCATCGCCGCGAACTCAAACGCGAAGGCAAATTGCCGAATGTGATCGGCATTATTATGGGCGCGATGGAAATTATGGAGAGCGAGATCATTCGGACACGGATGGGGCCGGTGGATGTGTTGATCTCGCCGAACATCGCGCGCTATGGCACGTTCGAGTACGACAAAGTGAACGAATTCGTGCAACGCGGCGAAGAAGCCGCGCGCGCACAATTGCCGACGATTCGCCAATTGTTCGCCCCGCGTCCGCGCAAACCCTTGCGCGCGTGATCTATGTGAAATTTGTGGCGCGGCTTTTCAAGCCGCTCAATGCGGGCTGAAAGCCCACGCCACGATTATTTTTTTGCCGAGTCATCCTAGATGAGAGACCGTCTGCGCCAAGTTTCCTTGTTTAGCAGTCTCAGCGATGCCGAGTTAGATGACATCGCCAGCCGCGCGCACCCCAAACACGTTCACAAGGGCGCGTCGGTTTTTCTTGCCGGCGAACCCGGCGATAGTATGTACGTCATCCTCAGCGGACTCGTCAAAGTGATCTCGGAACAAAAAGACGCGGACCGCTTTATTCTTTATTTGGGTCCCGGCAATTTTTTTGGCGAAGGCGCGGCATTATTCGGCGGCAATCACTCCGCCAGCGTGTACGTCGTCATTGATGCCGATCTGCTCGTCCTGACACCCGAAGATATCCAAGCCCTGATCCAACGCCACCCGCAATTAAGTTTGATGATCATTCGCGAGTTGCACGCGCGCTTGCGCCTCTCGCTCCGTTCCCCGATCCAAACCAAAGAACTCACCTTGATCACCGTCATCGGCGATGCCGCGCCCACGCTCGCGGAACATCTCGCGCAAATCAGCGGCGAAGATGTGTTGCTCTTCGATCTCGGTGGCATGAGCGGACACCCGGTCAATCCCGCCGTGCTCGCGCAAGATCACGTTTATCTCACCTACGCCAATGACGGACTGAGCGCCGAAACATTGCCGGAACGACTCAGTCAATTGATCAAACAATACTATTGGGCTATGCTCTGGGTCAGTCCCGACGAAACTCCGCTCACACTCAAGGCGCTCGATCAAGCCGATCTGCGCGTCGTGCTCGGTCCGGCGTACGCGCGGCGCGGCGAACAACTCGCGCCGCGACATCGTTTGTACGCCGACGATAGCATCGCGGCGATTCACCAACTCGCGCGCCAACTCGCGCGCCGCCAGGTTGGTCTCGCGTTATCGTCCGGCAACGCGCGCGGGATGGCGCACATCGGCGTCCTCAAAGTCCTGCTCGAAGAAAATATCCCGATTGATATGATCGCCGGGACGAGCGCGGGCGCATTGTTCGGCGCGATGTTCGCCGCCGGCAGATCGATCGACGAGTTGATGGAGTTCGCGGCAACCGTGCCGCACGAGATGAGCTTTCGCACCGGTTTTCGCAACTGGGATTTGCGCGTGCCGCCGCAGTCGGGAATCATTAAAGGCGATATGCTCCTCAAACATCTGCGCCGCCTGGTTTTCGATAAAGCATTCGAGAGTTTAAAGATTCCGCTCGCGGTCATCACCGCCGATTTGATCACCGGCGAAGAGATCGTCTTCGATCACGGCTCGGTCGCCGATGCCGTGCGCGCGAGTATGAGTATGGGCGGTTTGATTGAACCGGCAAGAACGGATGGACGCTTTTTGATTGACGGCGGCGCGATCAATCCGGTGCCAACCCAGGCGCTCGCCGATCACGGGATGAATTTGATCATCGCCGTCAGCGTGATTCCGACATTGGAAGATCGGATTCGGCGCCGCAAAATGAAACGCGAACAACGCGCGCCAAGTCTGGTGGATATTTGGCTGGGTGAACGCGAAATTATGGAACGCGAAATTATTCGGTCGCGCATCAACCCAGTGGATGTCGTGATTCAACCAGATGTCGCGCGCTACAGCGTGCGCGAGTACGACAAGGCGCAAGAAATTATTCGTTCCGGCGAAGACGCCGCGCGCCTCCAGGTACCGTACATTCGCAAACTGCTCGCGCCGCGTCCGCGCAAACTACCACAAAGTTGATTTAATCAGTCCGTCACCCTGAGCAAAGCGAAGGGGCACCCGTTCAACGCGGGGATTCTTCGCTTCGCTCAGAATGACAGTTTCAGAATGACAGTTTCATTTTATTATGGATTTTCCAAACCCAGCTCGCCCGGTTAAAATTGAAGATTTGCAAAACCGCATCGCGCATTTAGAACATCGCATCGCCGCGCTCGAAACCCTGCAAGAAGTCGCGCACACGCTCACTTCGGAATTGAAATTGGATCGCTTGCTCGCGCTGATTCTCTCGAACGCGATGGACGTGCTCAAAGCGACCGCCGGTTCTTTGCTCTTGCTCGATCAAGCCACCAACGAATTGGTCTTTCAAGTCGTGCAAGGCGGCGGCGGCAAAGCCTTGCTCCGCAAACGCATTCGCACCGATGAAGGCGTCGCGGGCTGGGTCTTTACGCGGCGCATGCCCGCGATTGTGCATCACGCCGCGTCCGATCCGCGTTTCGCGATGCGCGTGGATGAATCGCTCTCGTTCCAAACGCTCTCGCTGATCGCCGCGCCGCTCATTCACAAAGGCAATCCGATTGGTGTGATCGAAGTGTTGAACAAACAATCCGGCGAACGCTTTAACACCGACGATCAAGAATTGTTGATGGCGTTCGCCGCGCAATCCGCCGTCGTGATCGAAAACGCGCAACTCGTGCAACAAGTCATCGCCGAGCGTGATCGCATTCTCGATGTCGAAGAACAAGTGCGCCGCGAACTCGCGCGCGATTTGCATGACGGACCTTCACAAATTCTCGCGTCGCTGTTGATGGGGATGAAACATTTGCACCAGGTCATCGCGCGTCAGCCGGAACGCATCACGCAAGAGCTGAGCGATCTGGAACGGCTTGCGACAACGGCGATGCACCAGGTTCGCAATATGCTGTTCGATTTACGCCCGGTCGCGCTCGAAACCCAGGGCTTGCTCGCGGCACTGCGCGTCTATGTCGAACGGCAACGCGAAACCGGCGGCAGTAATGTGTTTCTCGAAGCCGATACGATCCCCGCGCGGTTTCCGCCCAAAATCGAAGCCGCCGTGTTTTCGATTGTGCAAGAAGCCGTGGGCAACTCAAAAAAACACGCGCAAGCAAAAAGTATTTGGATCGCCGCGAAACAATCCGCGCACACCTTGACCCTGAGCGTACGCGATGACGGCAACGGGTTCGATGTTGCCAGCATCGAAGAATCGTACGCGCAACGCGGCTCGCTCGGTTTGTTGAATATGAAAGAACGCGCGGAACTCGCGCGCGGCAAATTGACGATTGATTCTAAAATCGGCAAAGGCACCAAAGTGACATTGGTGATGCCGCTCGACACACCGACACCTGAATCTGCCAATGGCTAATGGACAACCAACGAGGGTTTGGGTAACACCCCACACAATCGTGGAGCAGACGCGCCGGTCGTAGGGGCGAAGCATTTTTTTCGCCTGAAGTTCAGGCGAAAAAAATGCTTCGCCCCTACACCACGATTCGTTGTGGTGCTACCTGGGTTTGGACATCACTTGTCAAACCCTCGCTTTTTTTGAAAAGTGGGGCGGCTTTTCAAGCCGCCTCCGCGAACTAGAAAGTTCGCGCCACAAACGACGATGCGATTCACTCCAACGCTTTTGAGCGCGGCACTGTTCTCAATCCTCCTCGCCCTCGCGATCCACCTCCCCACTCACGCGCAAACTTCAAATCCGATCCTGGTGCCCATCGCGCTCGCGCCGCTCACACGCGACACGCCGCTTGAACTGACCGCGCTCACGCTCGACGCGGAGATTCGCGAAATCAACGGGCGCACGATCATCACCGGCAACGCGACATTCAAACTTCACAACACCGATCGGCTCAACGACCTGGTTGTGTCAGTTGGATTTCCGACCTGGTCTGGCGATCCGTACGCGTTCGATCCGGCGCGACTCGATGTGTTCATCGTTACGATTGACGGCAGAAAAGTTTCCACACTCAATCCCGCGCAAGCCGAGTTACGCATCGGCAGAGAGACGCGCGCGGTAAATTGGTACACCTTCACGCTCACGATTGCGAGCGATGAAAAGCGCACGGTGCGGTACGATTTTCAACAAGACCTGGGCGACGGCGCGATGCCGCGTTTTACGTTCGGACTCGTGCCCGCGACAAGTTGGAAAGGCAGTGTCGGAAGCGCGCGCGTCGAAGTAAAATTTCCCGAAGCCACGACGCTCGAACAGATCATCGCGTTCGATCCGCCGAATCCGCATTTCGACGGACGCAGTTTGAAATGGAGTTTCACCACGAACGAGCCGGTCGTAAATCCATCGCTCACCGTGATTCGCCCGGGATTGTGGGGCGACCTGGTCGCGCGACGCCGCGCCGCGCAAACAAATCCGACCGCGCGGCGCGAAAGTTTTTACGCGCAAGCCATCGCCGAACTCGACAGTGCGACGCGGCTCGATCCAAACAATCGGCTCGCGCGGCAATCGCTCGGCGCGTTGTACGAAGCGCGCGCCGGCGCGGCGCAAGGTCCGCGCAACGCGGGGTACGTGCAACTCGCGGTCGCGCAGTGGGAAATTCTCGCGGGCAATGATGCGAACGCGCGCAAGCAACTCGCGGAAGATTATTTTTATCTCGGTCTCGACGCGCAAACGCGCGGCGCGTACGACGACGCGTTCGCGTTTTACGAAAAAGCGCGCGCGCTCGCGCCGAATGGCGCGGGTCCGCTCTTTACGCTGGATCGCGCCGCCGGGCAACGCCGCGCGCTCAATCTCGCGTGGGCGCGCGCGTTACTCGAAAACAAAAACGCGCCGCTCGCCGCGGACAAGGCGCGCGCCGCGCTCGGCGACGCGTTTATGAAAGCGTACACACCGCCGTCGTTTTACGTGACGCGCGCGCAAGTTACGATGACCGCGAACGAACGCGTGATCGCGCTCGAACTCGCGCCGCTTCAAGGCGAAGCGACGCGCACCGCGCTCGCGAGCGCGGTCGGCGCACTGCGCGCGAATGGCGCGGGTGCGGAACTCGCGGACGATTTGTCGTCGCTCGCGATCACAGTGCAATTCGATGATACGACGAATTTGCTGTTCAAACTCGCCGCGCTCGCGGATGTTTTGCCAAATGTGCCGGACTGGGCGCGCGTGCGCGCGATCATTTCGCCGCAAAGTTTGTTGTGGAGCGAAAGCGAAGAAGTGTTCACGCGCAATTTGCGCTATCACGAGCAAATTGATTTTTCGACCGCGTGCGTAAAATTTTCCGCGCAACTCGCCAACATTGCGCCGAATCTCGCGCCGCTCGACAAAGCATCGCCAAACGACGACGAAGCGCAATTGAAACGCGCGTTACTTCAACACGCGCAAACAAGTTGGCGCGCCGCGCTCGCGCAAGGACGCGTAACCTATCGCGCGGGTGAAAACGAAATTCGCGTGGACGCGTGTGCCGCGCGCGAAATCGTGATCGAGTCCGCGCCACTGCGCGTCGAACGCGTCGCGATGATCGCGCTCGCGATTGGGATCGTGGGATTTGTGATGCTGGCGTGGGGATGGCGAACCAGGAAAGCAAAAAGCGGGGCAAAGTGAAATGCCCCGCTTTTTTTATTTTGCTTGCTGGATCAATTGAGCTGAAACCTGGCGGCGATCAATTTCGAGTTTCGGCACGGGTTCTCCCTCCAACGTAATGCCTTGATGCGCGACGTTATAAATGAGCGGACTGATGCCGTTGTGTTTCGCCAACTCGTCCGCGCGATAGAGGAAGATATGCACGCGGTTCAAATTGTCCGGCAATGTAACGACCAATTCTTTGAGCGAGTGCTCTTGCTCGGCGGTCACGTCGTCGTATACGAGGAAGAGATCAATGTCCGATCCTGGTTTCGCTTTGCCGCGCGCGTGCGAGCCATACAACACCAAACTTTCCAGTTCGCCGTTCGGCAGAATCGCGCGGATGAGTTTGCGAACGCGTTGAATCGCGCGCCAATCGCGTTGCGTCAAGTTGTGCGGCGCGCGATGCGGTTTTATTTTGCGAATTTTTGATCGCTGGAGAACGTGTGCCATCGTGGGGGATTATAGCATCGTCGCTCGAATTTCTCAACTCGAAACCAAACAAAAACCCGAAGGGTCTTGAAGACCCTTCGGGTTTTCTCTATTTGTTGTTAGCGCGGACTGAACATTATCGCGTCGAACACCAGTGTCCGACACAGATAACACTCGTACGTTACATCCGCGAGCGAAACATTTTCGCCGCCCTGCGCGTGGAAATAATGTGTGCCGAGCGTTACCCATTGATTCGCGTAAAACGCTTGACTGCGTACCGCGAGATCATACCGATTGTTATGATAGACCCAGTAGCGCGCGTTCAACGTCGTGCCAACGCCGGCGGGAATGTACGCAAACACTTCGTAATATCCCGCGCGCGGCAGAGTCGGATACCAGCGCGCCCAGTTATAGTATTGCGCCGCGTACGTGTTGTTGAATGTCCAGAACGCGTGCCCGCCGATCCCAGTTCCGACCGCGCGCCAATTTTGCGATGCGCCGCCCGCGCGCCAACCCGGTCCGAGATCATCCACGATCACATCGCCGACCGGTGGTGGTGGCGGCGGTGGTGTGCCGCCGATCTGCACGACGATCATCGCGCCGAGCGTGCGATCGTACCAATCCACGCGAAACGCGTGCGCGCCCGCGCTGAGGTACGGATTCGCCGTGAACGTCGTCGGACCGTGATCGGACCAACCATCAATCACGAGCGCGCCATCAATCCACACGCGCACGCCATCATCCGACGTCGCGACAATCGGATAATTTCCGGCAACGGCGATGAATTGCGTAGATTCCCAGCGCGCGGAAAAATCAACCGGAAAACCGGGGAAGGGCGCGTTCTCGTACCAATTGAAATTGATTGCCGGATCATCGCGGATCAAATCGGGATTGCCCGCGAGCGAAATATTTTTATAGTAATAGCCGCGCCAGATGCCGGTCGGTCCGGGCGGCAGGGGCGGAATCGCGGTCGGCGGCGGCGGCGAGGTGATCAGCGCGTATGTCAACGATGCTTGCGCGTTGAGCACGTTCTCGTAATACTCCATTTGAATCGCGTGATTGCCGGTGCCGAGCGTTACATCCGCCGTGTACGCGGTCGGTGATTGATCGCGCCACTGATCGATCACCAGCGTTCCGTTCACCCACAGGCGCACGCCATCATCGGTCGTCGTCGTAAAGCGATACGTCCCGGCGTTCAAGTACACCGCGCCCGTCCAGCGCACTGAAAAATGATCTGCCGGAATACTCGCGTCCGGCGAACCAGTGCCCCAGCCAAAATTGATACTCGTGTCGTACCGCGTAAACGTTGGCGAACCGGACAAGGTTTGATTGTTAAAGTAATCGCCTTTCCATGTGCCGGTCGGCGCTGGCGATCCACCCGTCCACGAAACTTGCGCGGTGCCGGCGAGATTGCGATTATAGTACTCGATGCGAAGCGTGTGCGCGCCCGCGCTCAGATTCACCGTCGCCGAAAACGGCGTAGGGCCTTGATCGTACCACGCCCACAAAACCAGGTTGCCATCCACCAATACATTCATTCCGTCATCGGCGAGGATGTTCACGGTGTAATTGCCCGCGCTCGCGACCGACACGCCGCACGTCCACCGCACGGAATAATTGTTGAGCGCAACACCCGGCGCGGGCGCGACATTTTCTTGCCAGAAAAAATTGAGCGTGGCATCGGTGCGCGTATGCGCCGCCGCGCCGGACAAGGTGATGTTGTTGAAATATTCGCCGGTGCAATTGGTGAGATACCCGTTCGCGAGTAGCGGCGTCGCGCGCAGACCGGGCGCGAGGAACAGAAGCGCCGCCAGCACGGTCGCGCCCAAAACCATTCGAACCAGGTTTGAGTGAGTCATCTTTGTCTCCTCCTTCGGGATCATTCCCGATTCGTAGCATAGCGCCTTGTGCGCGTTTAACGCCCACAAGGGGCTATGCTACATCACACGACAAACCAATCCTTTGAGATATTCCGATTCGGGGAACGCGAGCAAAATTGGATGATCGGATGCTTGCGTTAATTTCGCGATGATTTGCGCGTCGCGCTGCGCGTCGGTCGCGGCTTGAAACACGACGGTTTGAAACATCTGCGCGCTCACCTGCCCCGAACACGAAAACGTCACGAGCGTCCCGCTCGGCTTGAGCAATTTGAACGCGAGCAGATTAATGTCCTTGTAGCCACGCAAGCCGGATTCGATCTGCGATTGCGCGTGCACAAATTTCGGCGGGTCGAGAATGATCGCGTCGAACGATTTGCCCTGATCGCGATATTTCCGCAGTACGACAAACGCGTCACCTTCGACAAATTCGCCGCGCGTCTCGCAATCGTTCAGCCGCATATTTGCGCGCGCGAGTTCGAGCGCGTCGCGCGACGCGTCGAGATTGATCACGCGCGCGTCCGCATTCACTGCGGCTATATATACGGAGAATCCGCCGGTGTATGAAAATACATTCAGAATTTCCGCAGAACTGGAAGGTTTCCCGCGAAGCGAACCTTCCAGGTCTCGCGCGACGCGCGCGCGATTTTCGCGCTGATCCAAATACAAACCGGTTTTGTGTCCGCGTTTCACATCCACCAACAAGCGAAAATTATTTTCACGAATCTCGATCAAGTCGGGCGGTGCATCGCCGCGCAAAATTCCAACCGCTGAAGCAAGCCCTTCTTTTTCGCGCACGTCCACGTCGCTCCGCTCGTACACGCCGCGCGCGTTCGTGAGTTCGCCGATCAGTTCCGCGAGTTCGGCTTTGCGCGCGTCCGCGCCCAACGTTAAAAATTGCAGAACGATAAAATCCGCGTACCGATCCGCGATCACGCCGGGCAGAAAATCGCTTTCCGCGTTGACGAGCCGGTACGCGTTCGTCATATCGCGATCAATCAACGATTCGCGCGTGCGAATCGCGCGTTCCAGGCGCGCGCGGAAAAACGCGCGATCAATCGGCGCGTCATCCCACGTCCACACGCGCGCCGCGATTTGGGATCGCGCGTTGTAATAGCCGCGCGCGAGCCACTTGCCCGCGTGATCGCAAACATCAATCGTGTCGCCATCCTGCGCGTTTTCGACGCGCGCAATCGCGCCGGAAAAAATCCAGGGATGGCGCGCGAGCAGATTTTTTTCCTTGCCCGGTTTCAAAATAATTCGCGCTTGCATTAGCCCAACAATTTCAACCGCGCCGGCTGAATTTGAAACGACGCCGCGCCTTCGCCGATCAATTCGCCGTCCGCTTCGATCAACATCCGTTGTTGCGGCTCGACCGTGATCACGCGCGCGGCATGTTCGGAGACGCGCGGATGTCCCAGGATCGTGCCGTTGTACAAACGCGGTGTGTTCAGCACGAGTTCGGGCGCGCTCATTTCGCCGATGAGCGTAACGTGAAATCTGCCGTCGTCGAGCGATGCGTGTGGCGCGATCATCATTCCGCCGCCAAAATACTTGCCGTTGCAAATGACCAGCGAATTCATTTTTGCTTGCACGGTTTGCTCGTCCAAGCGCGCGACGACATTTTTGTTTTGATAGCGCGCGACCGTTTTGATCAGCGCGGTATAGTACGGAATCGTGCCGCCGCCGCGCTTGCCCCCGCGCTCGGTCTCTTCGATCACTTCCGCGTCAAAGCCCATCCCGGCAACGTTCACAAAATATCGCCGCGTGTTCGCGAAAATAATTTCGCCGAGATCGAGCGCGCGCGTTTGCGTCGCGCGCGCGAGATGCCGCGCCGCTTCGATCAAATCGCGCGGCAAGCCGGCGGTGCGAACGAAATCGGAACCGGTGCCGCTTGAAATCACGCCGACCGTCGCGCGCGTTTTTTGGTCTTGGGTGGCTATTCCGTTGACGACTTCGTTCAGTGTTCCATCGCCGCCGACTGCGACGATGAGATCGTACCCCGCATCAATCGCCGCGCACGTCAGTTCAATCGCGTGCCCGCGGCGTTCGGTGAGCGCGAGATCGTACACAAAATTTTCCGCGCGCAAGGTTGCTTGAATCTGCGGCAAGCGCGCGCCGACCTGCCCGCGCCCCGCCGTTGGGTTGACGATAAGTTTGGTTTTCACTGATTCTCCAGACCTGGAAGATTTCGACGCATTGCGCTCAATCCCGACTCGACAATTTCCAGTGCAACCGCGACGCGGCGCGCCCAGTGTTTGGGATCGGCATCGTACTGTTCCGCCGCGCGCCGTTGCGCGTCCGCGTCTGCCGCGTTCTCCGCGAATTGATCCGCCGATTCCCAATCGAGTCCTTCGACCTCGACATACTCAATCGCGAATCCGGCGCGATGCAAGAGCAAAGTCCACTCGGCATCCATTCCAAGCGCGCGCCCGGGCGGACTGTGCGCGATCAAAAATTCGGCGGCGCGGCAACTGAAACTTTTTGAACCCGCGCTGAGATCGAATGGACGCGGCGACACGGTGATGCGCGCGGATAGTGTCATTGCGAGCGGTTTTCGCGAAGCAATCCCCAACACCGCTGGTTCGGAATGTTGACTGGGGATTGCTTCGTCGGCAAAGATCGCCTCCTCGCAATGACAGTTCGCCAGCAAGTACGATCCAACCAAATTGCTAATCGCTTCCGTCTCGACGAGCGCGCGCGGATGCGTCGCGTACGCGCGTGCGGTGCGACCGATGATCAAACAAGCGCACGTTTGCGCGCGTTCAACGATTGCGCGCCATTCGTCCGGGCGCGTTTCGATCCAGCGCAACAGCCGGTCGAGATCGGTGTAGTGAATGTGCGAGACGTCCTTCGACTCCACTCCGCTACGCTCCGTTCCGCTCAGGACGCGATTGGTGAGCGCGAGTTCGAGCGATGCGTGCCGACCGTGCGACCAATCGCGCGTAACGACGACGGCAACATTCAAATCGCGCAACGCGTTCACATCGTCCGCGCGCGTGTCGGGTGGAACGGAAATGCAAATGCGCGTGTACGCGTCGCGCAACTGCGGCAGAAATTTTTGCAGGCGCGGAATTTCGCCGCGCGGGTGAAAGGCGGAGGCGAGCGCGATGGTCATTGGAATTATTTTCTTTCAAAAAGCTCAACTGTAGGTTTGACCAATTCACTAGTCAACGTGAGATGCATTCCTTTCAACGGTGTCCCATCTTCACCGCGCAAATCTTTGACACTGCCAACCAACTCGAATCCAAATTGCCTCAAGCCGTTCACAAAACGCATAGTGCCTTCGGATGTGAATGTTGAATCAGGTTCTACAATGAAGAGATGACCGCCGCCGCGCAGAATACGCGCCGCGTGTGTAAAGTACGAAAAGAGATCGCTCGCCGTACCGTAAAGCGAAAGACTGTAAATCAAAACATCTGCTGACTTGTCCGGCAAATTCGGATTTTCCATCTTGCCGCGCAAAACACCGGGAAGATCATGGCGATCCAATCCAATAACCTTGCATGGCAAATCGGCAAACGGGTTCAAACCGCAACCCATATCTACAATCGCGAGGTCGGGACGCATCAACAATGCAAGTTTGCCGCGCACCCATTCGTGCGATAGTTTTGCGGCAGTTGAAGTTTTCAAGTGAGCGAGAAATTCGCGCGTGAATTCGGCATCCGCAAAAACCTCGTCTACTTTTGCCGCGCTCATTCCGCGCAGTCGCGCAATTTCACTACGCCATTTTTGCGCGTCGCTCGTCTCGGGTGGACGCCGCTCGACCGCAAGCGGTTCGACACCAACTTCGCGCGCCTGTTTGAGCCACCGGCGCAATGGCTTTTGCACTTTACTCGCGGCATCGGTCGTGTCGTATTTGCCATCAATCGCAATGTCCGAGAGTTCGCGCTTGCCTTCGATCAATTCCCAAATGCGCTCATCAAGCGTGTCAAGCGCAGATCCGTCGCGCAAGGTCGCACTCGTCGTCGTTTGCAAAACATCCACGCGCACGCGTTGTTTCTGTCCTTCACGATACAAGCGCGCCGCGCCTTGATCGAACTCAGCATACGTGTAAGGCAAATCAGCAAAGATGATTTCGTTTGCCGTGTCCGCCGATTTCGGATCAAACAACGTGAGACCAGTGCCAATCGTTCCAATTGTTCCAACGAGCACACGCGCGCCATCGGCATTGCGAAAAGAGTTGATGTACTTTTGCCGATCTGCGCGCGGCGTTTGTCCGTTGATATGCGCGACCTGGCACGGGAAAACCTCATTGAGCTACACCGCGATCTTTTCTGAAATATCATCGGTGAGATAAGTCAAAATGAGCATCTTGCGCGCGGCGCGGGCACGTTCGACGAGATACGCGAGTTTGGCATCGGTTGCGAGTTTGCGAAGTTGAACGAGTGCTTCGGACGCGCGCGAACGTTGCCATTTGTAAATTTCGATCATTCGCGCTTCGAGGTCAAGTGGCAATGGAATCGAGACCGGGCGCACATCGCAACCGGGAAGATGCAACAACGTTTCATCTTTGCGGCGGCGAATAATGTGCGGAAGCATTGCCTCGAACACATCGGCAACATCGCTCATCCGGCGACTGCTCAGACGCGCGTGATCAAACTGCGGCGCGTGCTGGCTAAGCGTTTGCAAAAGCGACATCGGCTCGGCAAGTTCGTTGATGAGTGGCGTGCCGGTGAGACCAATTGCCGTTTGTGCAGATGCGCGAAGCAACTCTAACGCGGAACGGCGATGCGTGGGTTCGACTTGCGTCGCGCGTTGTTTGATGAAATGAATTTCGTCGAGACAGAGGCAATCGAATGATTTTTGCGCGAGCATAGCGACCTTGTCTTCGTTCAGCAATTCTTCATAGTGCAAAACAAAAAACGCGAGTCGTGTGTCCGGATCTGTTTTCAACGTTTCATCAATCCCGCGCACGATACGCGCGTGCGGCAAGCATCGTTTGATTTCTCCGCGCGCGCTCATCCACGTATCATCCGCGACGGTTTTCGGCGCGACGATGATAACCGATTGAACACCGGACGCGGCAACCGCCGCGAGGAATGACGCGGATTTACCCATTCCTGGGTCATCGGCGTTGAGAAGAAATGTGTTTTGCCGCGTTGCATCCTTCGACTCCGCTTGCTTCGACTCACGCTCAGCACTCCGCTCAGAATGCTCTGATCCTATGAGAACATCCGCCATTCGGCGCGCGGCGTCGGCTTGATGCAACCGCAAACGCGGACCGCACCAACCGGAATCGGACAATGACGCCGCGAAATTCACGGCTTGTTCAACTTCAAATGTGAAAAGCGCAGATGCTTCCGCGACAAATTCATTCGCGGTGTGTTCGGGATACGCGGCGAGAATTGCCGCGTTCACATCTTCCGCTGTAACCGTTTGCGCGGCGGCGAGCGAGCCGTACCACGCATATAGTCGCTTGTAAAATTCTTGCCACAAAATTTTTGATGTGAGTAGACCCAGGATGTCATCGAGTGGCAAGCGCAGTTCACCTAAATTGGAAAGTCCGCGAATGATGGCTTGCTCGCGTTGCGTATCTGGGATGGCTGGGACATTCAACTGAACGCCTGGCGCGTTGGTATCAAACCCTTCGCGCGTGAGTGCTTCGATTTCTGATTGGGTTAGGTTATCGCTCTCGGCGACGGTAACAGTTTCTGTAACGATTTCTTCGCCGCTACTAACAAGGTTAGAGATTGCAGATTCGATTTCGTCGTGATTGCCGCGCGCGAGACTCGCGCTCAAGCGGAGAACGCGCGGATTACGATATTCAAGCAAACCCGCGCGGCGTAAGATGACCATAACTTGCGCGCCGCTGAGAAGGTTTGATTCTGCGAGAGGTTGGATGGCGCGAGCGGTGTGTTCGACGTCCTTTGCTCGGAGCGGCGTCATTCGCTTCTGAATCAGCCCTAGACCGAGAGCGATCAATGTAAATCCACCATGTTTGGTGATTGCGTTGACCAAATCGCGACGATGTGCAGATTCGAGCTCATCTTCAGTTGGCATTACACTCAAAGTGCCGTGCTGGTTTACGAAATCCAGAATCTCTCGTTCAAGGTTCGCAGAATTCTTCCAGTAATACATTGGCTTGAATTTCCAAGCAGGACTCAATTTCAAACGATTGGCGATTTGAGTGTATCCTCCATGTTTGGAAATTGCCCGCGAGAGATCCCCATACCCCACCTTCTTCAATTCATCCAACGAAGGCATTTGTCCGGGTGTGCCATGTTTCTCGACAAACTCTAGCACTGCTCTCTCGATATTTGTTACGTCTTTCCAGTAGCCTTGTCGTTTTTGGGTATACTTCAATCCTAATCGCTCTGCAACAGTTTGGTATCCGCCATGATAGTTGATAGCCCATCCCAACGACGCTTGACCTGATTCTAGTAATTCGGCGGCTGTAGGCATCTTTGCGAAAGTGTCATTCTCCTTCATATAAGCAAGCACTTCTTTTTTAACGTTCTCAAAGTCTTTCCAATAACCTTTCGGTTTGGCAGAATAAGTGTAACCAAGTCCAAGCTTTGAAGCTACAACTGGATAGCCACCATATTGTGCAATGCCTCGTACCAGATCAGTACGCTTTGCACATCTGAGTTCTTTGGCACTAGGCATCATCCCCATATTTCCATGTTCTTTGACAAACGCACGAATTTCTTGCTCAAGAGCTGGGAACTCATTCCACAGACCCCGTTTCCTCCTAAGGTGTTTCAACCCTAACCGTTTTGCAAAGACTTCGTGTCCGCCATGCTTTGTAATTGCATGTCTCAACGCAGTTTGACCTGCATCAAGAAGCTCTTTGTCTGTCGGCATCCTGTCACGAATACCGCGTTCTTTGATAAACGCGAGTAACTCGCGTTCAACAGATTCAATACTATTCCAATAGCCGTTGGGATTACGTTTGGTTTTCATTGTAGTAATACCTGGACGATAGATTTCTAATGAAGATACCAACCAGGTTCATCAGTAAAATCCCTAAAAGGATTTATGCCCTTTTGCTCGAAATGCAATTTCAACTTTTCCGAGCAATTCAAAACGATTGTGGAAATTACCTTCGTTGGAAAATTCAGCCCCCACGTACGTGATGACGTCTCAAGATTCAAAGGAGCAAAATAATACGGCTCTTCGAAATCGTCCGAATCTGGGAGAGCGAGTCCAATTGTTCTTAATTCGTGGATCGCAAAGTTACGCATTTCCCAGAGTAGGAAGGGATATCGCGCCTTTTCAATCAAAGCCGCGCCTCTCCCTTTTTTGAAAGCGCACAAATCCACAGACTCTGGATCAACCTCTCGTGACCAAGGTATTCTTCCAATGCCCTTTGGCGGCCATTTCCCCAAACGCATTTCGACTTCAATCTTCAAATCGGCACATTCAGTCTGCACTTGGCTTTCCAAGAGATACCGTAGCTGAATCAGGCATACTCGATCACTGTGAAGCCATCCAGAATAAGAATCTATCAGCTTCACAAAGCGCTTACCTGGTTTATCTTTGGGAAAAGCAGATTTTGCCAATGTATCCAACAACGCCAAAAGAAGTATCCTTCGAAATGGTTCATTCGTTATTGTGTCAATTTCCTCTATTTTCTTTTCGATCCATCCAAAGAATACTTCAACTTCGTGAAGATTATTCAACATTTTTTCACTCCTTGTTGACTATACATTCATCTCGTAGATCAACTTCAACCCTTTGAGTGTCAAGCCCTCATCCACCACATCCAGCGCGTTCGTTTCGCGCGCGATCAGGTTCACCATTTCGCCGGTGCCGATGACGCGCGCGCGCGGCAATTCCTTTTTGATCCGCGCGATCATTCCCTCGACGAGCGCGACGTAACCGTACACCAAACCGGCTTGGAGCGCGCTGATCGTATTTTTTCCGATGGGACTTTTTGTCGCGGGCGCGATCAACTCAACGCGCGGCAATTGCGCGGCGTGCGCGAACAATGCTTCCGCCGAAGTCGCAACGCCGGGCGCGATTGCGGTGCCGATGTAATCGCCCGCGTCGTTCAACGCGTCAAAGATCGTCGCGAGCGGCGAAAAATCAATCACGATCGCGGGGACGCCGTACAATTTTTTCGCGGCGACCGCGTTCGCGATCCGATCCGCGCCGACCTCGCGCGGCGAATCGGTGCGAATGTTCAGCCCGGTTTTCACGCCCGCGCCGACGACAATCGGTTTCAAATGCAAATGTTTTTCGCACAATTCAACAAACGTCGAAATCAACGGCGGCACGGAGGACGCGATCGCGCATCCGTCGAAGGCGATCCCGTTCGCGTTTTTCTCGCGCAAGAGCGCGCGCAAAGTTACGGCGTACTCGTCCGGCGTGCCTTCGACACGCGTCGTGATGCGCCAGGTCGAAACCAGGTCGTCGCCGCGATACGCGCCGAGCGCGATATGTGTGTTGCCGATGTCGAAAAGCAAAATGGTGTTCATACTCATCTCATTCGACGCAAAAATTTTTCAAGGTCTTTACGATGAATTATTCCAAGGATCACAACCGTCTGCGTTTCATCGTGCACGTCATACACCACCCAATAGGGATGGACGCGCAATTCATAGAGCGGGGGATGAAAGCCGTGTAGTTTTTTGGTTTTCAAACCGCGCGGCTCTGCGCCGAGCGTTTGAATCGCTTCGTTGATGCGATCGTACATCGCGTCCGGCAAACGCAACGCGACTTTTGCTACACTCGGATCGGCAAAGTGGATCGCGTAGGCGAGCGGTTTCATCGTTGCTTCCGCCGGCGTCGGCGTCCCAGGTCATTCCAATTGCCGCCCTTACCCGCGAGATAATTCGCGCGCGCTTCGGCAACACGCTTTTGAAAAACCGGGCTGGATGCCAATTGCTCATCGAGCATATCTTCGGACTGCTCAACGATTTCCTCAAATGAACGCGTGTCTTGGATTTTTTGCTTGAGCGACTCAATGACTTGTTCCAAATACTCGATTTGCCCGATCAATTCATCATAGCGCGCTTTGGGCATCGTTACAAACAAGCCCTGCTTCAAAACCCGGGCAAGCGTTTTTTGATCTGAAACTATCACCGGACTTTTGATCATCTTTCTCAACCTCCGCGTGGATCATCCTACAACCGATTTGTGATTTTTGTATCCGCGTCCCATTTCCGATAAACATCCGCGCGCCGCCCGCGAAATACCGGCACGCGGGCGCGCACGTCGTCCACCTCGGCGAGATCAATCTGCGCGAGCACCTCGCCCCAGGGATTGACGATCATCGAGCCGCCGCCGAACAATTCACCACCGGTTTCGCCGACACAATTCGTCGCGGCGACAAAAACCTGGTTTTCAATCGCGCGCGCGGGAACGAGTGCGCGCCAATGCGCGATGCGAACCTGGGGCCATTCGGCGGAAATGAACATCACGCGCGCGCCGTCGAGCGCGTAATGCCGGAACAATTCGGGGAAACGCAAATCGTAGCAGACCGCGAGCGCGCCCTTGCCGAAATCGGAATCGAACGCGTGCGCGTCATCACCGCCCGCGAGATACTTGTCTTCGTCGAACATCGGGACGAGATGCAATTTGCGGTACACGCTCGCGCGATTCCCGCGCGCATCGTAAAAGGTCGCGGTGTTGTAAAAACGCTGATCGCGCGCCTCGAGCAATGAACCGACAATCGCGATGTGATGTTCGCGCGCGAGACACGCGATCTCCGCGAACAATCCGGCATCGAGCGCAGATGCGTGGCGCGCCGCGCTACGACATTTCAATTCCGATCACCCCAACGATGCCGACGTATCCCGGCGATCCGGCGGTGAGCATCGAACCGATTTTGCAAATCGCGCAAGGCGACGCGGCGAATGTGTCGCGCTGGTCGTTCGGCAATCACACCGGCACGCACGTTGATCCGCCGGCGCACTTTATTCCCGGCGGCATAACGATTGACCAACTCGATTTGCGTACGCTGTACGGCGCGGCGCGCGTTGTGGATTTGACGCGCGTCGAAACGATCATCACCGCGCGCGATTTGGAACGCGCGCGGATTCCGCACCGCGCGACGCGCGTGTTGTTCAAAACGCGGAATTCGGAATTGTGGGCTCGTCCTGGTTTTCAAAAAAATTTTATCGCGCTTGCGCCGGACGCGGCGCGCTGGCTCGTCGCGCGCAAAGTAAAATTGGTGGGGATTGATTATTTGAGCGTGGAAGCGTTTGACGCGCGCGCACCGGCGACGCATCGCACTTTGCTCGGCGCGGGAGTGATCGTAATCGAGGGGTTGAATTTGCGCGACATCGCGCCGGGAAATTACACGCTCGCGTGCTTGCCGCTCAACGTGGAAAATGGCGACGGCAGTCCGGCGCGGGCGATCTTGATCGAAAAATAACTAGGGGCGATCATACACGGGTGACCACACAGGGGCGCCCCTACGTTTTCAAAAACGCTTCAATCGCCGGCGCGATGTCGGCGAGCGAGTGGATGCGCGACGCGATTTTCTCGCGCGCCGCGCCAATCAACACGGTCGGCACCGGGTTGAGCGTGTGCCCCTTGACGGAGGTGTCTTCAAGATTGCCGTGATCGCTCGTCGTGAGAATGAGCGAATCCTCTGAATTAAATCCCTCGATCACCCCGCGCAACAGTTCGTCCACTTCAGCCAGCACACGCGCGGTCAATTCTGGTTTGCCCTTGTGCCCAGCCGAATCGGTCAGAAAATATTCAAAGACGGTGAACGCGTGATCGTTCGCGAGGCGCGCGAGATTTTGCCCGGCAGTGCGCGCGGTGATGAGCGGCACATCCGCGCCGTGCTCGCGCCAAAGTTGATTCGTGACGAATGCGCTGACTGCGCGCCCTTCACGCAAATCGTCAATATCGCGATAGCGCACGCCTGCCGCGCCGACCGCATGCGCGGTCGCTGAACGGCGCGCTTTGTTGCGCGCGAGTCGGTCGAAAAAAAATGGCGGATACGCGTTCGCGAACGCGACCGCGTGTTGCGCGGCGACCAAGCGCGTAAAGATATTTCCACGCGCGAGAATTTCGCGCAATGCCGGATTTGCATAGGGTCCCAAATGTTCGCCAATCGCGCGCGGCGCGTTGATGCCGGTGAAAATCGTCGTTTGCCCGGTCGCGCTTTGCGGCAAACCTGGGACGCCGAGCGTCGCATCCGTCGGCACGAGCGTCGCGCGCGCGGAATTGAAATGCCCGTTGTCATTCGTCGGCATCGCGCCGCCGAACAAGGCGCGAAATGTCGGCATCGGCGCGGTGATAAATGGATTCGTCGCCGCGTCGTTCGCGCCCAAGCCCCAGCCGTCGAAGAAAATTAAGAGAATTCGCATTTCAGTATTCAGTGAACAGTGAACAGTGAACAGTGAACGGTGAACAGTTTTCGATGTTCAAGGTGATGCAAGTTGGTCGAGCATTGCCGGCGATGGCGGTTTGCCGCGTTGTTGCCACACGACCGCGCCGCGCGCATCGAGCCCGACAAAGTACGGCGTGAAAACAAAATTGTACCGCGCGCCCAGGTCGCGTCCAAGCGGCGTGGTAACATCCACACGCACCACACGCACGCGTTGGGCATATTGATCACGCAACCCGTCCACGACGGGTTTTGCCGACATACACGCGAGTCAGTAATCGGAATAAAATTCGAGCACGACCGGTTGAGGCGCGGCAAGCAATGCGTCGAACGCGGCACTGCTCTCGATTTCACTCGCGCCGCGACTGAACGCGCGATTGCCCGCGATCAAGATCGCGACGAGCGCGATCAACGCGAGCCACGCGAATCGCGTTTGACGAAATCGCGCAACCACAATCGCGAACGCAATCATCAAGATCACGAGCGCGGCAAACAGGTACGAGTTTTGATTGAGGAGTTGCGCGGGCGTCATTGGGATTCCGAAAGCGAAACGTATTTCCCATCGAGCCAGATCAACGGACGCGCCGCGCGCGCCGTGCCAAAGCCGAGCGCGTGCACCTCGCCGATAAAGATCGTATGGTCGCCGGCAGAGTGCGCGGCAACGACGCGACAATCGAGATACGCGATGCAATCATCGAGAATCGGCGCGCCGGTCGCGGCGGAATGATACGCGAGATCGAAAAATGGATCGGGCGGTTGCGGAACTTGATGCGCGAAACGTTTGGCGATCTCGATGTGCGCCGCGCTCAAAATGTTGATCGCGAAAATTTTTGTCTGCGCGACGTGTTGGTGCGTCGCATTATTTTTTTTGATGCAAACGAGCGCGAGCAACGGATCGAGCGAGACGGACGTGAATGAATTCGCGGTCATGCCGTGAACGTGATCGCTCTCGCGCGTGGTGAGCAACGTAACGCCGGTTGCAAAGCGGCGCATCACTTGGCGAAAGGTTGGCGCATCGGCAGAGATCAATTGATTGAGGATTGGCATAATTGGTTTGAGAGCAAGCATAGTGCGCGCATTGTAGCAGAATCTATGACCCAGCGCATAAAGAAATCGCAAATTTTCGCGCGTCTTTCTGTCAATGACCCCATTTGGCTATGGACGCCGCGCGCAAGATCTTGAATAATGATGGCGTCAGGTTTTGGTGTCCCACGTTGGCATGCCTTGAAGGCAAAGACGCTTTCGCTGGCAAGATGTCCCAAGCACTTGCGGATGTCTCGTCATCAAGCGGATCGTTCAACACTCCGACCTTCCTCTTTCTCACTTACCATCGCACAATCTATCCCATCCGCCCGAATACAAGCAATGTACGACCTGGCAGGTCTTGCTTGATGATTTTTAATTTTCATTTCCCGCGCGCCCACGCTGATCGCGGGCGCGCCCAAAAAAGCGAGGGGTTGCCAATGTTGAATTCAAGAACTATGCGGATTTTTTTTGTGATCGGCGCGCTCGTGTTGAGCGGATTAGCGGTATTGCCCGGCGCGAACGCGAACACGGCTGAGCCAACCTTGATCGCGCGCGCGGAATCGAATCAAGCGCGCGCGCCGCAAGCCGGCAATCAAATTTTCGTGCCAATGATTGTCCGCGCGCCGGCGCCACCTTTGCCAACCGCCACTCCAACCAAAACACCGGGACCCACTCCCTTGCCGACGGCAACGCCGTACTCCGGCGGCACCGGCGCGGAATGGGCGATGCTCGCCGCGAATCCACAACGCACGTCGTGGACGCCGGAAGAAGTACGCGGCGGTTTGGGCATTCAATGGTATCGCCCCATCGAACCTTACATCTCGTACAAAATTCAACCGGTTGCCGCGAACGGAAAAATTTACGTTTCGACCGCGCGCGGGTTGTACGCGCTGAACGCGTCGAATGGAAATGTGGACTGGGTTTATCCGACGGAACTGCCGCTCGGACATTCACCGACGATTGCCAAAGTGAATAATGTCAGCACCGCGTTCGTCGGCGGGTA
>JACRPR010000018.1:1220-5329 GCA_016223105.1 Chloroflexota bacterium | reverse complement strand
TTTGACGAGTTGACTGTCCGACGATGTAGCTACTTGACTAACCTCGTCCGGCGCGCCGAGCGGTTCGAGCAGGCGCAAGGTGCGCGGTTCCGCATAATCGGGTATCGTTCGAGCCAGCCGAACAGGGCTTGCGCCAGCACGGGCAGGTTGAGCGTCCAATAAAACAAGAGCAACGTATTGCTCGCTTCGCCGCCGCGCGCGATATAGTTAAACAGCACGCGGATCGAAAAGACGGCGTACAGCGTCACACTGAGCCCTTGCAAAATAACCACGAGTCGCCAGGTGTCGAAGGAGGAACGCATCCATTCGGTCAACAAAGTCTCGTGCTCGCGGCGCATCGCACGTTCCGCGCCGTGCATCCGCGCCGGAATCAAGCCCAGGAGCGCGTCGAGATAAAAGCGGCTAAGCGCGCCATTGTGCGTGAACGAGCGCATCTCGCGTTCGCGTTGAATGATGTGGCTGAAATAGGCGACGATGCCAAAGCCGCCGGTGAACGCCATCGCCCACGGCGCGCTGCTCGGATCGAGCAGGATCACGCCGAGCAGGGTCAGGAGCAACTGAAAGCGGAAATTGCCGGGGCGCACCGCGCGCGGTAAATCGGTCAAGAACAACGCGCGATACGCGCGACGCGCGACGCGCAAGCGCAATGCCGCCTCCGCACCGCCAATTTCCAGCGCGCGTTCCGCCGAAAGCGCGGAGACGCGCCGCCCACATTCGCGATAAAACTCGGCTTCGCGTCCTGCCCAGTTGCCCCACAACGCGCGATGCGCTTTTTCGTCCACGACCTCGTCCAATTCTTGCGGCGTGAAAACGGTTTTGTCGCGGCGGCTTGGCAGAATTGCCGTCAAACTCTCGTCCGTGATTTCCAACTGGGTCAAGCACCATACGCTCAACGCATCTTCCATCTGTCGCAGAAAACTTTGCAATGCTCTCCAAAATGTCAACCCGACCTGACCGCGACTATGTTTGCAAAACCAGGTCAGACAAATCGCGTTACGATGTTGCCAGATGCCGCACGCGCCGTTGAGCAAATCCTCGACATAGTACGGACACTGGAGTTTGAGCGCGCTACCCATATACGGCGATTTGGCATAGAGCAAGTGATATGCGGGTGGCTCGTCAAGCGTCATTTGACGCCGGTCTGGACTTACCACCCATCCAATTCCTTGACTTCCCCCCAGTGACCGTCCTTCATACCGCCTGCTTTGACGCCGGTCTGGACTGCGATGCCCGCTTGATGGCGGAGCGTCGCCGCGGTCAGGACGCGCTTGGGCTGGGCTGGCTTGTCGTTCTCTTGCCCGTTCACGTTCTTTTCTTCTTGCGGTTTCATTTCGATTCGTCTCCTTTCAAGAGATGGTTGGTTTGTAGGCATAGACGCTTGTCGGATTTTCAATCACTGCTCGCTTGCGCGCGATTCGTTGGCGCGCCGGAGAAAGCGTCTGGTTCTCGCATTATTGCTTTGAGTTATCTCGATGTCTCACCTTCTTTTTGCATCCAGACCTAACCGGTCTTGGCGGGTTGGTCAACGATTCAGCAAACGCGTAATCGGATTCTTGCCCAGTTCGGCGATTTGCTGATTGGCGACTGCCAGGTTGCTTTCCAATTTTGCGCGCTGATCATTCGCCGCCGCCAAATTTTTCTGCGCTTGTGCGAGCTGGGTTTGTAGTTCACCCAGTTCCGATTCGCGCGCGGTGATGCTCTGCTCCAGCTCGCCCCGGTTCTGGCGGCTGGCATCCAAATCGGCAGATAGTTGATTGCGCGCGGCAACGAGTTGCTCGACCTCCGCCTGCAAGTTGTGCTGTTGCGCTTGCCGCGCGTCAATGTCCGCGCTGAGTTCGACCAACTCGGCATCGCGCGATCCCAAGCGCGTTTCCAATTCGGCTTTGACGTGCGCCAGCTCGCTGGCGAGTTGGCTCGCCCGCGCAGTGAGCGCGCCCAGTTCCTGCTCCAACTCGGCGTCGGCTTGCGTCGCCGACTCGGGACGCACGCGCGGCGCGGCGCGTGCGATGTGCAAACGTTCGCCGGCTTTTTCGACCGTTTCTTTCGTCGTGGCGACGATCTTGTTCGCGGCTTGCGTTACGCGTGCGGCGGTTTGTTGCCGCGAAATTTTGGGGAGCCACGCCGGTTGCCAGAGCAACAGCACGCCGACCACGATCACCAAAAGTAAAAAAAGCGCGATCACGGTCTCATCTCCTCTGGCGCGATGGTTTGATTTTCCTCGACCCGCGCCTGAATGGGGTATGCCAGATTCAATCGTTCGCACACGAATTGCGCCAGCGCGACATAGTGTTGCGCTTCGGGATGGTGGCGCGCATAGGTGAACACGGATTGGCACGCGCCCGCCGCCTCCGCCACGCGCACACTGCGCCCAATCGCGACGGGCAAAATGGTCAGCCCGGCTTCGGCGATACACTGGACTTGATCATGATGATGTCTCAAGCGCGCGTCGTAAAAAGTCAACAAGATGCCAAGAAACAATAGCGAGGGATTGATCTCGGTTTGAATGGATTTGACCGTCTCGATGAACAAGAGCAAGCCGCGCAAATCTTGGGCGGTCGGTTGCGCCGGCACGATGACGGCGTGCGCCGCGCACAACGCGTTGATCGTCAACAAACCCTGGTCGGGCGGACAATCAATCAGGCACACGTCGAAATTTTGCTCGACGGTTGCTAGGATTTTTTTGAGCACAGTCTCGCGTTGCAAGCGCGCGGACAGTCCCTGCGCGGCGGCGACGAGCGCGGTGTCGCCCGGGCAGATCCACAAATTAGCGCCCAGGTCTACCAGCACATCTCGCAACGGAACGTGCCCGGGTTTCGCGCCGCCCAGCACTTCGGCTAACGAAAAAATCTGTTTGAGAAACCGGGTGCGTCCCGCCGCCTCATTCGGCGACATCTCATCTTGCACGCCGCAGGTGCCGGTCAAACTGGCTTGCGGATCGGCGTTCACCAGCAGAACGCGTTGCGCGTACTCGCGCGCGAGCACGACGCCCAGGTTATGCGTGGTGGCGGTTTTGCCGGTGCCGCCTTTGTGGTTCGCAATCGCAATCGTTTGCATCGTGATCCTTTGGGAGACGGTTTAGCGCGCCGTGATCTGACTGGTTGCGCGCGTGATGAGTATCAATGGCGTGACAGTCTCCACCGCGATTTTGACTTCGCCGCCGGTTGCGTCTTTGGACAATGCGCCGGAGAGGAGCGTGACTTTGATCGTGTCCGGCGCAAGCCGGTTTTGCGTGCGACTGGGAATGTCTGCGACCATCGCGGCAAAATTCTTCGCCGGCTGATTTGCGCCGTCGGGAAGGGCGAGCGTCGCGGACTGACCGGGGCGAAAGCGCGCCATCGCTTCGGCGGGAAAGCGTACGCTGAGCGAGCCATCGCGCTGAGCTTGCCAATCCTGGCTCGTCGCGTAAAGTGTGACGGGCGCGAATGCCAGCCACGCCAACCACGCCGCAATCAGAATGCTGGCGATGACGAGCGTGGCAAGCGATGGTCGAAACGAATCGCTTTGGAGCGAGCGCATTGAGCGCGAAAAAGAGAGAGACATTGTTTTCTTACCCTCCGGAATTCAGCGCGGCGGCAAAGAGATAATCGGCAAGATGGCGCGGCGCATCCGGCACGCCCATAAAACTACCGAACTTGTTTACATCCACAACGTAGGGCTTGCCCGCGCTAATCACTACGTCGCACGCGTACAGATTTGTGCCCAACACCCGACCGATGCGGAGAGCGATCTCGCGCAGTGCCGCGTCCAGCACAAACGGCTCGCCGCTTTTGTCGGCGTACGTGCGGAGCGGAAAAATGCGCCGCACGCCAAAGCACTCGTCGCCAATGCGATAAATTTTGTGATCGAGTCCATCCGGCTTGTAATAACGCTGAACCAGCCAGGGTTCGTCCGTCGGGATCGCATTCAACTCGTCCACATTCGAAACAATGTGGATGTTTCTGCCGCGCGAGCCGCGAACGGGTTTCAGAATGAGCGCGCCCGCTTGCAACAACGGCGCGACATCTTGCGGCGTGATCGTGACGTGTGTCTCCGGCACCGGAATCCCTGCTTGCTGTAAAAGCCGCGTGACGATGAGTTTGTCTTTGAGCAACATCACTGTTGGATACGGG
>JACRPR010000018.1:0-1123 GCA_016223105.1 Chloroflexota bacterium | reverse complement strand
GAGCGTTTTTGCGCCGAGCGTGTGCAAGGTCCCGGCCAAACTCATACCCAACGGCGTGCCGGATTTGAGCACGTACAAATCTTGTTGAACTCGCACGGTCGCCAGATCGAACGGTTGTTGCTCCGGGCGAATCAATTCCACTTGCGCGCCGCGCGTGCGGAGCAACGCGATGGCGGTCTCGAAATTCGGATTCAGCCGATCAGCAATCCAACCGATCTTCACGCTTTTTGCTCGCGCTTGCGCGGCGCGCGGCGTCGTTCGAGAACCTGGGTGCGCCACAATTTAGCGTACAATCCACTGCGTTTGACCAGGTCGCGGTGCGTGCCTTGCTCCACGATTTGTCCTTGATCCACCACATGAATTTGATCCGCGTGCCGAACCGCCGCTAACCGATGCGTTACCGTGATGACGGTGCGCGTGCGCGCCAGCCGCGCGATGGTCTCGGCGAGCGCGGCTTCGGTCGCCGCATCGAGCGCGGAGGTCGGCTCGTCGAGCAACAGCACTGCCGGGTCGCGCACGAGCGCCAGCACATTGTCGCCATCGCGCAAGGCATCCGATAGTCGCTTGAGCACGACCACGCCGCATCCTTCGCCGCGCACATATCCATTCGCGGCGGCGTCAAAACCCTTACTGTGACCGTCGGGCGACAACATACCGGCGCGGGCAAAGGCGATGCTGAGATCGGGAGACAAGATCAAGTTGACCCCAGCCGCCAACGCCATCGAACATTCGCCGTGGTGTACAGCTTATTGCGTGCGGCTCAACACGACCCTGACCTTCGCCAAGTGCTTCAACGCCAACTCAAAGTAACGTTTGAAGGGAATCCAGCGGCCTGGCGGCGTGCCACCCAAGCGCAAAGCTTGTGGACGCTGGGTCTGTTCATCAGTGCAGGATTAGCGCAGGGACAGACCTTGCATGACGTGATGACTCCGCTCCTGCGCGCGATTTGCCGGTCGTAAAGCCACGCGCGCACAGATGACCCTGAAACTCACCTTGCTTTGTTGAGGTGGGCTAAGTCGCGTGTTGCCTGCACGCGACGCACACGCCGCCGGGTTTGCTATTTCCAGTGCTTGAATGTTCAATTTTCAAGGTGCAAAAGTCGAGTTACATTTCTATTGAGCAG
>JACRPR010000205.1 GCA_016223105.1 Chloroflexota bacterium | reverse complement strand
CGGCGCGCTTGCGGCGCAAGAGGTGTTGCGTGTCACGCGCTGTGTGCGCGCGACCGAGATCGAAAAATTTTGGGTCACGCTTGAATACGCGTTTCGCAAATCGTCCGACGAGCCGCCCGAAATTTTGGTGAATGGCGCGGCATTGATCGCGCGTAAAGAGAACCGCGCGGATCAAAATTCAGTTTATCATTTGCCGCTCCAACTCGATCACTTGCTCGCGCGCGCCTCGCTCGAAAATATTGCGATTGAAGAATCGCCGCGCGCGGAATTTGTCGAACCGATCGCGCGCGTGTACTATTCGCCGTTCCTCGACAATCGCGTTGAGAACGACACGATCATCGAAGAGCCGGTCGAATTGCAATTACCGTCTGCCGTCAAAATAATTTTAGGCGGCGTCGGCGGGCTCGGCGTGTGGGTTGCGGCAATTCTCGCGGCGACGCAAATCGCGGGCGAACTGATTTTGTTCGACGGCGACAATCGGATCGAGACGCACAATCTCAATCGCCAGGTGCTGTACGATGAACGCGTGATCGGCTTGCCCAAAGTGCAAGCCGCCGCGCGCGCGTTGCGCGCGTTGAATCCAAATTTAACGACGACGGAATGGCTGGAAGAAATTCAAGCGACGACCGTGATCACGCGCGCCGACGCGATGCGCGACGCGCAGATCGCGATCAGCGCGTTCGACAATTTCAAAGCGCGCTATGTGTTGGCGGAATGGGCGGCACTGCACAATGTTCCGCTCGTGGATGGCGGCACGGACGCGTTCGACGGCGGCGCGCGCTTGATCGTACCGGACAAAAATGGTTGCTTGTACTGTTGGTGGGAAGAGGAACGCGGACGCGATGCCGCGCAAGCGATGCGCGCGCACGCAGATCATTTATCGTGCACGGACGAAGACGCGCACGCGCCGGTGATCGGGCGCGCGCTGGTTACGACGACGGCGGCAATCGCGAGCGCGCAGGCGCTTTTCGCGTTGCTCGCGCTGATCAAACCGCGCGCGCCGGTGGATCATCAGATCGGATATTTCGGCAAAGAGAACGCGCTCGAAAAATGCCGGTTGAATCGCGACGCGTGTCCGCGCCACGCGCGCGGCGTGTGCGAACATCCGCGCGAATTTTGGCGCGCAATTGAAGACGCGCTCTTGGGGGACGCAGAATGAGACCGACTCCGCGCAAATGTGTCATTGATTCGCAAATCTATTCTGCCGCAATTGAGTTCACTGCGAATCTCGAACGCGATGAATGGGGCGGCATCGGCATCGGCAGTTACACAAAAAATAATGAGGTTCTGCTCAAAGGCATCGTGTTCCCGCCGCAGTATCGCAGTAGTGCGACGTACTGTTCGTTTGAAGCCAAGTATCTCGCTCTGCTCAAATTCACATTGGGCGACCTGGGATTGTTTCCGCAAGTAACGATGGTTGCGTGGGTGCACTCGCATCCGGGGCACGGCATTTTTCTTTCGGATCTGGATCGGCAGACGTTTGGTGAACTGATCGGCGAGAACGACCGGCTGATCGCGGCGGTGATCGAGCCGACGCAAAAACTGATCGGCGCGTTCAGCGGCGCGAGCGCGACGGATCAGATCGAAGTTGAAAAACGCGATTTGCTATGGAAGGAAGATCAACGCATCCGGCTCGCGCTCCTCGAAAATCTTTTGCCGGAAATGAAGGTGCTGGTGCCGCCACTGCCAGACAATTGCACGCCGGGAAATTTACTCGAAACGCTGTACGTGCTCGCGGACAAGATCGTGCGAATGCGAAAGTGGCTCGCGACGGAACAACTCGCGCGGCAAGCGAGTTTACTGGCGCAACCGGAAAATGAGGTGGAGTAGAACCGATGGCAAAAACAGTTTACATCTATTTCGCCTGGCAAGATCATTATCAAACCTTGACGCTCGACGACAAGCAAACCGTCCGCAAAGCGTTGCGCGCGATTTTGCCGGCGGGCGTGCGGAGCGATGAAATCGAAAGCGCGATTGATGAAACCGGCTTGAACGTGATTGATCAATTCGGCGAATTTCTGCACGAAGGAATGAAGATCACGGTGAGTCGAAATAAATTGTATGAGGGGGGCGCATCCGGCGTGTTCGCCATCACGATACGCCGCTCGGTGACTGTTTGCACTTTTGGAGTCGCGTGCTTACGCGGAGTTTCAGCAACGCGCCCTTGAATTTCCAATCGCGTTTTTTGTGCGCGCGGGATAAACGTGATAAAATATCGTTAATGACGAACCCCGCGGAGAATCTTTCGAGTTGGAACGTGATTGGGCATACGTGGGCGGTGCGCGCGCTCGCGCAGAGCATCGCGACCGACCATATCGCGCACGCGTATCTTTTTACCGGCGCGCACGCGATTGGCAAGACGACGCTCGCACGCGCGCTCGCCAAAGCATTGCAGTGCGCGAATGAAGCGCGTCCGTGCGGCGCGTGCCCCGCGTGCATCAAAATCGCGCGCGACCGCCATCCCGATGTGCAAATCAGCGAAGGCGTGCCGGTCGGTTGGAAGTTTGATGAGAAATCGCCGCCGCCCCCGCCGCGCGCGAACGATGTCGAACGGCGCATTTTGAAGATTGACCAGATTCGCGCGATTCAACACACTGTTTCGCGCGCGCCGTTCGAGGGGCGTTGGAAAATTATGATTCTGCGCCGATTCGAGGAAGCGAACGAGGAAGCGCAGAACGCGTTTTTGAAAACGCTCGAAGAGCCGCCGTCGCACACGCGCATTATTTTGACCGTGCGCGATCCGAATTTGATTTTGCCGACGATTGCTTCGCGCTGTCAGGTTTTGCCATTGCGCCCGCTCGCGCATGCTGAAATCGAAAACGCGCTGGTCGAAAAATGGAATGTCGCGCGCGAACACGCGCGATTGCTCGCGCGATTATCCGGCGGACGCTTGGGTTGGGCAGTGCGCGCGAGCGCGGATAACGCTCTGCTCGACACGCGGCGCGCGCATCTCGATGAGTTGGACGAAATTTTGCGCGAGCATCGCGCCGAACGATTTACGCGCGCGGACAAACTCGCCAAGCGCGATGACATTTTGCAAACGCTCGATCAATGGCAAGGTTGGTGGCGCGATGTTTTGCTGATGCAAAGCGGCGACGATTCGCGCGTTGTGAACGTGGATCGCGACCAAACTTTGCGTGAGCACGCCAGCCGGTTTTCGTTCAATCAAATCGAGGGCGCGCTAACCGCCGTGCGCGCGAGCGCGCGCCAGCTCAATCAAAACGTCAACACGCGCCTCGCGCTCGAAGTGTTGATGCTTAACTTACCCGGTAATTGGTAATTCGTAATTGGTAATTGCGCGGAGCAATTACCAATAACCAATAACCAATTACCACTCGATAGAGGAGTTCGAAGATGAACCACCCGATCATCGCGGGCGTGCGCGTAAAACGCCTGCCGCAAATAATGTACTTTGACGCGAAAGGATTTGAAGATTTGCGCGTGAGTGAATATGTGATCGTGGACACGGACAAGTGCCGTGAAGCCGCGCGCGTCGTCGCTTCGCCGGGACAACTCAAGTCGCCGCCGAATGGTGGAACTCTGCGCTCGATCATTCGCCGCGCGACGCCGTTCGATTTGTCGCAGTGGCAACAACTCCGCTTGCACGAAGACGACGCGCTCGCGCAATGCAAATCCCAGGTCGAAAAACACAAACTGCCGATGCGTTTGCTCAGCGCCGAATATAATTTCGATGGCAGTCACGTTACGTTTTATTTCACCGCCGAGGGTCGCGTCGATTTTCGCGGGCTCGTCAAAGATTTGGCGGTGATTTTTCCGGCGCGCGTCGAGTTGTGGCAAATCGGTCCGCGCGATCGCGCGCGCTTGGTCGGCGGACTCGCGCCGTGCGGTCAGGAATTGTGTTGCGAAAAATTCCTGGACGATTTTCCAAAATCGAGTATCAAGATGGCGAAAGACCAGGACTTGCCGCTCGGTCCGAACGCCGCCGCCGGCGCGTGCGGGCGTCCGATGTGTTGTCTCGCGTTCGAGCAACGTATTTACCAGGAAGCGAAAGGGCGCGTGCCGCGCATCGGTTCCACGGTGTTGTGCGCGCGCGGGCAAGGGCGCGTGATTGCGCGCAATGTGTTGAAGGAAAGTATTACAGTGCAATTTGAAGACGGCGCGAACGCGACGCTGGGTGTGCCGGAAATTCAAAGGGTGGTAACGGCGGGACGCGCGGAGGATGAGGGCGAGGAAAACGACGGGTAAAAGTAAAATTTCAAAATGTTTGCCGGCGACCTGCTCGGGCTTGTAATCGAAAACCATTAAACGAATGGGTGTTCATTGGAATCTAGCGCGCAGAGTGTAGCACAAGTTCGCGTGGGCGCAAAGTGGAAAAAAGAAAAACCCGAAAGGTTGGTATGACCTTTCGGGTTTACGTTATCCTCACACCGCACGCGCGTGATAAGGTTGAATGAGCACATCCGCCGAAATTCCCAACCCTGAATTTAAAGGGTTTTGATTGCAATGACACGCATTGATTTTCAAATCCGATTATATCACGCGGAATTAAGTTGCATCAATTTTATTTCAAAAGCGCATCCGCCGGCATTCCCGGTTTCAACTCTTGATCCGGATTCGGAATTTGCACGCGCACTCCAAACACCATATTCACGCGCTCGGCTTGCGTTTGCACATTGCGCGGCGTGAACTCGGCTTGTGTCGCGATAAAAATTACTTTGCCCTTGAACACCTTGTTTGGAAATGAATCCACCTTCACGTCAAACGCGTCACCGATTTTGATTTGACCGATGCGCGTCTCCGGCACATAGATCGTCAGTTTCACCGTTTCGAGATTCGTCACGCCGAGCAAGGTCGCGTTCGGCGACACCGCTTCGCCGAGCCGCGCGGCGCGCCGCGTTACGATGCCATTCACCGGACTTTTCAAGATTGCTTTCCCGGCTTGCACTTGCAAAAGATTTAATGCGGCTTGCGCTTGATTGACCGCGGCTTCGGCAACGCCGATTTGTTCTTTCGTCGCGCCGGCTTTCACCGCGTCGAGGCGCGCTTGCGCGATGTCCACCGCCGCGCTGGTCGTATCGGCTTGCGCTTTTGCCGCGTCAACTTGCGCGTCGAGCGTGAGCGGACGCGCGCGCATATCCATCAAAATTTGCAAGCCGCGTTCCGCGCCTTCGATGTTCGCTTGCGCCGCAAGCGCGGCGGCTTCCGCCGCCCACCAATTATTGACCAGCACTTTGCCCTCGATGCGAACCTGGTCAACGCCGCCCGCGCCATCCACGCGCGTGCGCGCGGAAATCGCGTTCGCGGTCGCGGCTTCGAGATTCGCTTTCGCGGCTTTGACTTGCGCTTCCGCCGCCGCAATCCGCGCATCGAGTTCTTGCGGATTCGCGCGCGCGGCTTGCGCGTTTTCCCACGCGCGTTTCGCGCCGTCGCGCGCGGCAATCGCTTGCGCTTTCGCGGCTTCGGCTTGGCGCACATCTTCCGTGCGCGCGCCGGCTTGCACTTGCGCGAGTTGCGCGCGCGCGGTCGCGACCGCGGCTTGCGCTTGCGCGATCTGCGCGTCGAGCAGAGCGCGATCCAAGCGCACGAGTTCTTGACCGACTTTCACCGGCGTTCCTTCATCCACGAGCATTGCTTCGATGCGTCCGGCAATTTCCGCCGCGATCGAAACTTCTTCGCCCTCGATAAACCCGGACGCGACGTTCGAACTCGCGCTCGGCGCGCCGAGCGTGTTCGAGTACAGCCAATACCCGCCGACAAGAATCGCGATAACGATAATTGGAATAATTGGTTTTGGGTGTTTCACGTCTCCTCCATTTTAGATTTCAGATTTCAAATTTCAAATTGTTTTAAATCTGAAATCATAAATTCCGTAATCGCGCGATGAACACATCTTCGAGCGAGGGCGGAATCGGCTCGATGCTTTTGACCGCGATCTGTTGCGCGGCGAGCAGATCGCGTGCGCGCGCCAAATTCGCAATCGCGTCCGCGCCAATCGCGTGAATCAGCGAGCCGTACAGCGCGACTTCATCGAAGAGTTGCGCGCCGCGCAAGGTCGTCAACGCGCGATCAATGTTGGCGCAATCAATCTCGATCACCTGCGCGTGCATCTGATTCACTTTCATTTCTTCGGGCGTGCCTTCGGCGACGACCTTGCCCTGGTAAATGAACGCGAGCCGATGACAATTTTCCGCTTCGTCCATGTAATGCGTCGTCACCAAAATGCTCGTGCCGCGCTCCGCGAGATCGTACACCAAATCCCACAACATTCGCCGCGAGATCGGATCCACGCCCGCGGTCGGTTCATCGAGAAATAAAAATTCCGGTTGATGCGCCAACGCGCACGCGAGCGCGAGGCGTTGGCGCAAGCCGCCCGCGAGCGCGGCGACGCGCGTGTGCGCGTGCTCATTCAAATCAATCAGGTGAAATAATTCCGCGCGCCGCGCGTTGACCGTTGCGCGCGCGATGCCGTACACGCCCGCGTAAAAATCAAAATTTTCGGCGGCGGTGAGATCGCCGTACAGCGCGAATATTTGCTAGACGTACCCGACGAGTTGCCGAATCGCTTCCGCTTGATGCACGATGTCGAGACCGAGCACCGCGCCGGTGCCGGAAGTCGGCGCGAGCAGACCGAGTAACATTCGAATCGTCGTCGTCTTGCCCGCGCCGTTCGGACCGAGCAAACCGAAAATTTCGCCGCGCCGCATCGCGAACGAAACATGATCCACCGCGATAAAGTGATCGAACTGTTTGGTTAGGTTTTCCGCCAAGAGCGAAACGTGGTTTGTAATCATTTCACCGTTCATTGCTTTTGCCGATCATCAACACAAACGCGTCTTCGAGACGCGGCTTGACGACGCGCACATCGCGCACACTGATTTCGCGCGCGCGCCACGCGCTTTCGATTTCGGCTTGGCGTTCCGCGCGATCCACCAGGACGCGCAGAGAGTTGCCGTGCGCGGAAACGCTCAACACGCCCGCGCGTGCTTCGATGACCTGGCGCGCGAGTTTTGCTTGCGCGGATTGCGCTTCGAGCGCGACCGCGCCCAGGTTCGCGCGAATCGCGTTCGGCGTATCGCACGCGATCAACTCACCGCGAAACATCAAGCCGACGCGTGTGCATCGCTCGGCTTCGTCGAGGTACGGCGTCGCGATCACAATCGTAACGCCTTGCAAATGCACTTCGGTCAACAAATCCCAAAACTCGCGACGACTGATCGGATCAACGCCGGTCGTTGGCTCGTCGAGCAGAAGCACCCGCGGGCGATGCATCAACGACGCGGCGAGCGCGAGTTTTTTTTGCATTCCGCCGGACAAGTTGCGCGCGAGCCGGGTTTGAAATTCGGTGAGCCGCGCAAAGCCCAAGAGTCGTTCGATCAGCGCGGCGCGTTCACGGCGCGGCGCGCCGAACAGATCGGCAAAGAAATTCAAATTTTCAAGGACGGTCAAGTCGGGATAGAGCGCGAAGCGTTGCGGCATATAGCCGATGTGTTGCTTGACCGCTTCGGGATCGCGCACCGTATCCACGCCCGCGACGATCACATTCCCGGCAGTCGGATTCAGCGCGGTCGCGATCACGCGCAAGGTGGTCGTTTTGCCCGCGCCATCGGGACCGATCAATCCAAAAATTTCGCCGGCGTTTACATCGAACGACAAATCTTTGATCGCGGTGATCGTATCGAATTTTTTCGTAACACTTGAAAGTGAAATCATTGTTTGTTGGATAGTTGGATCGTTGGTTAGTTGACTAGTTGACCACAAACTATTCAACCATCCAACGATCCAACTATTTAACTATTCGAGACTCTTGCGAAAGCGCATTGACGCGACGAATAAAATTAGGGGACCTAAAATCAACAGTGCGAGAACTTGTTCGGGGAATGCTTCCATCCCCACGCCTTTCATCATAATGCCGCGAATGATGACGAGCATATACCGGAGCGGCACCGCGTAACTCACCGCTTGCAACCAGCCCGGCATCGCTTCGAGCGGAAAGAAAAAGCCGGAAAGAAAAATGCTGGGCAACATGGTGAGGAATGCCATAAACATTGATTCTTGTTGCGTGCGCGCGATGGACGAAACGAGCAAACCCAGTCCCAACGTCGTCAATAAAAAGAGGATGGACAAGCCGAGCAATAACGCGATGTTGCCGCGCACGTACACGCCGAACAAAACCATTCCCAGGATCAACACTTCGATCAAATCGAAAAACGCGATGCCGACGTACGGGATGACTTTGCCGACGACGAGTTCCCAGGATTTGATCGGCGTAACGACGAGTTGCTCAATTGTGCCTTGCTCGCGTTCGCGCACGATGGTCAGCGCGGTAAAGAGCGTGGTGAGAAATTGGAGAATGATGCCCATCACCGCCGGCACCATATAATTCGCGGAACGCAATTCGGGATTGTACCACACGCGCGGACGCACTTCGATTGCCGGATTCATTCCGCCGGCTAATCCCGGCACGAGCGCGCCGATGCGTTCCTGCAAAACTTTGATGCCCTGGGATTGTCCGACCGATTGCGATGCCGCAAACGCGGTTGACGCGACGACCGGATCGGAACCGTCAATCACAAATCCGACTTGCGCGGTTTTGCCTTTCGCGAGATTGTCCGCGTAACCGGCGGGAATGATAATGCCCGCGCGAATTTGTCCGTTGTCGAGCCACGCCGCAAGTTCGTCTTCACTGCCGGCGGAACGATTGATCGCGAAATAATCGGACGCGCGGTACGCTTCGATCAGTTGGCGGCTTTGTTGCGTGCGATCCGCGTCGTACACCGCGGTCGTCAACCGGCGAATGTCGTTCGTCGCCGCGTAGCCGAGCAGAACCAATTCGATGATCGGAATGACGAACATAATCGCGAACGTGCGGCGGTCGCGGATGATGTGCAAAATTTCTTTGCGAATGACGGAGAGCAAACGACTGTTCATCGCGCATTTCTCTTCCGGGCGGACGCGCCGTCCGCGCCACTTGGCGTCGCCGCGCCGCGCAAGAACAACGGCACGAGCGTGGCGATCACCTGGTCGTAATCAAATTCGGCGGATTCAACTTGCAAGACTTCGCGGATCAGGATGAAGGGGAAAAACATTCCGATAAACGCGCGCGCGGCAATCGCCGGGTTGAGATCGCGGCGGAGCGCGCCGGACTTGATTTGCGCGCGCAGATGATTTTCGAGCGCGCCAATCGCGTACTCGACGACCTGGTTGAGATATTTTTGGCGCGTCGCCGCGTTCATCGTGGGCAGGGCGGACAACAGAATCCGAAAGATGAACGCGTTTTGCCGGACGACGGTCGTAACATTGCGCGCGACCAGCGTGAGCATCGCGTCCGGCGAATCGGATGTTGCGGCGAGTAGCGCCGGCATTTGCGCGGACACCGCTTCGATCACCGGCTCGAGCAAGTGGCGCGGGATACTGACGAGCAGATCGCCCTTGTTTTTGAAATAGTTGTAGATCGAACCTTCGGCGACGCCAGCTTGGCGCGCAATGTCGGCAATCGTCGCGCGGTCGAATCCTTTGGCGGCGAAAATTTTGGCGGCGGCTTGCAAAATTTGTTGCTTGCGTTCGTCTACCAGCGCGCGGCGCGCGGCGGGAGTGATTCGGGACATTGGGGTGATCCTGAATGAGGATTCAGTTTGAATGAATCATCATTCAGGATTATTATACGGCGCGACGCGGCGCGTGTCAAGCGCGCGGGCGAAAGACAAATGTCACCCTGAGCAAAGCGAAGGGTCGCCGGTCGCGGCGGAGACGCTGTGCGTTCGCTTCGCTCGGAATGACGATTGGAAAAACCCGCGCCGGTTTGCTTGCAATTCTGTTCCGATTCGATATAATGGATTCGCGACTGTCGTGCAAGAGAGTCGCCTTTAAGGAGGATGCGCGTGAATCACCGTTCGTTTTGGTTGATCGGATTGATTGTGATACTCGCGGCGTGTGCAACCCCGGCAACGCCGCCGTCCGCACCGCCGGTCGAAGCGACCGCGCCGCCGGTTGTCGCGGCGGCAACGCCGACGACTGCCGCCAAGCCCACCGCGCCGGTCGCGACTCCGAGTGCCGCGCCCAAAGTTACACTGACTTGTCCGCCGTTCACCGCGTTGCCGACGACAACCCAGGTCGCCGCGCGCGTGAATGGGCTGGGCATCTCGCTCGATCTGTACAATCGCCAAGCCGCGCAAGCGCAAGCCGCGATGATTCAAAACGGCGGACTCGATCCAAATTCCGCGCAAGGCAAAGAAGCGATCAAAAGTCTCAAGCAACAAGTGCTCGAGCAAATGATTGACGATATCGTGATCGCGCAACAAGCCGACCGTGAAGGCATCAAAGCGACGGACGATCAAGTGAACAAGCGGCTCGCTGAAATGGTGGTGGACGCGGGGAGCGCGGATAAACTCAACGAGTATCTGACCAAGAATCAACTCACGCTCACCGATTTGTGTTACCAAATTCGTTCGCAAATTTTGGGCGACGCGATGTTGAATCGCGTAACCGGCGCGTTGCCGGCGAATGTGCCGCAAGTGCGCGCGCGCCATATTTTGATGGCGAGCGCGCCCCAAGCCCAAGCCGTGCGTGAACAAATTCGCCAGGGCAAAGATTTCGCCGAACTCGCGAAACAGTACTCGGTGGATGAAGCGACCAAAGTGAACGGCGGCGACCTGGGATGGTTTCCGAAAGGCGTGATGGATCCGCAATTTGAAACGATCGCGTTTCAAATGCGTCCCGGCGAAGTGAGCAATGTCGTGCAGACCCAGTTCGGTTATCACATTATCAAACTCGAAGAGAAACAGGATGCGCGACCGCTTCCGCCGGAATTGATCCAGAACGCGCGCCAACAAGCATTCCTCGCGTGGTTACAAGCCGTACGCGAAACACTCAAGATCGAACGGTTAGTAACGCCGTGAGTGAATTACCTGCCGCGCCGCGCGCGCGCCGGCGCACCGGCGGATTCACGCGCGTGATGCCGCTCTTTTTTTTCGTCGGCGGTTGCCTGCTCTTGTCGTTGAGTGTCGCGGTGTTTGGCGGCGCGTTTTTTCTGCGCCCCGCCGATGTGTCGGACACTTTTGCGTGGAAGCCGCCGTTTGAATCTGTGGACGCGCGCGCGCTTGCGCCGGAAACAATGTTCCTGACGCTCGGCACGACGCGTGCGGAAGACGCGCTGGATCTCGCGTTGGATCGCGGGCACATCGAAGACGCGTACGCGCTCGTCGCGTACGCGGAGGATTTGAGCGCGGCGACGCGCATCGGCGCGCTACTGCAAATCGCGGAACGCTACGCGGCGGCGAAGGATGCGCGCAAAGCGACGTGGTGTTATCAAGCCGCCGCGCAACTCGCGACGATCACGCCCGGCATTTCCGATCCCGCGCGACTCGACACGTACTTGCAAGCGAGCGCGGGTCTGCGCCGCCTCAACGCGAACGATGCCGCGCGTTGGATCACCGATCAGGCGTACATCATCGCGGATGCAAGTCCCGCGTTGCAACGCGATCTGCGCGCGCGGCGGCTCGCGCAAATCGCGGACGCGTACAGCGCGTTGAACGCGACCAAACTCGCGGCGGATGCGCGCAACAAATCGCGCGATGCCGCGAGCGCGCCGACCGAATCCGCGCTCGCGATGGCGCGCCCGGTTTTTGATTTGACCGTTGGCAAGTTGCCGTCCGCGCCCGATGTGCAATCCGCCGCGCAAACGCGCCTCGCCGCGGCGCAACAATTGATTGAAGACATCAAAGACAATCCGCCAAAAAACGCGGCGGGTGTCCCGGCGGATTTGATCGGGCAATTGGCGGACGCGCTCGAACAAGAAGACGATGCGCGCGCCGCGTTCTACGATCAACAAATTCCGTTGGCAAAAGATGCGAAAGTGCAAGCCGCGTTGTGGCGCGACAAGATCGCGTGGCTCACGCTCAAACAGCGCGCCGCGCGCGGCGCGTTCGGCGTCAAGTTGGTCGCGGTGTGGGAAAAAGATCGCGCGGCAATCGGCGAAGCATTGAGCGACGCGTGGAGCGCATGGTTTCGGCTCGCGGATGCGCTTGCCGCGAGTGTACCGAAAGACGCCACGCAAGCCGGCGAAGATGTGATCCGCAATCAATTGCTGAGCGCGCGCTGGGGCTGGCTCACGACGATTTCTGAAAAAGATTTGCGCGTCGCGCTGGATGACACAAATCTAAAAATGCGCGATGTCGGCGTGTCTGGTTTGCGTTTGGATGTGATCACGCGTGGCGGCAAAACATTGTACTGGCTCGTCCCGGATGATTTGTACGGTCAAGGTGAAAAGGCACTACCCAAGTAATTTCAGATTTTAGATTTCAGATTTCAGATTTGGATTTACTATACCGCGCACGGTCACAAACTCAAGTTTTGCGCGCGTCCTGGATTCGACGCTTTAGCGGGTTTGCCGGTCGGACCCGCGAAGCGCACCGCGTAAACGCGCGACTCCAAAAGCGCAATCAGTGACCGTGTTCAGGATAGATCAATTTGAAATCTGCAATTTGAAATCTGCAATTCTCACGCGGGAGCGGAACGATGGAAGACTTTCAGCAAGAGAATTTTCAAATTGCCACAATCGTCGTCGTCATCGCGATCATCCTGATCTGTATGGGCTATTTGCTGGTGTTCGTCAATCCACAGATCGCGCTGAATCCATTCAAGCCACCACTGCCCACACGCACGCCAATCGCCGCGTTGCCGCCGACTTGGACGCCGACGCCGACGAACACGCCGACGAATACGCCGACGCCAACGCCGACTGAAACGCCGACGAGCACGCCGACGGTCACACCGATTCCAACCGAAACGGTGATCCCTACCGCGACGCGGCGCCCCGCCACCGCGACGCGCCGACCGCCGACCGCGATTCCCGCGCCGTCCTTCACGTACCAAACTTTTTTGATCGAGTGTAAACATTCTGGCGGAACGTACATCGAAGGATACGTTACGAACGCGGGAGGCGAAGAAGCCGGCGTGCGCGTGCGATTCGGAAGCGCGGCGGGCAGTAATGAAATCGAAACGCAAATCACCGGCTCGAATCGGAGCCCGGGTTATTATCTCTTTGTGCTGAACGCGAACGGTTCGCGACCTGGGACGTACTATGTGTGGGTCGTGGATGCGAACGGCAAAGCGATTTCGGATCCGAATGCCGGACGCGTCACGACCAATACGATTCGCAACTCGGATGATCCGAGCGCGTGCTGGCGCGCGGTGGTGAGTTTCGGGCGGCGATAGAAAACGATGAATGATTTTTCGAATGATCGTTTTCAAATCGCGACGGTGATCGTTGTCGCGATCACGATCGTGATCGTGATCGCGTATCTGTTGATTTACATCAACCCGCGCGTCGCGATCAATCCGTTCAAGCCGCCTGCGCCACCGCCAACTTTTTCCGCCGCGGCAGTGCCGTTTCCGCCAACCTGGACGCCAACACCATCGCGCACGCCAACACCCACGCCAACCGCGACCGCGACCGCGACACCGACGGAAACTCCAACGCGCACACCATCGCCGACAAGCACTGCGACTTGGACGCCAACCGCGACGCGGCGTCCCGCGACGCGCATACCAAATCCGCAAGCGACCACAACCGTCCCGGCATCGGCGGGATTCGCGTATCGCGCAGTGTTGCAAAATTGCGCGCACTCGGGCGGCACATTTATCAAGGGAACAGTATGGAGCGGCGGACAACGCCAAGCCGGTGTGCGCGTGCGAATCTCGACCAGCGCGGATATCGGCACGGTGATTGATGAACAAACGACGCGCCAGGAACCGGACGGCGCCATCGCGTACACATTTGTTTTGAGAGCCATTGGCGCGTTCGATCCGCCGGCGACCTGGCATATCTGGGTCGCGGACGCGACCGGCAACCCGGCATCCGATCCGAATTTTCATGTGCAGACAAATAACTATCCACCGGGAAATTCCGCGACCTGTTGGTTCGCGAATGTGGATTTTATCGCGACGCGTTAAAAAGACCCTAAAGGTTTTTAAAAACCTTTAGGGTCTGATGGTTTTTTATCAAAAGTACTATTTACTTTCGCCGCGCGCAATGATAGGATACAGCCGAACTGACAGGGGGAGAAATCGAGTCGCGTATGACGATACAAGCATCGCCTGCACGCACCGTCCGGGTCGCCGAAATGCCAACTCACGAAGTAGATGTCGAACTGCTCACCTTTGTCGAACGGTATGCAACGAATTTGGCGCGCTGGGATTTACTCGTTTTCTTTGGACGCAATCCGAGCGCGCGCGACAATGCGCTCGGCATCGCGCAACAAATCGGACGGCGCGCACAGATTATCGAAAAAGAACTGAACGACCTGGTCTACCTAGGGATTTTGCGCGCGCGCGATTATGGCGGCGGCATGCAGTACGAGCTGGCGCGCCTGCCTGGCACGCGGCGCACGGTGATGCGACTCGCGCGCCGCACGGATGCCTAAGCCTAAACCTTCGAGGGTTCCGCAACCTCGAAGGTTTTTCTTTTTGCTTTTCCGCGCGGATTCGACTATAATCCCGGCGAATTATTTTTGGAGAAAATCAAAATGGAAATTGATTGGTTCGGACATTCCTGCTTTCGCTTAAAAAGTCGCGATGGCGTCGTGATCACCGATCCGTACTCGAAAGAAATCGGTTTGAGTTTTGCGCGTCCGCGCGGCGATATTGTAACGATCAGTCACGATCATCCCGGCCATGCGTACGCGCAAGGCGTGAAAGGCGAGCCGAAAATTATCAATGGCTCGGGCGAGTACGAAATCAAAAATATCTTTGTCACCGGTATTCGCACCGCGCACGATAAAAAGAACGGCAAGGATCGCGGCGCGAACACGGTGTACGTTTTCGATCTGGACGGTTTGACGATTTGTCATCTCGGCGACCTGGGACACGTTCCCGCGCAACCGCAAGCCGAAGCGTTCGGCAACGTGAATGTTCTGCTGATCCCGGTCGGCGGTGTTTCGACGATCAACGCGGGCGAAGCCGCGGAAATCGTTTCGATGCTCGAACCTAACATCGTAATCCCGATGCACTTTTCGCACGATGATCTAAATTTCAAACTCGATCCTGCCGCGAAATTTTTCAAGGAGATGGGCATCAAACCGCCGATCGCGGTCGCGTCGCTCAAGGTAACGAAAGATTCTTTGCCGGCGGAAACCCAAGTGATTCTACTCGAAGCGCGGCAGAAAGAATAGACATTATCGGAAATTATGTAGCGCGGCTTTTCCAAGCCGCCGGATGCGGGCAACGCTCTGCGAGCCCGCGCCGCGTCAATTCAGTTATTTCTGATAATGTCTAATAATTGGGAGAGATGACTCGATGGCAGATGAAATTCAAACGCCCCCGCGCACCGGTGTGTGGAGTGTGGATACGCGGCGCTGGGTGATCCTGGGTTTGAGTGTCGCGGGCGTATGGATCGCGTACTCGATTCGCGAAACGTTGACGCCGCTCATCATCGCGTTGTTATTAACATACTTGCTCAATCCGCTCGTTTGTTGGATCCAACGGCGCGCGCGCGTGTCGCGATTGCTGTCCGCCGCCGTGGTGTATCTCGCGTTGATCGCGATTCTCGCGACCGGCATCGCGATCCTCGCGCCGATATTATTTCGCCAGGTGGTGTCGTTCGCGACCGGCTTGGACAAAATTCTTTTGCAGATCAGCACTGCCGCCAAAGCATTGCCCTGGCTCGACGCGTTGGGCGTGCCGTCCGATTCCGCGGTGCTTGCCGATCAACTGCGCGCGGAGCTCGCGTCGTTCGCGTCAGCCGCGCCGCGCCTGCTCGCGGGCGTTGCATCCGGCGCGTTCAGTTTGGTTTTTATTTTGGTGCTGTCGTTTTATTTGTTGAAGGACGCGGAGCGCATCGAGCAAAACCTTGAGCGCGCGATCCCGGCAGAATATCGCGACGAGGCGCATCGCATCAAAACCGAATTGAACGACATCTGGTCGAGTTTTTTGCGCGGGCAGGTTCTGCTCGCGATCATCATCGGCACGGTAACGACCATCGTCTTGTGGATTCTCGGCGTGCGGAACGCGTTATTGCTCGGCTTGCTCGCCGGCTTGCTCGAAGTTGTGCCGAACATCGGACCGATTATTGCGATGGTTCCGGCTGCGTTGATCGCGTTCTTTCAAGGTTCGTTGAATTTGCCGGTCGAGAACACGACGTTCGCGATCATCGTCATCGTCGCGTACTTTTTGATTCAACAACTCGAAAATCATCTTCTCGTGCCGAACATTCTGGGATCGAGCGTGAATCTCCCGGCAGTCGTGATTTTATTTGGCGCGTTCGCGGGCGCATCGCTCGCCGGGGTGCTCGGCATTTTTCTCGCCGCGCCGATGTTGGCGACTGCGCGTTTGTTCGGCGGTTTTGTGTTTAGAAAATTACTCGAACCGCGTGGAGCGGGGTAGTGAAAAGACCCGCAGGGTTTCCGCGAAGCGAAACCCTGCGGGTCTTTTTTATTCCGTCGGCGTGGGCGCGGTTGCGATTTCGCGTCGCGCGCGTACCCACGATGCGATCATCGCGATCACCAGGATCAGCGCGATCACGATCAACGAAAGCGTGATCGGAATTTTGTACACATCCACCAACACCATCTTGACGCCGACGAACGCGAGGATCGCCGACAAGCCCAACTTGAGATAGTAGAATTTGTTGACGACGCTTGCGAACACAAAGTACAGCGAGCGCAATCCCAGGATCGCGAACACGTTCGACGTGTACACGATGAACGGGTCTTGCGTTATCGCAAAGATCGCCGGGATCGAATCCACCGCAAAAACCAGGTCGGTGCTTTCGACGACGAACAAAACCAAGAGTAGCGGTGTCGCCAGCAATTTGCCGGCGTGGCGCACGAAAAATTTATCGCCGTCGTAATGATGCGTCAACGGAATGAAGCGGCGCACCAGGTTGATGAGCGGATTTTTTTCCGGGTGCGATTCTTCGTTGCGTTGCAGTGCCATCTTGACGCCGGTGAAAATTAGAAACGCGCCAAAGAGGTAAATGATCCAGTGAAATTGTTTGAGCAGAATCGCGCCGACCAGGATCAACGCGCCGCGCATCACGAGCGCGCCCAGCACGCCCCAAAATAAAACGCGATGTTGGGAAGTTGCCGGGACGCTGAACGCGGCAAAGATCAGCACGAACACAAAGATATTGTCCACGCTCAACGATTTCTCGATCAAATACCCGGCGAGAAATTCGAACGCGATCTCGGAGCCGCGCCAAAAGTACACGCCGACATTGAACGTCAGCGCGAGCGCGATCCACACGCCGCTCCAAAGCGCCGCCTCTTTGACGGAAACCGCGTGCGCCTTGCGATGAAACACGCCGAGATCGAGCGCGAGCATCGCAAGCACGAACACGTTAAAACCGATCCACAACCAGATTGATTCAGTCCCCATTTCACTTCTCCGTGAGATAAACTGCCGTTCATCGCGATCATTTTGAGCGAACGCGATTTCTCGCGTCGCTCAAAATGACACGCGAAATTTTTGATTTCAAAAAGCGAACCGGCTATTCGTCGCGCCGTCCGCCCAACAGGAACACATAGTACAACAACGTCGAGATCGCTTGCACCGCGCCCGCGACATACGTCAACGCGGCGGCATCGAGCACGCCGTTCACGCCGCGCAATTCCGGTTGCGTGAGCAAACCATTCGAAACGAGCAACGTTTTCGCGCGGCGGCTCGCGTCAAATTCGACCGGCAAGGTAACGAGCGCGAATACCGCGGTCGCGGCGAACATCGCGACGCCAAGCCACGCGAGCGATGTGCCAATCGCGCCCGCCATAAAAAAGCCAAGCATAAACACGAGCGGACCGATCCAACTGCCGATTTGCACGCTCGGCACCATCAACGAACGCAACGCGAGAAACGCGTAACCTTGTTGATCCTGGAGCGCGTGGCCGGCTTCGTGCGCCGCGACGCCCGCCGCCGCGAGATTGTTGCCTTGATAAACATCCGGCGACAGACGCAACACCTTGCGCGTCGGATCATAATGATCGCTCAAAAATCCGCTCACTTGTTCAACCGCGACATTTCGCAAGCCGTTGCTATCGAGAATTCGCCGCGCGACCTGCGCGCCGCTAACGCCGGTCAGCGTGCGAACCTGGGAATACTTTTTGAACGCGCCTTGCACTTGGAACTGCGCCCACAGACCCAGCAGGAGCGCGGGCAAACTAAAGAGCAAATACAATCCGTAACTTTCAAACCCGAACATTGTGCCTCCTCTTTTTTGTAAAATAAAAACGAGACCCGCACGACAAAATGTTTGTCGTGTTGGTCTCGCCACTGGTTGACTTTCCCAGCGAACAGCCGAGAGCAATGCTCTGTCTTGACGACTGTTCGTACGAGTTGGCTACTCCCCAACTGTTCCCATTGTAAGTGATGCGAACGCGAATGTCAATTAGAAAATAATCAGAATCAGATTAGAGCGCGTTAAGGTTCGGCGGCGCGATCAGCGCGCAGATGCGAAAGCCGATGTCTTTTTCAAAACGATTGTTCGGCGGTTGGCGCAAACGACTCGCGCACCGCGCGCGATTGGGTTTGCTGAAAAATGATCCGCCGCGCACGACGCGCATTCCCAGGTCGCCGGGTTCTTCGCGCCCATCGTCCGGTTTGTACGGATAGAGTTTGAACAAACTGCGCGTCCATTCCCACACGTTGCCGATCATATCCACGCAACCGTACGGACTATCGCCGTGCGGACTGAACGCGCCGACCGGCGTGGTGCCCGGCGCGTGTCCTTCGATGTTCGCGTGATGCGGCAGGGGTGGTTGATTGCCCCAGGGATACGCGCGCTTATCATCTGAGCTTGTCGAAGGACCGCGCGCGGCTTTTTCCCACTCGGCTTCGCTCGGCAAACGAATCCACAATCCTTTGAGTTTGCTCAACCAATTGCAAAATGCCGACGCGTCGTGCCAACTGATTTGCGTGATCGGATGATCGGCTTTCGGTTCGACCGCGCTCACCGGGATCGGCATTTTGAAATTCGTTGTGTGCGCGAACACGTTGAACTGCGCGCGCGTTACCGGCGTTTTCGCGATGAAATAGTCCAACACATACACTTTGTGTTGTGGCGTCTCGTCATCGTACGCGCGCGGATCGCCGACTTGACTGCCCATCACAAATTCACCGGCGGGCACGCGCACGAGTTCAATCGCGATGTCCGGCGCGAGCGATAAAATCAATTTGTCTTCCATTGGACCGTTGCGAACGCGTTCGTCAAAACGCGCGCGTGCGCGCGAAAGAATTTTGGGACCGCGTTTGGATTCGGGGACGAAATCGTCTTGCATCTTGGGACAAGAGTATAACACGCAAACGCGCCAAGTCAAAATGTAAAGACCCGAAGAGTTTTCGCGAGGCGAACCCTTCGGGTCTTCGTTCCGATTTTACTTGAGCGCAAGCGCCGCGCGTTGCCGCGCGATGCTGTAGCGTCCCAGTATCAACAACGCGATGCCCGCGCCGATCAGCGCGACTCCATCCACGAACAACGGAACGCCGAGCGTCATCACGTAGTTGAAATCGTCAACCGTGTGCGCCGCGCCCGCCCATAATGGCGCGGTGATCGTCAACGCGCCCGCGACGAACATCGCGAGTCCGCCCGGCGTCGCGTACGATCCGGGCCCGCCGGCTTTTTTGTCAAACCCGCCCTTGTCCCAAATGCCGGGAATGCGAATAATCAAAAACGCGAGCAAGGTCGCGGCGGTGATGTAGAAACGCATATTCGTCGGCGCGGCGGCGAAGAAGGAAATTTTACGCGCGTCCGAACTCAAAAACATTTGATACGCCGCCGCACCGCCCGCGACGATCAAAAAAATCAACCCGCCGATGTAGAACCATTTGTCGCCGCGCACAATCGCGTACGTTACAATCGCGAGCGCGACGCCCGCGGCGAGACTGATGTACACCAAATTTTGAAACGTCGGCATCAACGGCACGATCCAACCGAACGCGGCTTTGGGGTACTTGTCGCCATTCCACGCGAGACAAGTCGTTCCGACCGCGCCCAGCAAGGTCATCACTGTGGTCGCGCCCGTGAGGACGACGAGAAGAATTTTCAAGATCAGACCGAACGTGTTTTTCATTTCAACTCTCCCGAAATAATTTCCCGCATTTCCCTGATTTCCTTTTCGGGGTAAAGTGGGAATTGATGGAACTAGATTGTTCCGATCATAATCAACATCATCGAACCGAGCATATAGAGCGACGCGAATTTGTACAATCCAAAATTTAATTTGGACGATTCGCGCGCGACGCTCAAAAACGTAAAGCCGATCAAAATGATGCCGAGCCACAACGCGACGTGAAAATAATTCCAGGGCAAGCGAATGTTCCACGCCGCGAGCAACATCGCGATCACCGCGCACGCGGTCGAAAGCGCGATGGTGATGCGCGTGATCCGTTCGCCGTACCGATTCGGAAACACCGGGACGCCCGCCGCGCGATATTGCGCGGCGTACTTGATCCCGAACGTGAGCATGTGCGTCGGAATCCACAACAAAATCGCGAGCGTGAGCAAAATGCCGATGAGATCAATTTGTCCGGTGCCGAGGGCGCGCCCGGCGAGAATCGGCATTCCGCCGGCGATGCCGCCCCAGATGATTGACCAAGGGGTGCGCCGTTTGAGCCACAGCGTATAAATCACCACATCGAAAAACCAGCCCGCGAAAACGACCGCCGCGTAAATCGGGGCGAGCGCGTACGCCCACGCGATTCCCGCGACCGACATCGCGACGCCAAGCGCGATTGCTTCGCGCACGCTGACCTTGCCGGTCGGCAATGGACGATTGCACGCGCGTTGCATTACCGCGTCAATGTCGCGATCCCAGACCATATTCAACACGGTACTGCCGGCAATCGCGAGAAACAAACTCCCCACGACGCCGAGCAACGTTTCCAAACTTGTCACCGGGCAACGCGCGCTCGCATACCCCGCGAGACCGGTCACCAACAACAACCCGGTCTGTAAACTTTTTATCAGCGTCCAGTACTGTCGCATCTTTTTCAGTATTGTCATCTTGTCTTCCTCTCACTTACCACTTACTTTTTACCAACGTCCCGCGCGCACCGGAATCCGGTGCTCGGTCCGTAAAAATCCGGCTCCGCGCTGTTGCGCGTCCACACGCGCAGATTGTACTCGTACACGCCCTTGCTTCCGCCGCGCATATAACGATAATGTTGTTGCGGATACACATCGCCCGTCCATTGCCACACATTGCCCGCCATATCGTATAAACCGTACGGGCTTGGCGCATCGAGCGTTTTGTATCCGTCGTACGTTTTGCCGTTGTAAAAACCGACCGGCGTCGTGTCGCCTTGCGCGCCGAGTTCTTTTTCAAACGGATCGCGGCTTGCGTAAAAATTCGCTTGATTCAACGCGATCTCGTTGCCCCAGGGATACGCGCGCTTGTCTCCTGAGTTTGGCGAAGGACCACGCGCGGCTTTTTCCCATTCGGCTTCGCTCGGCAAACGCCAGCCGTAAAATTCGCAATACGCCTTCGCGCCAAACCAGGTGATCGCGACGACCGGATGATTTTCGTAACCGGGTTTCACTGCGAAAAATTTTCCATCATACGCGAGTCGCCCATCCGGGTTGCCGGTGACGAGGTGCGGATAATCGCCCGCTTCGATTTTTTTCTCGTGGCGTTTGCCGGAAAATTTATCGCCCGGATACGCGCCGACAATTGGATTGTTCGCGATTTTGACTGGCGCGTCCGCAGTCGCTTTGTTGAGATAGCGCGCGTACTGCGCGTTCGTTACGAGCGTGATCATCATCTCGTACGGCTTTTCAATTTTGGTGATCACATCGTGCTGACCCATCGCGAAATCGCCCGCCGGAATTTGCGCCCACGTTTCGGGATCGATCCCGGTGTCATAACGCGGTATCGCGCCCGACCATTGCGCGGATGAACAACTCGCGAGCAACAACGCGACTAGCGAAAAAATAATCCAGCGTGGAGATTGCTTCGCTTCGCTCGCAATGACCGTGTGATGTTTCATCGCGACGCCTCCTCGAGTTCTTGCGACCATTTGCCTTTCGCTTTGAACAAATCCACGAGTCGCCACACGAGCAGAAGCGCGAGCGTAACGAGAACGGTCGCGAGTCCCGCGTCGCTGATCAGCATAAGCGTATCCACCAGCGGTTGTTGCGCCGATTCGCTGATGTACAAACGTTTCGTCGAAAAGAACGCAACCGCGCCAAACGCGATATCTGCCGGGATGATGATGAGCCAGCCGAACCACTGGCGCGCTTTGCCTTTCAATCCGATCAGATCGGCATAGTACAGCAGAATGATCGTCGCGCAGATCGCCGCGAGAATGTGCCAATGCCCGGTCAAGGTTACGCGCTCTTCGCGTTGGGGCCACACGCGGATTATTTTATCGAGCCGAATCGCCATGAAAATGCCGATGAACGTTACGACAAAATTCATATACACCATTTGCCACAACGCGCCGAACTTGAGCGGATCGTGCAAGAGCGCGCCGAGTTTCTGAACGAAATTCGCTTTTGCGATTTTTTGTTCCGCGAGGCGTTCGCGGATCAATTGATCGAAACCGAAAATCACAAGAAAGAGCGCGGACAGCAAAATGAACACCGAGCCGACGTAAATAAAATTGTGCGCGATTTCTTCAAACGGCACGACGAGCCACACGCCGAGGGTGATGATGATTGTGCCGCCGATCATCATCGGCATCGCGACCTGGTGCAGTTTGCCTTTGAAATCAAGCCAGCGTCCGACGATGAGCGCGAGCGCGACCGCGATGAGGGTGAGCATAATGTGCAAATGTCCGATCACTGCGAGTTGCAACGCGTCCTTATGCGGCTCGCGGATCACATCTTCCGCGAGAAAAGTTTCAAAGCCGTTGCCGGAGTACGAACCGGGAATCGCGCCAAAGAGCGCGGAGCCGAGCGTCGCGATTGCCATCGTGAAAAACGCGGCGCGCTCTAAATTCATTCCGCTTTTCGTGCGCGAGTACGCCGGATCGCTGATCGCATAATCCTTGTTCCACGGATTCAGCGCGAACGCGAGTTTGATCCCGGCGAAAAAGATCAACGATTGTCCGAATAGAAACAAGCCATGAAAAATCCAGTTGCGTCCAAAGTACGCAAAGACCATTCCGCAAATTTGCGCGGTGATATAGCCGACCGTGATCGTGCTGTTGATCGTCGTCTGCGCGTCGCGTTTCATCGGCAAGATCGCGGTGATAATGTACACTTCAATCGCGATCACCGCCATCGCAATCGAATGATACAGCATCACGATGCGTCCCTCGCGTTCGACCGGCTGTAAAATCATTCCGGTCGCGCGCACAACGATATCGCGAATCCCAAGTTCCGCCATCGGTCCCGACAACATTCCCCAGATCGCGGTCTCTAACGAAATGAGCGCAATCGCAACCAGGACGAGTCCCTTTGTTGAAGTGAATAAAAAGTTGAATCGCTTTGTCAGCATCGAATCACCCATGAGGTTGGAAGTTGGATGTTAGATGTTGGAGGTTCGACCTTCCAACGTCCAACATCCAACATCCAACTTCCAATTCCCAAACCCTTACGCTTTGATTTTCGCGATAAACCCGTACGTGAACGATAGGGTCATCAACAAAAGCAGGGGCGCGAGAATCAAAAAGATAAACTCGGCGGGCAAAATCGGCGCGCCGATTTTCAACGCCGCTAACGTGAGTCCGCCGATGCCGATCAACGCGCCACCGATGGCGACAAAGACAAAACCTTGCGGCGCTTTTTTCTGTTGCGTCACCAGGATCGGCAGACCGAAAATGATCAACCCGGCGACGGTGTGTACGATGATCAGCACGATGGTCGCGATCATTCCCGGCATTGCGAGGCGCGTGATCGCGAGCGCAAGCAATCCGACGACGAGAAAGATCAAATACGCCCGCTCGTTTTTGGAATAAAACTCGGACACCAAGCCGAGCGACAAGCCCGCCGGAATCAGCGCGGCGACGATCACAACGAGCGGCGATGCCAGCACATTGTACGTCAACAAAATCAGCAGAACCCCGGCGACGAACAACACCGCGAACGCGACGATGTAGTACACATCGTAGATCGGTTGGTTGGCTTGTTTAAAATGTTGAAACAATCGCCAGATCAGAAATACTGCCACCAAACCGGTCGCGAGCAAAATCACTTGATCGAACACTCCCATTGCGCCTCCTTTCGAGTGAGTCGGACAAACGCTTTGCGTAAATTTGTCCGACAAATAAAAATGCCTGCCGATGCCGTTGGCATCTGACAGGCGGACAACACCAGACTCACGCGTCATTGCGTCGAGTTATTTTTGTGATTTTTCTAACAAGATGATACCAGAAAAAAGAATTTCCGTCATTGACTTTTGTCAACTGACACAAGAACGCTCCGGCGAGCGTTCACTACAGTATCGCGCGTACGCAACATAGCCGACGGACGCCGTTCCGTCTAACCGCGAAACAAATGCGGACCGATTTGCGCGAGTTGCGCGAGCGTGTCCGGCTCGCGGATGAGAATTTGCGCGCGCGAAGATCGAATTTGCTGATTGTCTTTGAAAAGTTTGAGCGAGCGGCTCAACGCTTCGGGGACGGTCGAGATGCGCGCCGCCATTTCTTGATTCGAGTGCACGCGGCGATCAATCGGTTGCCGACCATCGTGACTCAAATCGAGCAAAAGTTTCGCGGTGCGTGAAACGACCGAGCGGAACGACAAATCTTCGTACTGCGACACGAGCGCGCGATAGCGCATTGCCAACACGCGGAGCAGACCCAACCCGGTTTGCGGATATTTTTGGATTAGCGCGCGGAAATTTTCGTAGCTCACGTTCCAGGTGATGCAATCCTGGGTCGCGCGCGCGGTCATCAAATTCGCGCCCCCGTCGAGCGCGCTCACTTCGTTGAACATGATGACCGGCTCGATGATCGCGAGGATGGATTCGTGTCCCTGGGGTCCGAGTTTGACCAGGTGCACTTGACCTTGCATCAACACAAACATGCCGGCGGAGGGTTCGCCTTCGACGAAAATAATCGCGCCGCTCGCAAAACGCCGGACGGCGCCCGCGGCGACAATCGTTTTGAGATCGTCGGCGGGCATCGTTTTGAAATGTCCGACGTTGCCAAGTTGGTTGGCAAGCGAGGCGAAATCGTACATCGCGATCCTAGGAGGTTTTTTGTTCGGGGCGCGGCGGGGCGATGGTCGCGGGTTTCGGCACGATAAAGCGCGCGCCGAATAACGCGAGTTCAAAGAGGATGATCATCGGCATCATCACAATCGTCGGCGCGACGAACGGATCGGAAACCGGCGTGATCAGTTCGGCGAAAACAAAAATGATGAACCACGCGACTTTGCGTTGCTTACGCAATTGTTCCGGCTTGACGATGCCCAACTTGATCAAAAGCAACAACACGATGGGCAGTTCGAATGAAATGCCGGTCGCGAGCAGAAAATAGGTGACGAAGGAAATGTACTGATCCGCCATCGGGAGATAGGTGATGGGGCTTTGTTGCGGATCGCCAAACATTCCGATCAACACCGAAAACATATTGCTCAGCATCACATAGCCGAACAGATTGCCCAACACAAACAGCACAACCATCGCGACGACGCCGGGAACGATGAAGCGTCTTTCGTGCGGAAGCAAACCGGGCGTGACGAAACGGAGCACCTGGTAAATCCAAATCGGCGCGGCGAGCGCGATGCCGCCGTACAGCGCGACGCGAAACCGGATCATAAATCCGTCCATCGGACTGGGCGCTTGGAGTTTGAGATGACCGGCGGGCGCGGTCAAGAGGGACAGAATCGTGTCGGCAAAAAAATACGCGATCGATGTGGTGACGAGAATGGCGATGAGTGAAATGATCAATCTACCGCGCAATTCTTCGAGGTGTGGGCGCAAATTGTCTAGCATAGGATCCGTCTAAAAACAAAGAGATGCGCGCAGTGCCGCGCGCGGGACGAACGAGCACGCGCGCGGCGCGCGCCATCTCTTGGTATCGGTTGGGCTGATCGAATTCGGTTAGGTCTTGGGCGGTTCTTCTTTTTTGGGTTCAGCCGGCTTTTGAACTTCTTCCGTCAAACTTTGCGTCGCTTCTTTGGTCGCCGATTGAAATTCGCGCAAGGTCTTGCCTAATGCCTTGCCCAATTCCGGCAAACGCGACGGACCAAAGATCAATAACGCGACAACCAAGATGACAATCAAATGCTCTGGTCTTAATCCGAACATCGTACACTCCTTTCAATTCTGCTTTCAATTCAAATTGTAGCACATAATCCAACGGCGCGCAAATCGAATTTGGAATTTGGATCAGTAGGGGCAAGCATTTTTTGTCCCGCGCGCGGGACGAAAAATGCTTTGCCCCTACGCCGCGTCCATTTCTGTTTGCGCCGGAATCGTTACTCGTGTTATACTCTGCGCCGACAGAAATTTTGATCGCGGTGGAGGCGCGTATGCAAGAATTGAAAGAACGTATTTTGAGCGAAGGGCGCAACTTGGGACGCGGCATTCTCAAAGTGGATTCGTTTCTCAATCATCAAATCGATCCCGCGTTGATGGTACGACTCGGCGACGAACTCGCGCGGCGTTTGCGCGACACGCGCCCGACCAAAGTGTTGACTGCCGAGACAAGCGGCATCGCGCCCGCGCTCGCGACCGCCGCCGCGCTCAATGTGCCGCTCGTGTTCGCGCGCAAAAGTCCGCCGCTCACGATGGATTACACGATTGTGCGCGAGCAATGCAAATCGCGCACGCACGATAAAATGGTCGAGCTGATGGTCTCGACCGAGTACTTGCGCCCGGGTGATCGCGTGCTCATCATTGACGATTTTCTCGCGACCGCGCAAACGATCAACGCGCTCGCGCGATTGGTCGTCAAGGTGAACGCGATCGTCGTTGGCATCGGCACGGTGATCGAAAAAGAATTTGAGCGCGGACGCGCGAACGCGCGCGAGCTCAATGTTCCCATCGAAAGTCTCGCGGTGATCGCGAGTATGGACGATGGGAAAATTATTTTCAAATGATCCCCGCCCCTGTGAAATGGGGGAGGGTTAGGGTGGGGGCTGGTTTGTCCGACACAATCGCGATTCTCGATTTCGGTTCACAGTACACGCAGTTGATCGCGCGCCGCGTGCGCGAGTTGAATGTGTACTGCGAACTCATCCCGCACGATGCAACGCGTGATGAAATCGCGCGACTAAACCCGCGCGGCATCATCTTGTCCGGCGGTCCCGCGAGCGTGTACGACGACGGCGCGCCCGCTCTGCCGGATTTTATTTTCGATCTCAATGTGCCGATCCTGGGAATTTGTTACGGCTTGCATTTGCTCGCGCGCGCGCTCGGCGGACGCGTCGAAAAATCCACACATCGCGAGTACGGCGACGCGACGATCACCGTTGAACGCGCGGACGCGCTCTTTGCCGATTTGCCCGCGTCGCTTCAAGTGTGGATGAGTCACGGCGATCAACTCACCACGCTTCCGCCGGGATTTGTTTCGCTCGCGCACAGCGACACTTGCCCCTTTGCCGCGATTGCGAATCCCGCGCGCAAAATCTACGCGTTGCAATTTCACCCGGAAGTCGCGCACACGCCGCGCGGTGTTGACATCCTCCGCCATTTCTTGTTCGACATCTGCGCGTGTCGCGGCGATTGGACGCCGGGCGCGTTCATCGCGACGACGGTCGCGCAAATTCGCGCGCGCGTGGGCGATGGGCGCGTGTTGTGCGCGTTGAGCGGCGGTGTGGATTCGACGGTCGCGGCGACTTTGGTTGGGCGCGCGATTGGCGAGCAGTTGGTCTGCGTGTTTGTGGATCACGGTTTACTGCGCGAGGGCGAAGCGCGCGCGGTGATCGAATTGTTTGAGCATCAAAATTTGGAAATCGTGCCGGTGAACGCGCAAGCGCGCTTTCTCGAAAAATTGCGCGGCATAATTGACCCGGAAGAAAAACGCAAAATTATCGGCGCGGAATTTATTCGCGTGTTTGAAGAAACGGCGGAATCCATCGCGCGCGATAAACCGATTCGTTTTCTCGCGCAAGGCACGCTGTACCCGGACGTGATCGAATCGCGCGCGCCCGAACGCCGCGCCGCCGCGCGGATCAAAACGCATCACAACGTCGGCGGCTTGCCGGAAGATTTGTCATTCGAGTTGATCGAGCCGCTCCGTTATCTTTTCAAAGACGAAGTGCGCGTGGTCGGTGTCGAACTCGGTTTGCCGGAGCGAGTCGTGTATCGCCAACCATTCCCAGGTCCGGGCTTGGCGGTGCGAATTTTGGGCGAGGTTACACAAGACCGAATCGAAGTGTTGCGCGCGGCGGACGCAATCGTGCGCGCGGAAATCGAACGCGCGAATTTAGCGCGCGACGTGTGGCAGTACTTTGCGGTGCTGACTCCGCTCAAAACCGTCGGCGTGATGGGCGATGGGCGGACGTACGATAACGTCGTCGCGGTGCGCGCGGTAACGAGCAGTGATGGAATGACTGCGGACTGGGCGCGTTTGCCGTACGATGTGCTCGCGCGCATCAGCAGTCGCATCGTGAATGAAGTGCGCGGCGTCAATCGTGTGGTGTACGATGTAACGAGCAAACCGCCGGGCACGATTGAGTGGGAGTGATTCGGTTTGATTTCGCGTTGGTTTGAAAGTAAACTGGCGCGGAGGAGGCGCGATGTTAATTCAAGGAATCGTCAGAGGCAAACAAATCGAACTCGATCGCGAAATTGGTTTGCCCTTTGGTTCGGTTGTGATGGTGGACATTCAAACGAAACCATTGACGTTGGATGAAAAACGAAATTTAGTGGATGCTTTGTGCGGCGCGTGGGCAAGCGACGCCAGCACCCTTTCAATCTTTGTGGAGATCGAGCGACAACGCGCAATCACACCGCCGCGTGAGGTGAATTTTGATGCGCCCTCTTGACACCGATATCGTGGTTGCCTATTTGCGCGGCAACACGGCGATTGCGGAACGACTCAAAACAAATTTGCCGGAAGTGGCAATCGCGAACAACGCAACCCTGGTCACGCACAATCTCAAGCACTATGAAAACATCGAGGGGTTGCGATTGGAAGATTGGCTCGTTCAATCGTAATGGGGGGACTGATGATCAACCTGGGTGTACTCGACATCGTTTTGCTCGTCGCGCTTGTGCTCGCGTACGTTTATTCGCGACGCAAGCACATCACGTTGCCGTTTTATCTCGTGCTGATTTTTTTGGTGTTGATGCAAATCGAACGACTGTTTCCCGGCTTGTTCGCCGGCATCGTTCACGGCATTGACGCGCTGAACGCGCAAATGCCGCACGTTCAAATCTCGCCGATCATCACGATCAAATAATCAAATCGTCATTTCGAGCGAAGCGAGAAATCTCATTCGTAACGTCAGAGATTTCTCGCTTCGCTCGAAATGACAATGCTACAAGGAAGTGGATGGAACAGTTCGCCAAAACAAAATCGCCCGCGCTCGGCGCGGGACTTGTGATTGCATACTGGGTCGTGTTCGTTTCGTTCTTTGACAATCACTCGCTCTTGCCCTTGCTTTCGCCGTACGCGAAATCGTTGGGCGCATCGCTCGAAATGATCGGCTTGATCGTCGGCGCATACTCGGCGGTGAATCTGCTCGGCAATCTCGGCGCGGGGATGTGGATTGATCGCATCGGGCGCAAAACGCCGATGGTGCTTGGGTTGTTCATCGTCGCGCTTGTGCTCGCGCTGTATCCGTTCGCGCGTGATCCAAATCAATTGTTGCTGATCCGTCTCGCGCACGGCTTGGGCGCGGCATTCGTTTCACCCGCGTCGCTCGCGTTGATTGGCGATCACGCGCAACCGGGCGCGCGCGGCAAAGCGATGGCATTTTACGGCGCGGCGATTGGACTGACCACATTGGTCGCGCCGCCGCTCTCCGGCATTATGCGCGATCGCTTGGGCTTTGCATCAGTCTTTGCGATGCTCGCGCTCGCGATGGCGCTCACCGCGGTCTTGAGCGCGTTCCTGGTTTCCTAAAATTATTCGAAAGCAAATTCCGAACCCGGCGCGTCAATGCGTTGGCTCCTCAACCGGCGCTTGTCTGTTTCGTACACCTCCGCATTCTGCCTCTTGTTCGCGCTCGGATTGCTGATTGTTTTTCTGCCGTTGATCGCGCAAGACCTGGGATTGTCGTCCGCGCAAACCGGCATGTTGTTCGCGAGTTTCGCGCTGTCCGCGATCCTCGTGATGCTTCTGCCCATCGGGCGCATCTCGGATCGGTGGGGCAGACAAAAACCGATTGTGCTCGGCTTGGCGATCATCGTCGGCGCGCTTGCGTTGATGCCGGTTTTTAACGCGGCGTTCGCGTTGTACGCGTTGATGTTTGTCTACGGCATCGGCTTTGGAATTCTTTTTCCGGCGATGGCGGCATTGATCGGCGATGAATTACCGGCGCATGCGCGCGGGATCGGCGCGGGAATTTTCACCGCGGTCTTTTCGCTCGGCGCGACCGTCGGCACGGTTTCAGTCGGCGCGTTGACCGCGCTCCAAAAATCAGTTGGCTTGCATCCATTTCAGTCGGCGGCGATTTTGATCGCGCTCGGAATTGCATGGGCGATCATCGCGCTCGCGCCGCGAAAAACGTGAAAACAAAAAAACTGTGCCGCAAAGCACAGTTTTATTTTTTTCCTTGACAGAAAAGAACACGGACAATTTTTATTTTGTCCGTGTTCTTTTCTGTCAGTGGAAAATTTTAGAAACGCGATTTACGCGATTTCTTTCAACACCGCGACGGTCGCGCTCGACGGTTCGACATCCAAATCGTCGCGCAGAACGCGCGCACATTGTTCGTACACGCGCCGCGCCTGCGCGCGGTCGCCGCGCAACGCGTGCGCGCGCATCATCAACCGATACGCGTGTTCCCAACACCGGTCGCGCGCGAGAATGTGTTCGCACCACGCGAGACATTCTACGGCATCGCCGCGCGCGAGCAACTCACCGGCGAGCCGATCTGCCGCGCGCAAGTACAGCGCGAGCAACCGTTCGCGCTCGGCGATTGCCCAATCCGCGTACCGCGCGTCCGCGATCAAATAATCGTCGTGATACAACGCGAGCGCGCGTTGCAGTAAATCGCGCGCCGCGTCGCCGGACGATTTTTCTGCATGCGCGAGCAACTGCGCGAACTCGTCCGCATCAATCCAAATGTCAGCACCCGCGCGCAAACCGTACGTCGAATCTTCGCGCGCGATGAACGCGGGCGTGTCGTCGCTCGCGCGCGCCGGTTCGACTGCCTTGTTCAGCGCGTTGAGCGCGACTTTGAAATCGCGCGCCGCCGCGTCCGGCGGATCATCGCGCCAGAGCATTTCAAAAATCGCGTCGCGTTCGAGCGTGTGTTCGCGTTGTGTGATGAACAATTGCAAAAGTTGGCGCGCTTTTTTGCGTTGCCACTCGCGCGCGTCAATTTCGATTTCGCCGCGCCACACGCGAAACGCGCCGAACGTTTGCGCGCGCAATTGATAGCCGGGATGCGCGATGACATTTTCCAAACCCATTGCCGCGAGCAAGCGCGCGATGTGATGCGCGCGTTTGCCGCGCCGTCGCGCGTACAACAACAGCGGCACCACCGCGCGCGGATCGTGCCAGCCGAGCAGAGTGCGCGTCGTGATCAAATAATCGTACTGGTGTTCCTGCGCGAGCGCGAGCGCTTCGTCGAGATGCGCCAACATTCGCTCGGACTGATCCAACTCCCAATGCGCGCGCGCGAGCCACAAGCGCGCCGCCGCGCGTCCGAACGAATCGCCGCACGCGCGAAATGTCGCGAGCGCGTCGCCGAGTGGATTAAGCGCGTCTTTCGCGCGTTGCGCGTGCGTCAAGCCCGCGCCGAGCGCGATCTGCGCGAGCGCGGTAACCCACACATCGCCCGCGGCGCGCGCGGTCTGCACCGCTTCGGCGGCGGCGCGCATCGCGGATTCAACATCCCCGGCGAAACCGTGCGCGCGCGTCATCCCCCACAATGCTTCCGCGCGCAAACGGCGCACCGCGAGTTGATCGCCCATCGTGATTGTTTCCGCGTAACATTTGAGCGCGCCGCGCAAATCACCGCGCAATTGCAACGCGTGTCCCAGTCGCGTTTGTCCGACCGCGGAAACGAACGGCGAGTTGAGTTGCGCGCCGAGTGCGACCGCGTCTTGCGCGGCGGTGAACGATTCATCCGCGTTGCCTTGCATCGCGTTGATCAGCGACAGGAGCAGTAACGTTTCGCGCGCGGCGCGCGGCGGATGCAATTGCCCGCGTTCGGCGCGCGCCCAGGTTTCCAAAATCGCGCGCGCCTGATCGAGTTGCCCGGTCCGCAATTTCACGCGCACGCTCAACGCGTCTTCGCTCGGACCTTCATCTAAAATTGCGCGGGCGCGCGCGCGTAATTGTTCGGATTCTTTCGGCTTGCCCGCGTTCAATTTATTTTCCGCGAGCAATTCCAACACGCGCGCGCGCGCGATCCGATCATCGAGTCCGTCGGAGAGCCGCAGAGTTTCGCGTAAAAATTTTTCCGCTTGCGCCGGGCGCACGGTGTCGAGATAGACGAGCGCCTGCCCGCGCAACGCGTGCGCGATGCCACCGGGATCGTTCGCGGCGCGCCACGCGCGTTCGGCTTGCGCGTACCACGCGAGCGCGTCGTCAAACCGCGAACGCAAGCGCGCGAGATCGCCGAGCAAAAACATTACGCGCGGATGTGTCGCGACGTGATCCGGCGGAATCGCGTCGATCCAGGTCGCGAGCGTTTCGAGGCGTCCCGCGCGCAAAATCGCTTCGCCGATTTGTTCGATCACGCGCGCGGCATCGTCGAATGCGCGCGCGCGCAATAAATGATAAATCGCCTCGTCGAAATTTTCCGCGCGGCGATAAAATTCCGCCGCGGCGCGATGTCGCGCCGTGACCGCCACCGGATTTTCGCGTTGCGCGTGCGCGCGCAAAAAATCGTGGAACAAATGATGATAGCGATAGTGCGCGTCGCCGAGCGCGACGACGAATAAATCGCGCGCGTGCAAATGCGCGAGCAATGCGGCGGAATCCGCAGTCTGAAAGACTGCGCCACAGGATGCCGCGTCGAGTTCGCGCAAAACCGAAGTCGCGAGTAAAAATTCTTGCGCGGCGGGCGATTGTTGCGCGAGCACATCACGCGCGAGATACGCGAACAAGGTTTCGAGCGAATCGGTGCCGCGCGCGAACAATGCCGTGATGTCGGTTTTGGGATTCGCGCGCATTTCTTGCCACACCAATTGCAACGCGATGGGCCACCCTTCGGTGCGCTCTTCCAACAATTGAATTTCGCGCGCGGATAAATCGAACGCGTACTTGTCGCGAAAGAGCGCGGCGATTTCGTCGCGCGTGAACGCAAGCGCGTCGCGTTTGATTTCGCCGACTTGCCCGCGCGCGCGCCACGCCGGAAAATGTTCCCACGCCGGTTGATTCGCGTAGCGCGTCGCGACGATCACATGCACATCGCGCGGGAGAAACGCGAGAAAATGATCCGCGAGTGTGTCCACTTCGGTTGAAGTCGCGAGGTGATAATCGTCAATCACGAGGAGCGCGGGCGCGTGGAGCGCGTCGTTCAGCGTGTTGAGAAGCGCGTCCACCGCGCGGCGCGTCGCGCCGGTGTCTTGCAAAATTGCGAGCGGCGCGTCGGAAAAATTTTCGAGTCCGAAACGAAACGCGGCGATGAGGTGCGCGAGAAAGAGGTACGGATCAGCGTCGCCTTCACTCGCGCTGTACCAAAAAAGCGGAATGTTCCATTCGGCGATGTGCGCGAGCGCGGTGGACTTGCCATAGCCGGTGCTCGCCTGCATCAACGTGACGCGATGATCGAGCGACGCGCGCAACTGTGCGTCGACGCGCGGGCGAAGCAAGGCATAACGCGGCAAGCGCGGTGGAATCAGTTTGGTCGTGAGTATTTCTTGGCGGGGCATTATCAATATTTTATCCGCGAATTACGCGAATCTCCGCTGATTCTTTCATTCTTATTCGCGCAATTCGCGTAATTCGCGGATCAAGTTGATTGTTTCACGCGCGCGCGGATTGACGCGACAAGAGAAAGAGCAATCGCCAGCCGAGCAAGAATAGTCCACCAAAGCCGGTCGCGGTGATGGCGAACATGGTTTGGATCGTGGCACTGCCGAGCAGGTACGCGCGGAACACGAGCGCGAACGTGATCGCGACGAGCCACGCGTTGAGCGAACGCGCGAGAAAACGCGCGGGACGTTCGCGCGCGTCCAGACGATACGCGCCGAGGAGCGCCGCGCTGATAAGCCAGGGCACGATGAACGGCAAGGTCGTCTGCGCGATGCCGAGCAGAGGATTCGCGTTAACGGTCTCGTGGTTGCGCTGCCCGATAAACACGAACAGCGCGAGCGCGATCAAATCACCGACGTGCAAAATCCAACCGACCGGACGTTTGAGTGCGTCGAACATGATGGTCTCCT
>JACRPR010000204.1 GCA_016223105.1 Chloroflexota bacterium | reverse complement strand
TTTCTTTTTCTTTTTTTTTTAATCTTGTACCTCAACAATCTCGCATCCGTCGAGCAATTCTACGGCAAGACAGTCAGAAACTTGCGTCGGCACTTATCACACCGCTTCATCAACCCTTTGAACCATCACAAGCCAAACCACCGCGACCATAAATGCGAAACATTTTAAAAACAAAAAAGCCGGAGCGTCATTGCTCACGGCTTTTTGTCGCGCCCAAAATTGGGTCATTCTTGGTCGGTCGGTTGGCGCGGCGGCTTTTCATCTTTTTCCGTTTTTTGCGGCGGTGCGACAGCGTCTTTTCGCTCAATGCGTCGCAAATAGTTCAAGCGATCTTTGTAAATGGCGAAACTCGATTCAGCCGGTTCGTCGCGCACTTTATCTGGAGTAAACATAGCGCCTCCACACAAACAAATCCACACAATCGGCATTTGCTTATAAGATGCGCGGGAGCATCGAAAAAATACACATGCGTCAAAAATTTACTCGCCAATAATTTTCACCAACACGCGTTTGCGTCGTTGTCCGTCAAACTCGCCGTAAAAAATTTGTTCCCAAGGTCCGAAATCGAGTTTGCCATTCGTGATCGCGATGACCACTTCGCGCCCCATAATCTGGCGTTTCAAATGCGCGTCCGCATTATCCTCGCCGTTGTTGTGCGCGTACTGCGCGGTCGGTTCGTGCGGCGCGAGTTTTTCGAGCCAGCGCTCAAAATCGCGATGCAAGCCGGACTCGTCGTCGTTGATGAACACGCTCGCGGTGATGTGCATTGCGTTGCACAATACGATTCCTTCGCGTACTCCACTTTTTTGCACGAGGTCTTCGACTTGCCGAGTGATGTTGACGAACGCGCGTTTCGTCGGCGTGTGCATCCACAAATGTTCGGTCAGCGATTTCATTCGGTCATGTCCTTGAACCCCAATCGCTTTTTCACATCCGCGCGTTTTTGCGCTTCGACCATCTGGCGACCTGCGAGCAATTCTTCCGCAAGAAACGAATACACCGGCTTGGGATTACGATGCGCGAGTTCTTCAATCGTTTGAATCAACGAGGGCGGATCGGCGTGTCCCAACACATCGCTCAACACAAAGTCGGGCGCGAGCCGCAAAAGAATTTCGACGTACTTGTCAAAGTCGAGCGACACTTCCAAGATAGATTCGACGACCGGCTTGAACGCGACGAGTTGATCGTACACCTTGTCGGAGATTTCTACCGTTGCCATTTTTTCACCTCAATTGAAATTGCGATTATTATACAACACCTTCCAGGTTTTCGCGCAAGCGACCTGGAAGGTCTGTGGGATTACGCGAGCGCGATCAGAATTAACCCGGCGAGCATCACGCACGATGCAAACACGCGCAAGGGTCCGAAACTTTCTTTCAACCACAGCCAGCCAAACAGCGCGCCGATCACGACACTCGTCGCGCGCACCGCACCGACATAACTCGCCGCGGTCATTGCCATCCCGGTCAGCGCGAGCGCGTAACTTGAAATCGTTGCGACACTGCCGATCAAAATTTTGCGCCAACTCGTTTTGATTTCGCGCACGGTCGCGGCGCGTTGCGAACGCACCCACACGACCGGCGCGTAACCAATCGCGATGCCCGCATACACCCACACGTTGTAAACGATTGGCGAAACGAATTGCATATTCAACTTGTCGAGCGTCGAGTAAATCGAAACACAGATCGCGGCGAGTAGCGCGAATTGCGCGGGGCGATGCAGTAACGCGCGCACGAGCAGAGGCAATCGCTCGTTCAAAAAAATCGCGCTCCACAACGCGATTAACAACGGCGGCGCGCCGCGCGCGATGGGATAAACCTGGGACAGATCGCCAGTCGCGTACCCGCGCGTGATCAGCCGGACGTACGCAACTTCGGCGATGATGCTGGGAATAAAAACTAACCAAACCTGGATCGGCATGCCGATCCAGGTTTGTGCGAGCACCCAAACGCCGTACCACGTCGCGCCAAGCGCGACGCCCCACCACATAAACGCGGACGAGTCGTGCGCGTCTTTGGCGAGCAAATTCCAAAACGCGTGCAGAAACGCGGCGATGAGAACCAGGACGAGCGCGAGGAGCGGCATAGTGGTCAGTGGTCAGTCAACAGTCAACAGTGAACAGTTGGCGCGCACCGTTTACTGTTCACTGTTCACTGCCTCACTGTTTACTGCTTTTTCTCCTCTTCGATCAGTTTGCGCTTGAACACCTTGCCCACAAACGTCTTGGGTAACTGATCGCGAAACTCGACGAGGCGCGGCACTGCGGATTCCTCAAGCCGCATTCGACAAAACGCGATAAATTCTTCGGGCGTCGCCATCTCGCCTTTTTTCAAAACGACATACGCTTTGACGAATTGATCGCCGCCGTCCGGCGGAAGCCCCGCGACGGCAACTTCGAGGATTTTGGGATTTTCGTACAGCACTTCTTCGATATCGCGCGGGTACACATTATACGCGCCGGCGAGAATCATATCTTTTTTGCGATCAATGATTTGAAAATATCCATCGTTGTCCTCGCGCGCGAGATCGCCGGTGAACAACCAACCGTCTTCGCTCAACACATTCGCCGTGTCGTTCGGACGATTCCAATAGCCGCGCATCACTTGCGGACCGCGCACCGCGAGTTCGCCAATCGTGCCGACTGCGACATCCTGGCGCGTGTGCAGGTCAACGATTTTCGCTTCCGTGTCCGGCAATGGCACACCAATCGTCCCGGTTTTTCTTTGCCCATAGATTGGATTCGCGTGCGTTACCGGTCCCGCTTCGGTCAAGCCATAACCCTCGACCAATTTGCCGCGCGTCAATTTTTCGAATGCTTCTTGAACTTCGAGCGGCAACGGCGCGGCGCCGCTCACGCACGCGCGAATCGTTGACAATTTATAGCGCCGCACCTTGGGAAAATTATTGATCGCAACGTACATTGTCGGCACGCCGGGAAAAAGTGTGGGGCGATGTTTCGCGATCACCTGCAGAACTTCACCGGTCGAAAACGTCGGCAGTAAAATTTGCGTCGCGGCAATCGAGATGCCCAGGTTCAAGCACGTCGTCATTCCGTACGAATGGGAAAACGGCAAAACACTCAAAATCGTTTCTTTGCCTTCTTCAATATCGGTGAGCCAATATCGAATTTGCACCGTGTTCGCGACGACGTTCGTGTGCGTGAGCATCACACCTTTCGGCAATTCGGTCGTGCCGCTTGAGTACTGAATCAGCGCGAGATCGTCCGGCAAAACTACAACGGTCGGCGCCACGTTCGACGCTTTCACGAGTAAATCTTGAAACGCGTAGGTGCCGGTTTCGCCGCGCACATCGACGCGATGACCTTCGCGCGCTTCGCGCACTTGCTCGAACAACACGCGGCGGATGCCGGAAAAATATTCTTTGATGTTCGTAACGATGACGTGCTTGAGCGGCGTCCCGGCTCGAAGCACGCGGATCATTGGATAAAACAAACTGAGCGCGACAATCGTCTCCGCGCCGGAATCGTTCAATTGATGCGCGAGTTCGTCCGCGTTGAATAATGGATTCAAACTGACGACGATTGCGCCGGCTTTGAGCGCGCCATAATACGCGATCATCATTTGCGGCGAGTTCGGCAGGAGCAGCGCGACGCGATCGCCTTTCTTGACGCCGAGATCGATCAGCGCGTTCGCAAAACGATTCGTCGCGTCGTTCAATTCGCGATAGGTGAGCGTGCGATCATAAAAAATAATCGCGCGTTGATTGGGATGTCGCCGCGCCGCGGCATCGAGAAATCGAAACAGGGGTTGCGATGGATACGCGAGCGTGTACGGAACGTGCGCTTCGTAATGCTTGAGCCAGGGACGCGTTTTGACCAAGTCGAGCACTTCGCGCTCGCGCCCTTCGCGCCACGAGACCGCGCCGCCGCCGAGAAAACGCGAAATCGCGCGATTGACCGCGTCGGGGCGTTCGAGTTGCACCATATGCGCCGAGACCGGAATTTTCGCGATCTGCGCGCCGGGAATTAAATCGGCGACGGCTTCGTACGCGGCGCGCTTGAACGTAATGTCGCGATGTCCCAGGATTACGAGCGTCGGCACGCGCACACGCGGCAAAATCTCTTTGCCGTTCCATTTGATCATCGCGTTATGGTACATCGCTTTCAAAACGTGCGCGGGCGCGGCAACGTTGCGCGGAAATTTCGCGCGGATCGGTTCGGCAATCGCGACCGGCAGTTTGAACGCGAGTTTGTAAAAATCGTTGAGATCAAATTCGGCGGACGTGCCGGCGACGACCAAGCGTTCAACACGTTCGGGATGCTTGACGGTGTACGATGCCGCGATCGCGCCGCCGAAAGAATGACCGAGCAACACAAATTTTTCCGGCAAGCGCAACGCTTCAACCACGCGCTCGAGATCGCCGAGCAATTCATCCATCGTGTACGCGCCGTCGGGTTGATCGGACAAACCATGCCCGCGCACATCCAACGCGATCACGCGATTTTTTTCGGCGAACTCGGTGAGTTGTTTTTCCCACTGCAGAGCGAATCCGCCGAAACCGTGAAGGAACAAGAGCGTGCGCTCCGCCGGAAAACGCCCCGCGTCAATCACGCTCAAGCGGATGAGCGGTTTTTCGGAAACGACAATTTCTTTGCGATAGAGATCGAGATCGAGAAGAGGCATTCGTCACCCCGGTGAGGATTTCAGATTTCAGATTTATGATTTTAGATTTACGATTTACGATTAATGTGATGTCAACCCCAAACTCAATCGCGCGTTGAATCGCGTCCGGTTCGGGCGATGGTTTCAAATCAGAAATCATCAATCGTAAATCCTAAATTCGCGCAAGCCACCACGCGACGCGCGCGGGAATCCATTCTGCGAGCGCGCGCCAGGGCACGAGCAGAGCGCGCGTGATTTCAAATCGTTTGGAAAATTTCCACGCTGGTATGAACGCGCGTTGTTTCAGGTACGCGGTGACGCGCGCATCGGCTTCGGGTGTCTTGGGTAATCGTCCGCGAAACAAACCGTTGTCGAGCAAACCATCTTTGCCCGCGTCGGGTCCGGCTTCGCGCTCCGCCCATTCGCGAATTTCTTCAAACGCGGAAACATTCGCCGTCAGCGCATGCTTGCCCGGTTGCGCGAACAAAATCGGATGCGTGTTTTCAAAGCGCGCGTCTTCCGCATGCCCAAACATGCCGTGCCAGCTCGCTTCGACCACGACGACCCGGTCGCGCGCGTCAAGAAAAATCCACGCGTGTTCAAGTTCGTACAGATGCCCAATGTCCCAATCCCACCACAGCGCGTATTCAATCGCGCGCGTCGCGGGATACCCGGCACTGCCCCACTCGACGCGCCGCTTGAACGACGGCGACGCGTCTTCGCGATCAAAAATCGTGTACCCAACCGCGACCAACTCGAACGGCTCGCGTTCATCCGCGAGAATGATCGGCGCGTAGCGCGCGGCGAAATTTAGATCATTTTCGTCTTGGGTAACTCTAGGTAATTGAGATGCGTCCATTCAAACAAAGTAATTAGTAAATGGTAAGTGGTAATTACGTTTTACGTTTTACGCTTTACGGATCCGCTCCACCAACTCAACCAACTCCCGCGCGTTCCGCACCTCGTAACGCGGCACCGAACCATCGTTCTCGTGCGCGTAGCGTTCGTTCCAGTGCAAGTACACCGAAATCAAACCGAGATCGTTCGCGCCGCGCACATCGCGCGCAAGCCGATTGCCGATCATCAACACGCGCGCGTAATCCTGGGGCGCGATGTTTAGCGCATCAAGCGCGGCGCGGAAAATACGCGGATCGGGTTTCTCGCAACCGACCTCTTCGGAAATCGCGAGCGTATCGAACAGATCGTACAAATTATGCTGGTGCAAAACATTCCGCGCGGTTTTCGGGCGCGTGTCCGCGACGAGTCCGAATTTATACCCGCGCGCTTTTAAGGCGCGCAACGCGTTGCCCATTCCGTCCACGAGTTCCGCGTGTTGTGTGTTCAACTCGGCGTCCTTAAATTCCGTTTCCTCTTGCATAATCACGTCGCCGAGATCGAAAAGAATTGCCGCGATGTTCATTCCATTATGCCTTCGGTTTTTCGATGCGCCGCGCGCTAATCAAACCCCAATCGTCTTTGTACGTTGTAACTTCGGAAAAACCGGCGGTCTCCAACATTCCGCGATATTCGACAAATGTGTAAATGTCGCCATCGGAACTGAACAACAAGGTTTCGACGCCGATCATCGGCACTTCGCCCGGACCTTTGTGATCTTCATCCGCAATCGGCGCGGCGATGACGATGCGTCCGTTCGGCGCGAGCGATTCGAATGCTTTCCGCAACGCGCCGATATTTTGTTCGGGGCTGAGATACTGGGTAACGTTGCCGAATAAAACCAGGTCGAACGCTTCGGATTTGAGTTCGAGGTTCAACACATCGCCGACGACGAACGCAACCTGGGACGAAATGCCCAGCGCTTCCGCGAGATGTTTCGCGTACGGCAAAATCATCGCGCGATCCAACGCGGTGATACGCGCGACTGGCAAGCGCTTCGCGAGCGCGAACGAAAAAATGCCGGAGCCGCACGCAACATCGAGCACGCGCAGAGATTTCACATCCGGCGCAATCGCGAGCTTGTCCCACAGCGCGTTCAGGTCCGCGAGATTTTTTTGCCAATCCGCGAGATGCGATGCCGCACCGCCCGCCCAGATCGGTTCGAACGCGTCGCTCGTCGCGATGGGCGAAATCGGTTTGCCGGTGCGAACCGTTTTGCTCAACTGTCCGCGCGCATCCCACGCGAAATTGCCGAGCGCGGCATCGCCAAAATAAGTCGGTTTACCTTTGACCAAAAATGATTCGGCGGTCGGCGCGAGTTTGTACTCAAAACGATCGCGCGTGAGCATCCCGATAAAACAGAGCGCGTCCAACAAAATGCGCGTGCCGCGTTCGCTCGCGCTCGTGATGCGCGTGAGCGACGGCACGGTGCGATGCCCTTCGGCGATGCGCGTAAAAATTTCCAATTCAACCGCGGCTTTTAAAACCGCGGCTTTGTAAAATCCAAAAGCAATGTCATCGAGAACATCGCGATTCGCGACATCTTCGACGCGGGTTGCGCGACGTGGCATAGTGAACTCCTGAAACGTAAAACGTAATGCGTAAAGCGTGCTTGTTGACGCGATTATACAGTATCAAGCCAGAAATCACAATAAGAAAAAATAGGACGCGGACGAACACGGATTTTTTAATTCTTCCGTGTTCGTCCGCGTCCAAGACAAAAATTTATCCTACAACGTACGCGTCCCAGGGCAAGTTGTCCCAGTCCGGTTTCCATTCGGCAAGTTGCAAACCGTTTTCTTTGCACCGCTCCGCAACTTCATTTGCGAACGCGATTCGAACTGCGTGATTATCGCGTTTCTTCAATCCGATTTCGCGATAGATTTTATTTTTCGGCGAATCGGGTCGCCCGAAAATGTTCATCGTGCGAATGTACCATTTATCGAGCGCCGCTTGCGCGGCGTCGTGCGTTTTCGGATCTTGCGCGAGTCGCTTGACCCAGTTGTCGCCGTGCGCGATGTGAAATTTTTCTTCCTTGAAAATCCCGTCCAGCACGCGCGCCCAGGGTTTGTAACTCGCGTCGAGCGAATCTTCTAGTTGATGTCCCGCGCCGCGATCCATACAAAAATTGAACATACAAAAGTCAACCCAGGAATCAATCGGGTAGTAAAAAATATTGACGCGTTTATCCTCCGCCGCGCGTTGACTGCCCAGGTTCGCGGCGGTATCGGACACGCGCATCGTGAAATCGTGCGCGCGTACATGCGCGTCCACATCTTCGCCCAGGTTCTCCAACAATTTGTAGACGACGCGCGCGTGGCGAAATTCATCTTTCACGATCATTGACGCGGCGAGATATTCTTCGACCGTCGGCGCGCGCGGCACGCACGGCACATAACCGAGTGCGCCCGCGAGTTCGGAATCGGCTTGCATATACAACAAATTGATCAGATGCTCGCGATAAAACGCGGTCATCTGATCCGCCGACTCGATTATTTTTGCCGCGGCGATCTCCGCCGCCATGCGTTCTTCGATTTCGTGCGCTTCGTTCTCGCGCTTGAATTGAGTCATTGATCCCCCTAAAATATAACAACGAATTTTAGGATTAACGAATTTTTCCAAACACTTGACGCAGACGTAAGGCATTTTTCTCTTTTGTGAAACAGAGAATCAGAAAAATCCTTGCGCCTGCGATCAACTTTTCGCCACTTTGTGAAATCCTAAAATTCGTTGTTATTTCCCCTTGAACTGCGGCGCGCGTTTTTCGATGAACGCTTGCACGCCTTCAATGTGATCCGCCGTGTGCCCGGCGATCTCTTGCACAAACGCTTCGCTTTCGAGCGCGCCATCCAAATCGGATGCCATTGCGCGATTGAGCGCGCGCTTGGTGAGTCCGATACTTTTTGTCGGCGCGTGCGCGAGTTTGATCGCGAACTCGCGCGTCTTGGGCAACAGTTCATCCGCGCTCAACACGCGATTGACCAAGCCGTATTGCAACGCGGTCGGCGCATCAACGAGTTCGTTCGTGAATGCCATCTCGGTCGCGCGCCCGACACCGATCAAGCGCGGCAAGAAAAACGAGGTCGCGGAATCCGGCGCAAGCGCGATGCCGATGAACGCCATTCTGAATTTCGCATTCTCGGACGCGTGCCGCAAATCGCACGCGCACGCGAGCCCCAAGCCCGCGCCCGCCGCCGCGCCATTGATCGCGGCAATCACCGGTTTTTCAAGCGCGCGGATCCGCGTGATGATCGGGTTGTACGTTTTGCGAAGATGCTCACCGAAATTGACGCCGCCCGGCGATTTGTAGCGTTCGAGAATCGCGCTCAAATCCTGACCCGCGCAAAAATTTTTGCCCGCGCCGGTAATGACGACCGCGCGAATCTCCGCGTCGCGTTCAATCGTTTTGAGCGCGTCGAGCATTTCGCCAATCATCGCATCGTCGAACGCGTTGCTCTTGTCGGGACGATTCAATGTGATCGTCGCGACGGCTTCGGATTTTTCAAAAAGCAAAGTTGAGTACGGCATTGTTCACCTCTGGTTGAGATTGGAGATGGAGATTGGAAGTTGGATGTTGGATGTTTGAAATTGGATTCGACGCTTCAGCGGGTTGTTTGTCCGAGCAAGCCACCGCGTAAACGCTCGACTCCATCATTCGCGATTGTTACAATTCAATCCACTTGCGTTCTTGCGCCGCGCGGCGAATCGCGTGCACAAGTCGCAAATTTTCTACGCCGTCGCGAAAATTGGGAAACGGTTTCGCGTCATCCTCGCAATTTATTTTCGCGGCAACGCGCTCGAACAATTTCACCATTCCCCACATCAACGGATCGCGCGGATTGTCGCCAAGTTCGAGTCGTTTCGGAATCGGCAGAATCGCCATCTCGCGATCACCGTCGCGCATTCCCAGCAATCCGCCACCCTGCACGACAAGCGAACCGGTTTGTCCGTACGCGCCGACCGTCCAACCGGGATCATAGCGCGCGCCGGAAATAAAATTCAACACCGCTTCGCCGCCGCGCGCGAATCGGAACACGCACCAAAACGCGTCATCGCCGGTGATCGTCTGGGTTGTAAAACCATTACCCGATGCGTACGGAATTTTCAGCGTCGGAAAATTTGTGCGCCGTTCCGCGATCACTTCGCGCACATCGCCGAACCACCAACGCAGAATGTCAATGAAATGCAAACCCAGTTCCATCATCACGCCGCCGCCGCGCGCGTCATCCGCCGCCCAGTTGCCGTGCTCGCGGCTCCACGCGACCGGGAGCGTCATCGTTACATCCACGCGCAAGAGTTGACCCAGATATTCTTCGTCAATCAATTCTTTCGCGTACGCGATTGCCGGGAGATAACGCATTTCGTAATCAACCGCGTGAACGACGTTGCGTTTTTCCGCGAGTGCAAGCAAATCGCGCGCGTCGTTGTCCGCGAGCGCGAGCGGCTTTTCGCAAACGATGTGCTTGCCCGCGTCAATCGCCGCGCGCGTGATCGCATAGTGCAAACCCGGCGGTGTCGCGATGCTGATCAAATCCACATCATCGCGCGCGAGCAAATCGCGATGATTCGAAAACGTCGTCGCGATTTTGTATCGCTTGGCGACGCTCTCCAATTTCGATTTGTCCGAATCGCACAACGCGACGACTTGCATCGCGCGCACGCGGTGAAACGCTTCGATCTGCAATTGTCCCCAGCCCGCGCCGATCACACCAACGCGCACTGGTTTCATTCGTCGTCTCCGAACTTGAGCGAGTCGTCGTTGACGATGTTGATCAATTTGCGAACCGGTTGACGCACCCACAAATTCAGCACGTCCACCTCTTCGATTTTTTCGAGGCGCGCGCTGACAATATCTACTTGACGCCGCAAGCCATCAATTTGCCGGTAATCCAATTTGATGACGCGATGATTGTCCCACGCGCGCAAACACCGCTCCATCAATTTTTCGCCGTTGTACGAACGCACCTGGCATGTCGCGATGATGTACGGAATATGTCCTTCGAGCAGGGACAACGTCCACGGATCCATCACGACATGAAATTCCGGCGTCGGTCCTTCGATGATCGTAATCTGTTCGGGGTCAGCCATTTCAGCCATGGCTATTTTCCTTTCCATTCCGGTTTGCGTTTTTCAACAAACGCCGCCATTCCTTCTTTTTGATCTTCGGTCGAGAACAACATATGGAACAAGCGCGCTTCAAAATTCAATCCTTCGGTCAACGTCATTTCGTACGCTTTGTTGATCGCTTCCTTCGCGAGCCGCACCGCGACCGGCGGTTTGCTCGCGATGTCGCGCGCGAGCGATTTCGCTTCATCGAGATACAATTCCGGCGGCACAATGCGCGAGACGAGTCCGCGCGCGTGCGCTTCTTGCGCGGTGAAAAATTTGCCGGTGAGAATTAGTTCCATCGCGCGCGATTTGCCGAACGCGCGCGTCAGCCGTTGCGTGCCGCCCGCGCCGGGAATGATCCCGATGCTGATTTCCGGTTGACCGAACTGTGCGGTTTCGGACGCGATCACCATATCGCACGCCATCACGAGCTCGCATCCGCCGCCGAGACAATAACCGCTCACCGCCGCCACAATCGGTTTGCTCGTGCGCCGCACGCGATCAAAGTTGCGATTGATCGACGCGTTGTTCATCATCCACAACGGCGTCGCGGATTTCATCTGATCAATGAACGATGCACCGCACCGCGTCATTGTGATCCAATTCTTCGAGCGCGTCCGCGAGTTCGGTTGTCAACGCATCGTTCAACGCGTTCAATACTTTCGGACGATTCAATTGAATCAATCCAATCGCGCCATCAATTGTTACGAGAATGTTTTCAAAAGCCATCATTGCCCCCGGTGAAAGAATTTCAGATTTCGGATTTCGGATTTCAGATTTTGGATTTCGGATTTCAGATTTTGGATTTTGTCATTGCGAGCGGTGTTTGCGAAGCAATCCCCACGTACCACGCGGAGATTGCTTCGTCGGCAAAAACCGCCTCCTCGCAACGACACTCACGCGCGGCGTTTGATTTCGACTTTGCCCAGCCCGACGTTCGCTTCGATGAAAAGTTTGCGCGCGGCAGTCGCGTAATCGTCCGATTGAAAATGAATTTGCGGACCGATGCCGTCATCTTTTTGATCACCGACTTGCGCCTCGCCCATTCCCGCGTTCACTTGCGCGCGCAACGCGAGATCGCGCGGCACGCGAATTTTCAACTCGCCGATGCCGAGCGACGCCTTGACCGTACTTTCGCCATCGGGAATCGTCGCGCGCGTGAGATCGAGATCACATTCGCCGATGCCGTGCGAAAATTCTTCGCGCCGAATTTCTTTGCCGCCCAAGTTCGGGCGCAGTTCGCCAATGCCCGCAAAAAAATTTACGTCGTGATGTTGCGCGGGCACAAACGCGCGCCAAACAAACCAGATGCCGACGAGAATCAGCGTCACCGCCCACAGCATATCCCAGCGAAACCGGAACAAGTTCAAATTTCCGGCGAGAAGCACCACGCCGAGCGCGATCAACACAACTGCCCAGAACACGCGTCCCGAGTTCATCGCGCCCCCTTCAACTCCGCGAGCACTTGCTTTTCGCGCGCGTAACCGATCTGCGCGATGTGTTCGAGCGTGTGATGATAATTGTGCATCGCCAACCACTCGAGCGAAATTTTTCCGTACGCGGAATGTGCCGCCCGGTTCGCCCAATCCTGGTTCGAAGATTTTTTCAAGCGCGCGATCAGTTTGCGCCGCGCCGCGCGAAAATCGGAAATGATTTTTTCGAGCGGCTCCTTCGCGGAATACGGATGGGTTTGCCAATGCTCGCCCTGGTCGAAATTTTGCACGGCGGGATGCACTTCGTTCATAATGCGTTCGACGCGCGCGAGAAAAACGTACTGCTCCGTGTCGCGCATGTGCGCGGCGGCTTGGTGAATCGTCCACTCGGTCGGCGCGGACGACGTAAATAATTCCGCGTCCGACAACTGCGCGAGATACCGCGCGAAATCTTGTCCGCTCGCTTCGAGACGATCAATCAATGATTTTTGTTTGCGATTCATTTGGTCACCTCATCGTTTACAAATGTTCGAGAAATTCTTCGGGCGACACGCGCGCTTGCTTCAGTATGCCGCGTAAAGTTCCAATCGCGACTTGGCGATGCAGTGGCACGACACAACCAACTTCACCATCGGCAGTCGATTTTTCAGCACCACATGACTTACGCGTTGGCGTGTTTGCACAAATCCCATTCGCTCCAACGCGCGAATACATTCGTGCCCGGAAACACGATGCAATTTAGGCATATATCGCCTCGAAGGTTGTTACCCAGGGGCGCGCGATTTCTTTCATCGGAAACTCTTCGAGGTATAATTCGGTCGCCTCTTTCAAATTATGCACGGCTTCTTCAATCGTTGTGCCTTGGCTCACCGTTCCAACTTCGGGACATTCCGCGACAAAAAGATCATCATCTTTATAAAGCACTGCCGTAAAAGCATGCGTTTTCATTTCAACCTCCATCCCAGGATCAATGCGGCGACGATAATTTTTCGTTCAACTCTTGAACCAACTCAGCCGTTTCGCGCGGCGACAATCCGCTGTACTCTGCTGTGCCACGCACCGACGCATTGAGCAAAACGATACATCCGCCGCAAATGCGAATACCGTGATCTTCAAACACGCTCATCGCTTCCGGCGATTTTGCGAGAATGTCGTTGACGATGGTCGCGTCCGAAATCACACGCGCTTCATTCGACATCGCCCACTCGATCAGATCAATTTGATTGTCTTCGGGATCGAGCAAGGTCGCGTGTTTGCCGAATCCGACCACCGCGGGCGGCGCGATAAAGCGCACCGATTTCGCGATGAGCGCGCGATACACCGCGTCCAGATCGTCCACGCGAAACGTGATGTGCACGCGCGAATTTTGCGGTTGCGCTTTTTGGCTCGCGAGTTTTGGATGCAAAACCAACGCCGCGCCGGACGATTTGAATTGCGCCCAACCCGGCGCGGCATAATCGAATGGAATGTTTAGCACATCGCGATAAAACGCGAT
>JACRPR010000164.1 GCA_016223105.1 Chloroflexota bacterium | reverse complement strand
CGCGCGGATGACACCGCGATCATTTTCGCGTCCGATCACGGCGATTTGCTTGGCGATTTCAACTTGATCAGCAAGCATGTCTTTTTCGGGCCCGCCGCGCACGTTCCGTTGATTGTCCACTTGCCGAACACGTCCGCGCCCCAGGTTGTCTCGCGCACCGTTTCGCTGACCGATCTGTACGCGACGATTCTCGCGCTCGCCGGGCAAACGCCGCGCCGCGACAATGATTCGATCCAGCTCGGCGATGCGCGCGAATATCTTTTCGGCGCGACTGAACTGGGCTTTGTGATTCGCAGTGACGAATGGAAATTGTGCCGCTATAAAAATGGCATGACCGCGTTGTTCGATTTGAAAAACGATCCGACCGAACAACACAATCGCGCGTACGATGCGGTGGCAATCGGCGTGCTGAAAGAATTGGACGCGCTATTGCAAAAAGAAATCACGGAATCTATTTTGTTCGGACAGAGCGACAAGTTTGTGGAAGAATCGCGCTACCAAGGTCGCGGCGAGTTTGGTACGCGCGGCTGGGCGCGGCGTTACCCGGCGAGTATCGCGGAAAAAAATTAAAGCATGTCATTCCGAGCGAAGCGAGGAATCTCCGCGCGACGGAGGAGATTCCTCGCTTTGCTCGGAATGACATTAGAAAAAATGTCAAAATCACACGAGGTCTGCGCGTACTGCGGCAGTGCCGACACACTGACAATTGATCACGTCGTTCCAATTTCGCGCTGGCGCGAGTATCGCGTTGCGCGGCGCGTGTTGGACAACAAATCGAATCGCGTGCTGGCGTGCTTGAAATGCAACGCGGAAAAAGGCGCGTTGACGCCGCGCGAATGGTTCGCCAAACATCCCGAATACAAAACGCGTTTTATGGGCGAAGCGAAATACTTGTCGAACGCCGTCCGGCAACTACTCGAACGATGACGCGCGTTTTTCTTTCGATCAAATATCACGCCGACCACGCGAACCGCGCGCGCATCGAAGCGATTTGCGCCGCGCTCGCGCAAAACGCTTGCGCGACGATCTGCATCGCGCGCGATGTCGAAGAATGGGGACGCGCGCATTTCGATTCGCGCGAACTGATGGCGCGCACATTCGCGGCGATTGACGCGAGCGATCTGGTCGTGATTGATCTGACCGAGAAAGGTGTCGGCGTTGGCATCGAAGCCGGTTACGCACGCGCAAAACAAATTCCAATTATCGTCATCGCGCAACGCGGCGCGGACATCTCGACAACCTTGCACGGCATTGCGCGGAACGTGATTTTCTACAATGAGCCGGGCGACCTGGCTCATTTGTTTGCAAACATTTCATGAGTTGTCATTCCGAACGAAGTGAGGAATCTCGGTTATGCCTCTACCATTTGATCTCGCGTCGCTTGATTGGCAACCGGGGAAAATTTGAAACGCATCGCGACGAGTACGCGCACCTGTTTTATTTTTTGAGCGGGCAAGGTGTTGTCGAAATTGACGATCAACAATTCGATGCGCGCGCCGGGATCGTCATTCAAATCGCGGCAGGACAAACGCACGCGTACGAAAATACCGGCGCGGATGATTTGATGTTGATCTCGCTGAACTTGCCGGTAGCATAGCCCCTCGTGGGCGTAATTTGAACGGACGCCCACAAGGGGCTAGACTACGAGGAATGGGATGGAACAAAAATCCGGCGCGCAAATTAGCGCGCAAGCATTTTTGCAATCCGCGATCATTTTATTTGTGCTGATGATGCTCGCGGGAATTTTGACTTTGATCATTCCCGCCGGCAGTTACGCGCGCGTGATGCAGGATGGTCGCGCGGTGATCGATCCCAAATCGTTCCAACTGATCGCACATCCCGATTATCCGATCTGGCGCTGGTTCACCGCGCCGATTGAAGTGTTGGGGAGCGCAGACGGCTTGACTGTGATCATCATCATCGTTTTTCTGTTGATGGTTGGAAGCGCGTTCGCAGTGCTCGACAAGAGCGGAATTTTGAACGCAACACTCGCGCGCTTGGTCAAACGATTTGGCGCGCGCAAATACGCGCTCTTGCTGATCGTTTCATTTTTCTTTATGTTGCTCGGTGCGTTCTTTGGAATTTTTGAAGAGGTCGTGCCGCTTGTGCCGTTGATGATCGCGCTTGCATATTTCCTGGGTTGGGACTCGCTCACCGGCTTGGGGATGAGCATTCTCGCGACAAACCTGGGATTCTCGGCGGCGCTGACAAATCCGTTCACGATTGGCGTCGCGCAGAAACTCGCGGGCTTGCCGCTTTTTTCCGGCATCGAATTGCGCGTGCCGATCTTTATCGCGATTTACGCGACGCTCGCGATTTTTCTCGTGCGCCACGCGCGCCAGGTCGAACGCAACCCGGCATCGTCGCCGGTGTATGATGCGGATCGCGCGGCGCGCGCGAAATTCAAACCGCTCGATCTCGACGCGATGGCAAACCCGAAACTGGGACGCGCCATCGCGTGGTTCGCGATTTTTCTCGTTCTGATTTTGCTCACGCTCTTTGCCGCGCCATTTGTGCCGGACATTTCCGATTTGTCCTTGCCACTCGTCGGCGTATTCTTTTTGATCGGCGGCATCGGCGCGGGATTGATCGCGGGCGCGGGCGGGCGCGTCGTCGGCAAAGCGGCGTGGGATGGCACCACCGGGATCGCGCCGGGCGTGCCGCTGATTTTGATGGCGGTGAGTGTGAAACACATCGTCGCGCAGGGCGGGATTATGGACACGATTTTGCACAACGCGGCGCAAGCATTTGCCGGCGCGAATCCATTTATCGCCGCGCTCGCGATTTACGCGCTCGCGCTCGGCATCGAAATTTTTGTCGCGTCCGCGTCCGCGAAATCATTTTTGCTGATGCCGATCTTGTTGCCGCTCGCCGACCTGGTTGGCGTGACGCGACAGACAACCGTGTTGGCGTACTGCTTCGGCGATGGCTTTTCCAATCTCGCGTATCCGACAAACCCGGTTCTGCTCATCGCGCTCGGCTTGACCGTTGTGAGTTATCCGAAATGGTTGCGCTGGACACTCGGCTTGTGGTTTTGGATCGCGTTGATCACGATCGCGTTTCTCGCGCTCGCGGTCGCGATGCGGTTTGGTCCGTTTTGAAATTTGAAGTTGGATGTTGGAAATTGGATTTGACGCTTTAGCGGGTGACTCGATTTCGGAAAACCGCGTAAACGCTCGATTCCGGTTGACCTTATGAATATCGCAGATCTTTTTCCCGAAACCTACGAAGCATCGCGCGCGCGATTTCGCGATGATTTGAAGCACGTGCACACGCTGTGGCGCGATACAAGTTTGCAATTGCATTGCATTGACGCGCCGGAAGATTTAACGATTGATTGGATCGCGGCGCACGCGGCGCAACGCGAGCGGCTTGTCATCTTTACGACGGGCGAACACGGCATCGAGGGGTACGTCGGATCGGCGATGTTGAAAATTTTTATTGACGAATTTTTACCGCGCCTCGATCCGCGCACAACCGGTTTACTGCTTGTTCACATCATCAATCCCTGGGGGATGAAACACAAACGCCGCACGAACGCGCACAACGTTGATCTCAATCGAAATTTTTTGTGGAACGCGGAACCGGACCAATCGTTCAATCCCGATTACGCGCGACTCGCCGCGTTGTTACTGCCGCAAGGTCGCGTGACGAATGTTGCCGCAAGCAATCTCGCGATCGCGGTGAAATCGTTGTGGCATAACGCGACGCTCGGCGCGACGCGGTTTGGACGCGCGACGCGTGTGGGACAGTACGCGTTTCCGCAAGGCATTTTTTACGGCGGCGACGCGATCCAGGACGAAACGCGCGTGGTGATGAATTTGTTGCGCGAGTGGATCGGCGCGTACGATCAAACGATTCACCTCGATATGCACACCGGCTACGGACCGCGTTATCAAATGCAGTTGGTCAACTCCGCCAGCGAGCCGCGTTCATCGCGCGAGTGCGCCGCGCAATTCAACTATCCGAGCGTCTCCGCCGCGACCGCGTCGGAATTTTACGAAATTCACGGCGATTTGATTGATTACGTGTACACGCTCGCACGCGCGGAATTTCCCGGCAAGCGCGTCTACTCGACGACATTCGAGTTTGGCACGTTTGGTTTATCAACCGCGAGTTTGCTTCGCACGTTGCAGATCAAGATTCTCGAAAACCAGGTGCACTGGTTCGGCGCGTGCGATGAGGTGCGCGATCGGATCGCACGCGATTTCGAATCGCTGTACGCGCCGCGCGAAAACGATTGGCGCGCAAAAGCAATCGCGGACGCGCGGCAAGCGTTCGAAGGCATTTTGCGCGCGGAAGGTTTTTTGCAATGATCGCGTTAACGAATTGCCGCATCGTGTTTCCCGATTTGGTTACACAAGACAAATCCATCGTGATTGATGGCGGAAAGATCGCGGGCATTGCGAACGCGGGCGACCTGGGATCAGATGTTGAAAAATTTGATGTCGGCGGACGCGTCATCACGCCCGGCTTGATTGACATTCACACGCACGGCGCGCTCGGGCACACGTTCAACGAACCGACTGCCGAGGCGTTCGATGCGATCACGCGCGAGAACGCGCGGCGCGGCGTAACGTCAATGCTCGCGACGCTCGCGACCGCGCCGATTCCCGATCTCGCGCAGTGTTTCGATTTCACGCGCGGTTGGATGCACGAATCGCGCGACGGCGCGCAAATTCTCGGCGCGCATCTCGAAAGTCCGTACATCAATCCCGCGCAAAAAGGCGCGCTCGATCCGCAAAACATTCGCTTGCCGAACGACGGATCGGTGGACGCGATCCTCGAACATCGCGACATTCTAAAAATACTTGTGCTTGCGCCCGAATTGCCCGGCGCGCTTGACCTGGTTTCAAAACTTGCGCGCGCGGGAATCGTGCCAGCCGCTGGGCACAGCTCCGCAAAAGATGATCAAGTGCGCGCGGCGATGCAGGTTGGCTTGCGCCACGTTACGCACATCTGGAGCGCGATGTCGTCCGTCGTGCGCGAAGGTCCCTGGCGCAAACCAGGTCTGCTCGAATCTGCGCTCACGTTCGATGGCTTGATGGTCGAAATGATTTGCGACAACAAACATCTGCCGCCGACGTTGATGCAACTCGCGTACAAAAGTATCGGCGCGGATCGCTTGTGCGCGATCTCGGACGCGACGAGCGGCGCGGGGTTGCCCGATGGCGCGCGTTTCAAAATGGGCGGAATGGAGTACGAAGTGCGCGACGGTGTCGGGATGATGTTTGATCGGACCGCGTTCGCGGGCAGTAGCACCTTGCTCAACGAAATGATCCCGGTGTTGATCAACGTTGTTGGTGTGCCGCTCGTTGAAGCGATTCGAATGATGACGCTCACGCCCGCGCGCGCGATTGGTGTGGCTGATCGCAAAGGGAGCATCGTGCCGGGCAAAGACGCTGACCTCGCGATTTTCAACGACGATTGGCGCGCGTGGCGCGTGATGATTCGCGGGGAGTGGGTGATTGCGTGATGGATCTCACCAATCCGGTGGTGCAACTCTGCATCGCAAGTACGCGCGCAGAATTTGAAAAAAGGATTGATGATGCGCGTGCGCTTGTCCAGCAAGCATGGGAAAAGTCCACAAACGATTTCGAAGCGTGCGTCGCCGCGCACTATGTCGCGCGCTATCAAGCGCGTTCCGAAGATGCACTGCGTTGGAATCTAGAATCATTGAAACGCGCCGATGCGGTTGGCGATGAGCGCGTCAAGGAATTTTACCCGTCACTTTATCTGAACCTGGGTCACGCGCATGAGATGCTTGGTAATCAAAGCGAATCGAAAAAATATTATGACCTCGCGGCGAAATTAGGCATCGTTCATCAAGTTGAGTGATTGAGACCAAGGAACGATTTGTGGCAAATCAACAAATTGGAATTTTGCATCCCGGCGCGATGGGCACATTCATCGCGCGATGCGCGCAAACCAGCGGCAATCCGGTTTACTGGGCGTCCGACTCGCGCAGTCCGCAAACGCGCGCGCGCGCGGAAAAACATAATTTGCGCGAAACAAAATCGCTCGCGGAACTTGTTGCAACGTGTTCGATCATTCTCAGCGTGTGCCCGCCCGATGCGGCGGAAGAGGTTGCGAACCAGGTGTGCGCGCACGCGTTCAAAGGATTGTATCTCGACGCGAACGCGATCGCGCCGCAACGCGCGATTCGCATCGGCGCAATGATGACGCAATGCGGCGCGCGTTTTGTGGATGGCGGGATCATCGGTGGAACGAACTGGGATGCGCGCGTAACCTGGTTGGTCTTGTCGGGACAGAACGCGGATGAAATTGCCGCGCTCTTTGCCGACAGTCCACTGCAAACGCGCGTGATCGGCGACGCGATTGGCAAAGCGTCCGCGCTCAAAATGTGTTATGCCGCGTACACCAAAGGCACGACCGCGCTCTTGTCCGCGATTCTCGCGACCGCGCAATCGCTCGGCGTGCGCGCGGAATTGGAAACGCAGTGGTCAAATGACGACGCGAATTTTGCAAACGCGACGCGCGAACGCGTGCGCCGATCCACCGCGAAAGCGTGGCGATTCGTCGGCGAGATGAACGAGATCGCAGGCACATTTCGCGACGCGGGCTTGCCCGGCGAATTTCACGATGCCGCCGCCGAAATTTACAAGCGAATGGCGCGGTTCAAAGATGCCGCGCCGATTCCATCGCTTGACGATGTGCTGGATGCGTTGACGAAACCTGGTTCGGAAAAGTAACCACAGATTTCACAGATTACACAGATTTTGTTATTTCAATCTGTGTAATCTGTGAAATCTGTGGTTGACTCGAAAGTGTGAAAATGATTTCGCAAAATAATTTGCCGCGTTTGCATATCGTTGGCGATAGCATCTCGATGCACTATGGTCCGTACTTGGAAGCGATGCTCGCGGACGTGATGCACTATAGTCGCAAGTTGGGCGATGGTGTTGATCCCGAAAGCGCGAACGGCGGCGATTCGTCGCTTGTGCTGGCATACCTGGATCAATTGCGCGACCGATTCGATTACTTGATGCTCAACTGCGGCTTGCACGATCTTCGGCATGATGTGATCACGCGCGCGTTCCAGGTTTCGCTCGATCAGTACGCCGCGAATTTGCAAGCGATCGTCGCGCGCGCGCGTGACATCGCGCCGCGTTTGATCTGGGTTCGCACAACGCCGGTCGTGGACGAGGTTCACAATCGCATCAGCACAACATTTCATCGCCACGCGGTTGATGTGGATGCGTACAACACGCGCGCGGATCAAGTGATGCGCGCGAATCGTGTGCCGACGATTGATTTATTTACGTTCACGCGCAACCTGGGACAAGATGTTTATCTCGATCACGTCCATTATCGCGAACCGATCCGCGCGCATCAAGCCGCGTTCATCGCGGGCAGTTTGACGCAAATTTTGAAAGGGACAAAATGACCAAACCAATTCTCGAAACAAAAATTGACCAATTACCAATTTCCATTTACCAATCGAACGAACAACTCGGCGCGGCGGCGGCGGCAGAAGCGACCGATGTGATCGCGCACGCGATCCGCGAACGTGGACAAGCCAACATCATTCTCGCGACCGGCAATTCGCAATTGACGTTTCTCGCGGCATTGCGCGAGTCGCGCGTCGAGTGGCACAAGGTCAATGTTTTTCACATGGACGAGTACATCGGCATTGATCCGAATCACCCGGCGAGTTTTCCAAATTTTCTGCACAAACACTTTCTCGCGCACGTCAAGGTGAAAAAATTTTTCCCGGTTTCTGCCGGTGTCGGCGGCATCGAAGACGCGTGCGCCGAGTACGCGCGCTGGCTTCACGCGCATCCCGCCGACCTGGTCGCGCTTGGTTACGGCGAGAACGGTCATCTCGCGTTCAACGATCCGCCGTTCGCGGACTTTAACGATCCGGTCTGGGTCAAGGTTGTGAAACTCGATGAAGTGTCGCGACGCCAACAAGTCGGCGAAGGGCATTTCAAAAGCGTGGACGAAATGCCGACGCACGCGATCACGTTGACCGTCCCGGCTTTGCTCGCCGCGAAACGCGTGCTCGCGCTCGTGCCCGAAGCGCGCAAACAAAACGCGGTCAAGCGCGCGCTCACCGGCGCGATCGGCGAAGATTGTCCTGGTTCGATCCTGCGTCGCGTCGCGCACGCGCATTTGTTTCTCGATGTGGATTCCGCCGGTGATTTATTTGCGCGTTGATAATTCGCGCAGGGGAGCAGGGGGCAAGGGAGCAAGAGAGAAAATTCCCCTCTGCTCCCCTGCACAAGTGAAAAGAAAGATGAACCTTCAAGAACTCACCCATCTCTACGATTTTTCCGGCAAAACGATTGTGATCACCGGCGGCGCGGGCGTGCTGGGCGGCGAGATCGCGTGCGCGCTCGTTGGGTGCAAAGCGAATGTCGCGATCCTGGATCGCGATCCCGCGCTCGGCGAAAAATTGATTCGCCGCGTCGCGCAAATCGGCGGCGACATTGGGCGCGCGGTTTATGTGTTCGCGGATGTGCTGGATCGCCAATCGTTGATTCAAGCGAACGAGGTGATCCAAAAAGAATTTGGTCGCGTCGACGCGCTGATCAACGCCGCGGGTGGCAACAAGCCGACCGCGACTACGAGCAATGAACTCGCGTTTTTCGATTTGCCGGAAGATGCGTTGCGTTTCGTTTTCGATCTCAACATCGTCGGCACGATTTTGCCGTCGCAGATTTTTGGCAAGGCGATGGCGGCGCGCGGCGCGGGCAACATTTTGAACATTTCTTCGATGAACGCGTTTCGACCGCTCACGCGCATCCCGGCATACTCGGCGGCGAAAGCCGGCGTGAGTAATTTTACGCAATGGCTCGCGGTGCATCTCGCGCAAGAATACTCGACGAACATTCGCGTCAATGCGATCGCGCCCGGTTTTTTTCTCACCGATCAAAATCGTTTTTTGCTCACGCAAAACGAACAAGGCGAACTGACCGAACGCGGCAAGGCGATCATCGCGCACACGCCGATGGCGCGTTTCGGCGCGCCGGAAGATTTGCTCGGCACGGTGTTGTGGTTGCTGTCGCCTGCGTCCGCGTTCGTTACCGGCATCATCGTTCCGATTGACGGCGGCTTTAGCGCGTTCAGCGGAGTGTAAGAATGAATTGGACGCGGACAAACGCGGACGAACGCGGAGAATAATATCTGTGTTCATCCGCGCTCGTCTGCGTCCAATGAGGGTTCTGATATGATTCATTCAATTCAAAATTCAGAACGTCTGCTCGACGAAAACGAAATTCGCGCAACGATGGCGCGCGCGTTCGATCCGATCAATTTGCGCGACAAGCGCGTGCTCGTGATCATTCCTGACGGCACGCGCAGTGGTCCGCTCGGATTGTTTTATCGGTTGCTGATCGAATTGCTCAAGCCGCAAACTGCCGCGCTCGATTTTTTGATCGCGCTCGGCACGCATCCCGAAATGAACGACGCGCAGATCGCGGCGCGACTCGATACGACGCCGGGCGATTGGCGCGCGCGTGGCGTCAATGTGTTCAATCACGAATGGTGGAAGCCGGAAACGTTTTACACCGCGGACATGATCGCGGCGGATGAGATCGCGCAGATCACGAACGGAATGTTGTCGCTCGATGTGCCGGTGACGCTCAACAAAAAAATTCTCGATTACGATCAACTGATCGTATGCGGTCCGGTTTTTCCGCACGAGGTCGTCGGAATGTCCGGCGGGAGCAAGTATTTGTTTCCTGGGATCGCCGGCGCAGAGATCATCAATGTTACGCATTGGATCGGCGCGTTGTTGACGAGTTACGCGACCATCGGCACGAAAAACACCGCGGTGCGCGCGGTGATCGAACGCGCCGCGCAAATGGTCACCGTGCCGAAATTGGGTTGTTGCTTTGTCGTGCACGACGATGGCGTCGAGGGCGTGCACATCGGCGCACTGCGCGACGCGTGGAGCGCGGCGGCGGATCAATCCGCGCACGCGCACATTATTTATCTCGATCAGCCCCTGCCGCGCGTCTTGTCGGTGATGCCGCGAATGTACGATGACATTTGGACGGCGGCAAAGGGAATGTATAAAATGGAACCGGCAATCGCGGACGGTGGCGAAGTGATTATTTACGCGCCGCACATCACCGAGTTTTCGTACACGCACGGCAAGCACATCGAAGCGATTGGTTATCACGTTCGCGATTATTTTGTGAAACAGTGGAGTAAGTTCAAACATTACCCCTGGGGCACGCTCGCGCACAGCACGCACTTGCGCGGCATCGGCGAGTACGACGCGCCGCGCGGGATCGAATCGCCGCGGATTCGCGTTACGCTCGCGACGCAAATTTCGCGCGAACGGTGCGAACGCGTGAACCTGGGTTATCTCGATCCGCGCGACATCAATCCCGATGAATGGCGCGACCGCGCGTTCGTCGTGCCAAAAGCCGGCGAGATGTTGTACCGGCTGGCAGTCAACAGTCAACAGTGAACAGTCAACAGTCAACAGTGGAAACAAAACTGTTCACTGTTCACTGAAACCTGGG
>JACRPR010000163.1 GCA_016223105.1 Chloroflexota bacterium | reverse complement strand
TTTGTGGATGAGGACGATTATACGCCTGATTCCACGGATGTGCTCGCAACGTTCAATCCTTATCAGTGCTCCCAGACGAATCACTGATTTACCAAGCAAATCGCGGTTTTGAAAATCAAAAGTTATTTTTGAGCGGTCCCTTAGCCGCATTGCGCAATGCTATCCTCGGTTTATTGCGCTGGCAAGGTTGGACGAACATCGCCGCCGCCCTGCGACACTATGCAGCCGCGGTCCTGCGCGCACTAGAATTGATTGGGGCAGTTCCAGCCCGACTTTGACAAAGCCCTACCGAAGCTAAAAGCAAGTCTTGAAAAGTATCGTCGGCTGGAAGGATGAAGACGGTCAGATGCGCGCCAGCGGGAAACGGAACAGAAAATTCGATACGTCCGTTTTCCAATACTTGAACATCGTACTTTAACGCGGTTTGTTGCATCATCAAAATCACCTCCACCAACTTTCTGCGCGTGATTATAATACATCGCGCAATCGGAAACAAACACACCTTGAAAAAAGTGGCGCGGGCTTTTTAGCCCGCGCCACGTTTTTATCCGATTCAATCCGCACTCACAATTTTTCCGACGCGCCGAGCGTCGCGTTCGCGCGATAATTCTACATTTGACAACTATACGCCATTGGCGTATATTCATTTTATCAATCTCCAAAGAGGTTTCCCGCTATGGTCATCATCGAAACTTCCGTATTTACTCGTCAGGTTCGCGCGATACTTTCAGATGATGAATATCGCGACTTGCAAACTGCGTTAGTCAATCGCCCTGCTACTGGGGCAGTGATTATTGGAAGCGGCGGTTTGCGTAAAATTCGCTGGGCAACACAAGGTAAAGGTAAACGCGGCGGCTCGCGCGTCATCTACTATTGGGCGGTCGCCCAAGACCAATTGCTAATGTTGCTGATTTACAACAAAAGCGAACGCGATGATTTAACCTCTGACCAGCTAAAGATTTTGAAAAAGATTGTCGAGGAGGAATACTAATGAAAGATGAATTGTTCAAAGAACTCGTTGCCAGTGTCCGCGAAGGCGGCGCGATTTTGCGCGGGCAAGTCGCGCCGTCGCGCAAGTTTGTAATAGATCGTTCAAACGTCAAACGAATTCGCACAAACTACAAACTCTCGCAAAGGCAATTCGCCAAATTGCTTGGAATCAGTCCGGCAACTTTACAAAACTGGGAACAAGGTCGCCGATTGCCCAAGGGCGCGGCGCGCGTTCTGCTTCAAGTCGCGGCAAAACATCCCGACGCGGTGTGGGATGTGGTTCGACCACTTCAAAGCGCAACCAAGCCAAAAGCATCAAACGGACGGCACAAGATAAAACAAATGGCGCGGGCTAATTAGCCCGCGCCACATTTTTTATCCGATTCAATCCGCGCTCACAATTTTTCCGGCGCGCCGAGTGTTGTAAAGGGTATTACGATTTTTCACCAACAAGGTTTTGCAAAGTTTGATGGATGCGTTCAAGCGTTGCCGTATTCACTTGTCCAAAAGCTTTGACGATGATGGATTGGGACAGCGTGTAAATTTTGTCCACGCGTATTTTGGAAGGACGATTGAGTGTGCCCTTTACCAAATCCGCCGAAGTGATCGCGAAACTGTAATCCACCGGCGCGGGATTCGAAGTTATCGCGACAACAATAATGTCAGAACTCGTGCGGTTATACGCATCATTGGAAATGATGACAACCGGTCGCCGCTTTTGCGACGAAAGATCGGTGAACGGAATCGGAATCAGAACGATCGCACCTTGTTCAGCCATTGTTCCAATCCTCATCGTCCCAGGGATTATTCCAGAAATCAAGACTGCTCTCCGAAGCTAAAAGCAAGTCTTGAAAAGTATCGTCGGCGGGAAGAATAAAGATGGTTAGATGCGCGCCAACCGGAAATGGAACAGATAGTTCCACATGCCCGTTTTCCAACACTTGCACGTCATACTTTAACGCGGTTTGTTGCATCATCAAAATCACCTCCACCAACTTTCTGCGCGTGATTATAACATATCGCGCAATCGGAAACAAACACACCTTGAAAAAAGTGGCGCGGGCTGATTAGCCCGCGCCACTTTTTTCGGACTCAATCCGCGCTCACAATTTTTCCGGCGCACCGAGCGTCGCGCTCGCGCGATAACCCAGGTCGCGAAGCGCGCGATCAATCGCGGACAGCGTAGCGTGAATGTCGGCAAAGGACACAACGCCCATATGTCCAACGCGAAAGTATTTTTCGCGAATCGCCGGATGCAATCCACCCGCGACTACGACACCATACTCGCGAATCTTGCCGATCAATTTCGCGTCAATCCCATCGGGCAGGTACGGCGCGGTCATCGTCGTCGCGGCGATTTCCGCGCGCACGGGCACTTGCTTCAACCCCAGCGCGCGAATCCCAGCTTTGAACGCGTCGCTGATTTTTTTGTGGCGCGCGATCCGCTCGTCCATTCCTTCCGCGATAATCTGCCGCAAACTTTCGTGCAGAGCGTACACCAGCTTCACCGCGGGCGTGCCAAAGTACGCCGGCTTGCGCGCGTCGTACGCTTGCATCACCGGCAACCAGTTCGCCCAATCGGAATAATAACTCAGCACCGGTTTTTTGCGTGCCTTGAACATTTCCAATGCGCGCGCGGAAACAACGAGGAGCGCGAGACCGGGCGGCACACCAATCGCTTTTTGCGACGCGGTCAACACAATGTCCACGTCCCATTCTTCCTGGCGCAATTCCATTCCCGCGACCGAACACACGCCATCCACGATGACGAGCGCGTTGTGTGCGCGTCCCAGTTGCGCGAGCGCGTGCACATCCACCGCGACGCCGGTCGAAGTGTCAACGTGCGTCAGGGTCATCATTTTGGGCTTGACGCGTTTGAGTTCCGCTTCAACGCGATCGAGCGGCACGACATCGCCCACGTCCGCGCGCGCAATCGTTACCTCCGCGCCGTAGCGTTCGAGAATCGTCGCCATGCGATCACTGAAATAACCGGTCGCGATGACGAGCGCGCGGTCGCCCGGTTCGATCATGTTGCAAACGGCAGTGTCCATCGCGAGCGTGCCGGAACCGGCGAGCACGAACGGCATCCCATTCGGCGCGAGAAAAACTTTCCGCACCATATCCAACGTTTGACTGAACAGCGCGACAAATTCCGGCGCAGTGTGTCCAGCAGTCGGCGCGCCGAGCGCGCGCAAAACACCCGGATCAAAATTGATCGGACCTGGGATCATCAAAAGGTCTCGTTCACTCATTTCGATTTCCTTTTCGTAGAAATTTTATCCGTCATTTCGAGCGAAGCGACGCAAAGCGTCTCGCGCGCAACAGTGGCGATTTCTCGCTTCGCTCGAAATGACACGCGCGATTTAACGCACCTCAAATTGCGCGGCGAGTGCGACCTGGATCGGTGCGCGCTGTTCGAGAAATTCGCGCCGCGTGATTTCCATTTCGATTCCATCGTACTCGCCCACGTCCGGCGAAAAGCGACGCTTCGCGCCGAGCGGTCGAAATCCGCATGCGCGGAAACACCGTTGTGCGCGGATATTTTCGTCGAAGGTGAAAAGATAAACGCGGTCAAGTGTGGTCGTCGCGAAAACGAGGCGCAACAAGGTGCGAACCGCATCGCGCCCGTAATGTTTGCCCCACTGCGTCGGCTCGCCGATAATGATACCCAGTTCGCCGTCGCGCTGTTCGCGATCGATCGCAAAGACGCCGATGCGTCCAATCAACTCACCACCCTGAGCGGAGTCGAAGGGGCGCGTCAAAATAAAAAACGCGCGACGATTGATCGGCGCATGCCAACGCTCGCCGCGCAGGTGATCGCGAAATTCGTCGAGCGTGAGTTCGGTTTGCACGCCGCCGCTCCAACGCAACACCGCGTTATCGCGGCTCCATTGAAAAACGCGTGCCGCATCCGCGTCGCTCACCGGGTCTTCGAATGGACGCAAGCCTATGGTATCGCCCCAAATCATTGTCATAGTTTTTAGTGCAATCGTGCGATAGTGTGATAGTGCGATAGTGCAAGATCGTGGACTATACTATCGCACTATCGCACTAACCAACTATTGCACTAATTTCCACACACGCAAAATTCCGACGATGCTTTTCGCATCCACGATTTCGCCGCGATCGATTTTTGACAACGCGTCATCGAACGGCACGAGTTCGGCGCGAATCACTTCATCGTCTTCGGGCGCGGCGGTGCCGGGCGTGAGTTGGCGCGCGAGAAACAAAAACATTTTTTCGGTCGAAAAACCAGGACTGGAAAAAAAATACCCCAGTTCGTTCCACTGCGCGGCGTAATACCCGGTTTCTTCTTTCAACTCGCGCGTCGCGCAGAGCGCGGGGTCTTCGCCATCTTCGAGCGTGCCCGCCGGAATTTCGAGCATTTCACGCGCGGCGGCGGAACGAAATTGGCGCACCATCAACACGCGATTTTGATCGTCGAGCGCGACAATCGCGACCGCGCCACGATGTTCGACGATTTCGCGCATCACGACATTTTTGTTCGCGAGACGCGTTTGATCGAGGCGTAATTTGATGACGCTTCCGCGATAGAGATATTCGCTGTGAACAATTTCTTCGGACATACACTCAACAAAAAGAGAGGCGCGCGAGCAAGCGCAACGCCTCTCTTGAATCGAATCGGTGGTTTATTGGGACGGAATGATCAACGTTTGCCCCGGGTAAATGAAATGCGCGTTCGCCAACCGATTCGCGATTTGCAACGCGTAGGTTGTCGTGTGGAAACGCGCGGCAATCGAAAAGAGCGTATCGCCGGGTTTGACGACGTACGTATTCCCAGGAGCCGGGTTGGGAGTCGGATTCGGACTTGGACTGCCGCCCGGAATATGCAACACCTGACCCGGGTAAACGAAATTCTGATTGATCCCAGGATTCGCCGCGAGCAGTTGCGCGACCGTGATTCCAAATTTGCGCGCGATCGCATAGAGCCAGTCGCCGCGTTGCACGGTGTACGTGGATGGTCCACCGGGCGCGGGCGGCAATGGCACAGCCGTCGCGTTGCCGATCGATGTCGGCGTCGCGCCGGGCGCGGGTGGCGGAACGGATCCACCGGGCGCGGGTATGTTCAACACTTGCCCGGGATAAATTCGATTTGGATTCAATCCTGGGTTTGCCGCGAGAATATCCTGATTCGTTACGCCAAACTTGCCGGCAATTTTGCTCAGCCAATCGCCCCATTGCACCGTGTATGTAGACGGCGCGCCGGATTGTGGCGCGGGCGTAGGAACCGTGCCGGTTGTCGGAATCGTCGCAGTAACAATCGGCGCGGGCGTTCCAATGACCAACGTGGGTGTAACGGGCGGCGGTGGAATCGGAACTGCCGGGGTTTCGGTTGCCGTAATGACGGGTGTCGCCGGGAGTGTGGTGGGTGTGGCAACGCGCGCCACGGGCGCGGCAGTCGTCGGCTCGGGCGGTTTTTCCCGCGTGCATGCCGACGCGCTGATCGCGATCATCGCAATCGCTGTCAAAAAAATAAAACGCTTCATCGCGCAACCTCCTTGGTAAAGTTCGGTGTCGCCGGGTTGCGTAAATATGATAACACAACTCGCGCGCGCCGTCAAATGAAAAATGAAAATTAAAAAATGAATCGGGCAAGCGATTCGCACGCTGTTCGATCCCAGACCGCTTGAAGCGGAAGCTGCGTCGAACGAAGAGAGTCTAACCGCGGTCGGGCTGCTAAAGCGGACTTCGATGATATTTTCTTGCCAGTTGTCGTTCGTCGTGTTGATGCCAGTGCCGTTCGACAAAATCACCGCGACGATTTGACCGTTGCCGGGTTGAAAGCCCGCGCCATTCGCATTCGCCGCGTTCGTCAACGCGAGCGCGGCGGCATCGCCGGCGGAATTGTCTTGACCTTCGACTAAACTCCAAATCGCTTTTGAAATCGTGCTGGTGCCGTTGCTTCCTTTGTTATTCAAGAGCCAGTTGATCTTGTCCCAGGGAATTGGCGTGCCACCCCAGGTCGTCAGATTGGCTGGCAAGGAACCATAAGATGAATAGAGTGTAACCGAATAGGGTCCGCCGGTAGATGGCGCCGGACCGGAATTTCGCTCAACGCACCACCCCACATAAGGCACGCCGCTCACCACATCATACCCCGCGCCAAAGCCACTCAGGGTCGTAGAGAATACTTCACCTGCGGCATTCCAAGTGGATGCCGCGGTAACGAGACCGGGCGGCAAATTCACGGTTACTGCCGCGTGTGCAGTCGGCACGGCAAATAAAAACAAGCCAACGCCGAGCAAGACCACAAACGCGGTCAGTGTGCGATTGACTTGCATAGATTTTAACGATTTCATTTTTTCCTCCCTCAAATTTCGAATCGGACAATTGCATTGAAAATGATTATAGAAACCGATGGTGTTCCAGTTTCAATCCCACACCATACGATCCATCCGCGAGCAACTCGGCACGCACCACCAGTCCGCGCATTACGATAGTCGGAGTTTGCGCGACCTGGCGCGTCGGTTCAAACCACATCGCGATCAACAGTTCGCGCCCAATCTCGACCGAGCGTTTCAAATGCACATACAACCCGGAAACTGAAAGATTGAGCACGCGCCCAGGTTCTTGAAATTTCTCCTGGTTACGCGCGCGTCCCCGCACAATCGCGGAATACGCGCAATCTACACGCGGCTTGCTCCGTCGCTCACCCCTCACAGTCGTTGTCTGCGTTTCCATACGCGTATCAAGTTGGATCAACATCCTGCACCGATTGTAAGCGCGATTCGTGAATTAAACATCGGAGCAGACGCTCGAAACCTATAGGTGAATTGAACTATTTGTTCGTCATCTTGAATAGGGTCATCCACCCATAGCCAGGGTCCACTGTCAGCGCGATTTGTAAAATGTTAATAACCATTGGTTAATAACCATTGGTGCTATACTGATCTCGGACTGATTGCGCTTTTGGAGTCGAGCGTTTACGCGGTTGTTTGTCTGACCGGCAACCCGCTAAAGCGTCGAATCCAGGTCTCGCGCAAAACCGCACGCTTGGCGGGTGACCGTGTGCAGTATAGTTCATTTTCGCCCGTGTTGCCGATGTAGTTTAGCCCCTTGTGGGCGTTGAACGCGCACGAGGCGCTATGCTACAGCCGTAATCCCGCACAAACTAGCACCAGTGGTTAATACAAAAGAAAAACGCTCAGCGCAATAAAAAATCGCGCCAAGCGTTGGTTGTCAATTCATTTGAAAAGATAATCAAGTTGGAATATCTGCCAAGCCATGTCGGTAGGCGTAAATAATTAATTCGAGCCGATCAGCGATTCCAAGTTTACTAAAGATTGAACCAAGATGATTTTGCACTGTTTTTTCACTGATCGAAAGTTGATCGGCAATCGGTTTATTTTTCAATCCTTTACCGATCAAACGAATCACTTCGCGTTCGCGTTCGCTCAACGACTCGATTTTTTCTGACTCGGGATTCGCGTCCGTTTGCGGGCGCGCCATTTTCGTCAACACACTCGCGATGGTCGAGCGATCCAACCATGCTTCACCGTCATTCACTTTTTCAATCGCTTTGCGTAACACCTCCGCCGATTGATCTTTCAACACAACGCCAATCGCGCCGACCTGAACCGCGCGATAGTGCGTCTGCGGATCGCGATCTGCCGTTACGAGAAGAATGCGCGCGCCACGCGCGGCTTGAAGTAATTGCGGAATTACTTCGACACAATCCAAATCATCCAGATTCGGTTCGAGCAAAACCACATCCGGCTGTTCGCGCGCGGCGAGTTCAAGCGCGTGCGTCAATGTGCCGGCTTCGCCAACGACAATCATCCCAGGAAAACTCGCGATTAACTTTTCAAACCCGGCGCGGACGAGCGCGTGCGAATCGGCAAGCAAAATTCGAATCAGCGATTGAGTGTTCATTTGCATCTAACTTTCGGACGGCTCTATTATAAACTTGTTTGTCAGACTGTCAACGGAACTTTGCGGGGATGAACTGTCATTCCGAGCGAAGCAAGGAATCTCCGGCGCATCGCGCGAGACCCTTCGCTTCGCTCAAGGTGACATATCACCGCAGGTGCTAGTGTCGCGTCAACCCATAGCCAAAGCGACCTGCGTCGCTTGAATTCAGCCGACGACGGTCGGCTTCGCTGTGTGTTGCCGCGAATTTACACCTGCCCTTGCGGGCGGTGCAAGGGTTCGCCCGAACGCGACTTTGGAAAAACCCTGACCCATCGCGCAACTCCGCTTGTCGCGCGAAAAAATCAGAGTATAATGAGTTTGGACGTTGGAAGTTGGATGTTAGAAGTTGGACGCGTGATTCTAATTTCCAACTTCCAATTTCCAATTTCCAACTCCGAAGGAGAAACCGAATGACCGCACCTCGTTTGAACGATCCATTCCACGCGCGCGCCGCGTTTGGCGATGGGCAATATGTGTACCGGCTTGATCAATTAGTCAAGACCGGCATCGTCAGCGACCTGGCACGCTTGCCCTTTTCAATTCGCATTTTGCTCGAAGCCGCGTTACGCAATTGCGATGGATTTTTAGTAACGACCGAAGATGTCGAACGACTCGCGCGTTGGGACGCGAAAAATTCCGCGCCCGCCGAATTGCCATTTATGCCCGCGCGCGTCGTGATGCAAGATTTTACCGGCGTGCCGTGCGTCGTTGATCTCGCCGCGATGCGCGACGCGGTGAAACGCCTCGGCAAGGACGCGAAAAAAATCAATCCGCTCGTCCCGGTGGATCTCGTGATTGATCACTCGGTACTCGTGGATCATTTCGGATCGAGCGACGCACTCGCGCAAAACGCGCGACTCGAATTCGAACGCAATCGCGAACGGTACGAATTTTTACGTTGGGGTTCGCAAGCATTCGAAAATTTGCGCGTCGTGCCACCCGCGACCGGTATCATTCACCAGGTCAATCTTGAATATCTCGCGCAAGGCGTCCTGGTTCGCCCCTTCGACTCCGCTCAGGGTGTCGTTGTTTTCCCGGACACCGTCGTCGGCACCGATTCGCATACGACGATGATTAACGGTCTCGGCGTATTGGGCTGGGGCGTCGGCGGCATCGAAGCCGAAGCCGTGATGCTGGGTCAACCGTTGTATTTGCTCACGCCGCAAGTCGTCGGATTCAAATTGATCGGCGCACTGGGCGAAGGCGTAACTGCGACCGACCTGGTTTTGACCGTAACGCAAATGCTTCGCAAAAAAGGCGTCGTGGACAAGTTCGTTGAATTTTACGGCACCGGCTTGTCAAACATTTCGCTCGCGGATCGCGCGACGATTGGAAATATGGCGCCCGATTATGGCGCGACGATGGGCTTTTTCCCGACCGATGCGGAAACGCTTCGCTATTTGCGCGCGACCGGGCGCGCGCGTTCTGCCGATTTGCTCGAGCGATACGCGAAAGAGCAAGGATTGTTCCGCACCGATGCAATGCCCGACCCGGTTTTTTCCGACACGCTCGAACTCGATCTCGCAACTGTCGAACCATCGCTCGCGGGACCGAAACAACCGGAACAACGCGTCGCGCTCCGCGATCTCAAATCGCGCTTGCGCGAAACGCTGATCAAGCCGGTCAAAGACGGCGGCTATGGTCTCGCCGAATCTGAAATCCAAAATGTGAAATCTGAAATTACACACGGCGCGGTCGTTCTCGCCGCGATTACGTCCTGCACGAACACGAGCAATCCGTCGGTGATGATCGGCGCGGGCTTGGTCGCGAAAAAAGCGGTTGAGAAAGGATTGCGCGTCAAGCCGCACGTTAAAACGTCGCTCGCGCCCGGCTCCAAAGTTGTAACCGAATATCTCGACAAAGCCGGGCTAACGCCGTACTTGGAACAACTTGGATTTTATACGACCGGGTACGGTTGCACGGTTTGCATCGGCAACTCAGGTCCACTGCCCGACGCGGTTTCAAAAGCGATCAACGAAAACAATCTCGTCGCGGCGGCGGTGATTTCCGGCAATCGCAATTTTGAAGGACGCGTCCACGCGCAAGTGAAAGCGAATTTTCTCGCGTCGCCGCCGCTTGTCATCGCATACGCGCTCGCAGGCACGACTGACATCAATCTCGACACCGAGCCGCTCGGCACCGGCACCGATGGCACACCGGTTTTTCTGCGCGATGTTCTGCCCTCGCAAAAAGAAATCACGGACACAATCGCGGCGTCACTCGATTCGGAAATGTTCACGCGCATATACGCGAATGTGTTCGATGGCAATCCGATGTGGAACGCGATCCCGGTCAGCGGCGGCGATGTGTACGCGTGGAACGCGTATTCAACGTACATTCAAAATCCGCCGTTCTTCACCGATTTGAAATCCGAACCAGGTCGCTTGAGTGAAATTCGCGGCGCGCGCGTCCTGGCATTGTTGGGCGATAGCATCACGACCGATCACATTTCACCGGCAGGCGGCATCGCGAAAAATTCACCGGCGGCAAAATATCTCAAAGCCCACGATGTTGCGCCGGCAGATTTCAATCAGTACGGCACGCGGCGCGGCAATCACGAAGTAATGATGCGCGGCACATTCGCAAACATTCGCTTGAAAAATTTATTGCTCGGCGGCGAAGAGGGTGGCAACACCATTCATTTCGCCCCCCCCGCTTCGCAGGAGAAGGAAGAGAAGATGCCGATCTATGACGCGGCGATGCAGTACATCGCGGAAGGTACGCCGCTCGTGGTGATCGCGGGCAAAGAGTACGGCACCGGCTCGTCGCGCGATTGGGCGGCGAAGGGGACGTACTTGCTCGGCGTGCGCGCGGTGATCGCGCAATCGTACGAACGAATTCATCGCGGCAACCTGGTTGGGATGGGCGTGCTTCCTTTACAATTCAAACCGGATGAAAGCGCGGCAACCCTGGGTCTCACCGGACGCGAAGTGATCAGCCTGCTGGGAATTTCGGACGAGACGCTTCGCGAACCGCGTCAAGAAGTACGCGTCGAAGCGAAACGCGATGACGGCACAATCATCGCGTTCACCGCGATCGCGCGACTCGATACGCCGGTGGATGTCGTGTACTACAAGAACGGCGGGATTTTGCAAACGGTCTTGCGCGGATTGATCAAGAGCAAGCCGGCGAAAAAGGTCGCGAAACCCGCGAAAAAGCCAAGCGCGAAAATCGCGAAAAAGAAAACCGCGAAAAAGCCGGTCAAAAAACCGGTGAAGAAAATAAAACGCGTCGCGCGCGCCAAGTGAATCCGAGACCCCAAAGGTTTTCAAAAACCTTTGGGGTCTTGTCTTGTCAACCACGCGCAAATATGTTATGATCCCGCGCGAAAGCGAGGTAGTGCTGCGCGCACCCGCAACTCCAAAAATAAAATTTCCCGCAAGCGCCACACCAGTTGACGCGGATATTCCGCCGCTCAATCCCGGCGATCATCTTTCGCGCGCCGAATTTCATCGGCGGTACCAAGCCCATCCCGAAATCAAAAAAGCCGAACTCATCGAAGGAGTGGTGTATATGCCGTCGCCGATTCGTTTTACAAAACACAGTGAGCCGCATGGATGGATCGTGGGTTGGCTGGTTGCGTATGTCGCCGCCACTCCCAAGACCCGCTTGGGAGACAATGCAAGTGTACGGCTCGATTGGGAGAACGAAGCGCAACCCGATGCGTTTTTGATGCTTGAACCCGCGCGCGGCGGTAATGTAGAGATTGCGCCGGACGATTATCTTGATGGCGCACCCGAACTAGTGATCGAGGTCGCGGCGAGTAGTGTCGCGTACGACCTGCACAGTAAAAAACGCGTCTATCAACGCAATGGCGTGCAAGAATATCTGGTGCTTCAACCGCGCGAGCGTCGCCAGGACTGGTTCGTCCTGCGCGGCGGCGTGTACGAAACATTGTCCGCGAACGAAGACGGTGTGATCACAAGCCAGGTGTTTCCCGGTTTGTGGTTGAACGTCAGCGCATTTTGGGAGGGCGATCTCGCCGCTCTGCTCGCGACGTTGCAGAATGGCATCGCCTCGCCGGAACACGGCACGTTTGTCGAAAAGTTTAAAATGTAAAACAAAGACCCGCAGGGTTCGCTTCGCGAAACCCTGCGGGTCTTGATTTTAAAACACCGCGCCGGTCGGATACGATGTCGTTTCGACTACGACGCGTGGTGATAACGCGCGAAATTTGTACACGATTTTTTCGAGCGCGTTGCGCGCGTCATCAAACGGCGGATGTGCGAAATACAAAATCCAGGTCGCACCGCGCACGTTGTGGTACGTCCACGTTTCATACGGCGCGCCGACCAGGATTGCGCGCGGCACGGGACCAAACACCGCCAATTTTCGCAACTCGCCGGAAAATGAATCGCGCTGGAACGCCAAGCCCGGCGAATCGGACGCCCACAGATTGCCTTGCTGTTTTTCATTCGGCTTGCCCAATCGCGCAAG
>JACRPR010000162.1 GCA_016223105.1 Chloroflexota bacterium | reverse complement strand
GCGTTCTTGTTTCTCGTCCATACTCCCTCCTTGGAGGAAGTATGGCACATGTTCACGATGTGGTGAACCTCCTTTGACCTAAAGTGTTCACGATGTGATGAACTCTAGGTGTTCACGATGTGGTGAACCCTGACAGGTAGTCGGTAACAACATTAATGTATTTTCCGTATGGACCAGGCAAACCATGGATATGTGTATTCAGATTTCCCTGCAACAGCCAACGCAATAAATCCTCCAGATGATCACCACCTAAATCATAAGAGTCATCACCAAGTCTATTTGCTAGAACCTTCGAACTTCCCGGTAAATCGCACAAGTAATACGATGCGGACCCTAACAACAAAAGATATGGATTGAGTTCCTCGCGCAGGCGAGATTGAAGAAAACTATCAAAGAACTGAGCTGAAAAAATAAGATCATCCTTCAGTTCATTCTCAAACCCATTTTCGGCACGCGTCAAATTTATATAGGCAGCTAAATCCCCAAGCAGACCCATCGCTAAAGGAAAAAGGTTAGCGGGGTCACGCGAAATAGCAATATGATCTTTTTCAGGGATCTCATACTCGTACATTTTAGATTTGGAACGAGTGATGCTGAGCAATCTTTGTGACATTCTTTCAGGCTTCATCGGCTGCTCTCCGATATAGATCATGGACAAGTCTCATCATGTCATCACCACGAATTACTAACAGCATTAGATTATTATTTTGGGAGTGGCTTGAAGTATCAGTCTGAGAAATACAGTTGACATCATAGAATGATGTGGAGAATAACGCAACTGCTCCATAGACTTCGTTATATGGACGATCTACTGGGTTTTGAAAACGTTCTACTTTTTTCGCGTCTTCGTCAAGTTGCCTGTCGCGTAATTGTTGCTTGATCGCATTTAAAGATTCTGCTTTTCTAAGAGGATCTTTGTTTGATCCTTGGATTGCATCTTGCAGTCTCGAAGCCGATGCATTCCCTGAAAATTGGGTTTTTGCCTCGAAAATAGCCAGAATATCCTGGTTGCTCCGACGCTTGTCATCCAGGATCTTGAAGCCAATAATATCGCATCCTTTTGTTGATTCATTACGAATATCTTTGTTGCGATAACGGGTTCGTGGCACCCAATACTCTAAAACGTGTTCGAGGTAATCTGCCACAAGAATCTCACCAAAATCCCCAGCTCTAATGCTCGGTCCCGGTGCATTGGATACATCAGGAAATTTTATCTTGGTCAGAAAATCTGACCGCGAAAAATTTGTGCCCTGCCTTAAAACATCAATTTCAGCATCAAGACAGTAATGATTGCGTAAATGGGTTGCCCATGCTGAGAGGATAGATTGGCAATTTCGGTGATGAAATTCCCACACCTCTACAATCTTACCATCAATTGTTTGTAATCGTTGGCCTGTATCAACAAGCCAATCAAGCCATGGAGTCGTTAACATCTGGGCAATCCTGTGATAATTCGAATCCTCAAATTCTCTAGGATGAAGTGGCGGGTACAAAATCCACGACACTATTTTTGCAATAAAAGTTTCCTTCACCGCACGCGCCGCGTCATCAATTCCGCCGCGTCGCGCAACAAACTCATCGCGCGATTCGCGATCCCGGTTTCGGCGAGCGCGGCGAGCGCGGCGGCGCGATACTCGTCCGCGCGTTGCTCCGCGTAGGCGCGCGCGCCGATCGCATCGAGCAGAACCATCACGCGCGCGATATCGGGTTGATCGAGCGCGGGCTTGCGATAGATCGCGCGCAGTGCTTCGCCAAACCTGGGATGACTCAATCCAAAAATCGCGGGCAGAGATTTTTTCTTGGACAAGATATCGCTCGCCGCCGATTTGCCGGTAATTTGCGGATCGCCCCAGATGCCCAAAATGTCGTCGGTGATTTGAAACGCGGTGCCAATGTTTTCGCCAAAGCGCGCGAACGCGGCGATCATTTGCGCGTCATCGGTCGCGAGCATCGCGCCGATGCGCGTCGCCGCGGAAATCAGCGCGGCGGTTTTGCCGCCGACCATTTGCATATACTCGTCAATCGTCACGTCGTCCCGCACTTCAAAACCCAGGTCGAGAAATTGACCGTGACACAGCGCGAGCGTTGCGGCATCGAACACGCGACTGACCGCGTTGCATTTCGCGATTGGATAGCCGCGCTCCATCATTTGATCGAGCGCGAGCCGCGCGAGCACAAACATTCCATCGCCCGCGTTCAATCCTTGCGCGAGCCCCCACACTTTCCACACGGCGGCGCGTCCGCGTCGTTCGTCGCTCGCGTCTTCGATGTCGTCGTGAATCAACGAAAAGTTGTGCGCGAGTTCAATCGCGACGGCGGCAGGCATCGCGCGCCGCCAATCGCCGGTCAGCGTTTCGCACGCGAGCAAACACAACAACGGGCGGATGCGTTTGCCGGGATTGGTTTGCGTCTCGACAAATTGCGTGTCCGTCCAACCGAGATGATAACGAAACATTCCATAGTACGCGGTATACGCCGATTCCGGCGTAATGACCGCGTGGCGTAGTTCGGTGTCTAGTGCGGAAAGATATTCGTCCATTCGCGTTTCCTAAAATGTCATTGCGACGAAGCAATCCCCAACCAGCACGCGGGGATTGCATCGCTTCGCTCGCAATGACGTAACTAGATTTATTCCAAATACCGCGTGGCTTCAAGCGCGCGCAAATTTTCCGCGCCGATTCCAAACATCACCGTTCGCAATTCTTCTTCGAGCAATTTGATTCCTTCAATCGTCGTCTCGACGCCTTGATCCGCGAGTTTTAACATCGGCGACGCGAACCCGACGAGCGACGCGCCGAGCGCGAGACATTTTGCCGCCTCGATGCCATCGTGAATTCCGCCGCTCGCGATGATCGGCAGATCGGGCGCGCCGCGTCGCGCGAATTGCAAACTCTCCGCGGTCGGAATGCCCCAATCCCAAAATGCTTCCGCGAGCCGGCGCAAAAATCCGGTCGGCGCGCGCATCGCTTCGACCGCCGCCCAGGATGTGCCGCCCGCGCCGGCGACATCAATCGCCGCGACGCCCGCGCTCGCGAGTTGGCGCGCGGCATCCTCCGAAATTCCAAAGCCGACTTCTTTCGCGATCACCGGCGCGCCGAGCGCGCGGCACACCTGCTCGATTTTCGTCAACAGATTTTTCCAATTGGTGTTGCCACCTGCTTGCACCGCTTCTTGAATCGCGTTGAGATGCAGAATCAGCGCGTCCGCGCGAATCATTTCGACCGCGCGGCGGCACTCGTCAATCGCGTACGTATAGTTGAGCTGAATCGCGCCGAGGTTCGCGAACAATAAAATATCCGGCGCGACGCGGCGCACCTGGTACGTGTACGCGAGCGACGCGTCTTCAATCGCGGCGCGTTGCGATCCCAGCCCCATCGCGATGCCGGTCGCTTGCGCGGCGGCGGCGAGCGTCATATTGATCCGCTCCGCTTCGCCCGCGCCGCCGGTCATCGAAGAAATCAAAAACGGCGCGCGTAATTTTTTTTCAAAGAGCGTCGTCGCAAAATCAATCGCGTTCAATTCAAGATTCGGCAGGGCTTGGTGAATAAAGCGATAACGTTCCAAGCCATTGCGCGTTTCGCGATATTGCACATCCTCTTGCAAATTGATGCGGAGGTGATCGAGTTTGCGATTGCGGTGCGTGGTATCGTCTGGCATTTCATTCTCATTTCACAGTATTACTTGACGCTTCATATCTTGCAAAATTTTCCCACTGATGCAAAGGAACACGGATAAAAGAAAAAGGAAAAATTATCCGTGTTCGCTTGTATCTGTGGGAAAAAATTCCGTTCGCAAGAATTGGTGAAGGTGTTGCGATTATATCACAAAATCGCAACGCGCGCCGCGCGACGGTGTTGTACTTTTTGATGCAACGCGGCGCGGGTTGACGCACAGGGCGAATTTCGATATACTATGCCCAAATTATTGCGGACATCCAGCCGCAAATTAAATCATCAAGGGGGAAACCGAAATGGCTGACAGTACAGTTTTCGACCAGGTCAAAGCAATTATCATTGACAAACTCGGCGTAGATGAAAGCAAGGTCGTCGCGAGCGCGCGTTTTCGCGAAGAGCTTGAAGCCGATTCGCTCGATCTCGTCGAATTGATTATGGAATTCGAAGAGAAATTCGGCGGCGAAATTTCCGACGAAGAAGCGCAAAAAATCACGACCGTCGGCGAAGCAGTTTCGTATCTCGAATCGCACAAGAAATAAACCGGGGGCGCGGCGACACCGGTGGTCTGGCTTTGCCACGCTACATTCAGGAAGGGGGACGCACGCGTGCGTCCCATTTCTATTTTGCAATGAAAATTCTTCACGACGATTTGCCGCTCTTTCCACTCAACGCGGTTTTATTTCCCCAGGCGCGCATGCCGCTCCAAGTTTTCGAGCCGCGCTATCCCGAAATGATCGAACGCTGTTTGCGCGATGATCTCGCGATCGGCATCGTGCTGATCAAAGAAGGCGCCGAAGTGGGTGGCGCGGCGATTCCCCATTCGGTCGGCACGATTGCGCGCATCATTGATTCCGCGCGCCAGGACGATGGGCGCATCAACATCACGGCGACGGGCGTCACGCGTTTCGTTCTGCAAAAGTATTCCACTGCGCGCGCGTATTTATCGGGACACATCCGGCTTTTGCCGGACGAAAATGTGGACCTTCAAAAAATCGCGCCGCTCGCGCAACGCGTCGGCGAATTGTTTTTTGCCTACGTGCGCGCGATTCAGAATGTCAGCAATCCCGAAGCGGACGATCAAGAACCGGCGATTGAATTGCCCAAAGACCCCACGATTCTTTCGTACGCGAATGCGACGACGATGCCGGTCAGCGCGCAGGACAAGCAAAATCTTTTAGAAACCGTAACCGTCCCCGCGCGCTTGCGCCGCGAAATTTTGATCCTGGATCGCGAGATCAAACTGTTGCGGCTTTCGACCGAACAAAATGTGAACGTGCGCGATATTGGCGCGTTTTCGGCGAATTAAAAAACCTTCCAGGTCTCGGAGACCTGGAAGGTTTTTTTGTTCACGGATTCTGCGCGCGTCCGACCTCCTCCCATTCGACCCAGTATTCCGCTTGACCGGGCTTGAGATAATGATCGGAATAGAGATAGATTGCGCCGGTCGAGGCGACCACTTTGCGAATATCGTGATATTCTTGGCGGCGCAACATATTCGCGATGAGCGGCTCCATCTGGCACTGTTCGATTTGAAAGAGCGGCTCGTAGAATAATTCGACTTTGGTTGGTCGCGGATACACGCGCGATTCTTCGCGCACCGTTTCGGCAATCGTCGTGAATGGGTCTTTGGCTTCGATGCGCGCCAACAACGTTGCATAGTTGGCGGTCATATGCGCTTCGCTGAACAAATACGCGATCCCGGTCGGACCGATCACTTGCCGAATGTCCTGGTAACGCGCGTCGTCCGCCATCGCGATGGCATATTCTTCCGTGCGCTCTGCCGGTACGTCGGGAAGCAATTCGGCGAGCGCTTGGAGCGGCGTCAAGCAGATTGATTTTTCCGAATCCTCGCGCACCTTGTCCGCGATCTTGCCCCAGACTTGTTCTGCGATACTTTTTTCGTGAGCGGCTTCCGGCGCGATGAACGAAGCGGAATACAGATACGCCGTGCCGTTCGCGGCGATGAGCACTTGTACATCTTTGAAATTTCCGCCTTGAACCAAATCAGCCAAATGCGTGACGATTTGTTCGGGTGTCATTTCCGGAAACAGTGCGGCGAGGTCTTCGACGGGTGTGATCCGCGCGCGGTGTTCCGAATCGGCGCGAATTTTTTCCGCAATCGCGGTGTGAATTGGATCAACCGCGCGCTCCTCCGTATGATCTAGTACCGGTGCTGTGGTCTCCGTCATAATTTCCTCCATTCAGTTTCAATTTTTATTCGACGCAACACGCCAACGGCGCGTCACCAGATGGCTTATCAACAAGTGTGCGGCGCGTTCCACCACGCGGCGATGAGATAGGATGTTGAAGGATTGGATGAATTCGGCAAGAACCAAAGATAAACCCAGGTGTATGAATGAGTCAGACTCACCAAACTACTGTTGTAAATTCCTAACGTGCCTTCCGCGCGTTCGTCCCAATGCGTTTCCAACCATTTGTACTCGGCAGAGATCATTCGCTCGCGATAAAATGCGGCTAATGCGCGCTGAGTTTGGGGGCACTGGAAAAATGTCCATTGATTTTCCGGCGCGTTCGCCATCACCTCTTGTGATTGATCCCAGGAAAATTTTACAGGCGCGTCTAACAAGCGCAAACCCTGACAAACGGGAACGCCGGGTGGTGGATAACGATCACCCATCGGTTCGGGAAATGGAATGATGGATGGAAATGTGGCGAGCGAGGGTATCGGCAATGCTGAACGCAATTGGGCAACGACCGGCGTTTGCGTTGGTCCATTTACCGTGGTTGGCGTAGGCATCGCCGCGCAAGCCGACATCAGACATAACGCAATCGTTAGAAAAAAGCGCGCGCGCATTTTCATCGCTGGATCAGATCGAGAATCAATTTTAGATCGAACCATTGCCGGGTTGAAAGTTGCCGGGGCAACCTCCAACCCGGTTTCGTTTTGCAGTCGCTCGTTCACCGCAGAGGTTTGAATGTTACACGAGCAAGCCCTGTTGCTTGAGCCCTTCCGCCACTTGCTTCAGTCCGTACTTTTCGAGCGTTTGTTGCGTCGGCATACCAGTCGCCTTGTCCCAGCCCATCTCGGCGTAGAACATATCTTTGGCGAGTTCCATATCCGCGCGATCCATCTTGGTGACGCCCGCGGCAAACGCTGGTTTGTCTTTGGGATACTCGTAGACCCACTCGTTCGCGAGATCGTGTTTGTTCCGCAGGTCTTTTTCGTTCATAAAGCGCGCGGTCAACGCGCGGAACAAATTCAAGATGCGTAACCCGGTCGCTTCCAATTCTTCGCGGCTGATCTTTTCGCCGGTTACTGCCGACAACACTTTGGATTCGAGCGCGACATCGCCGCGATATTTGCGATCCTTGCGCGGGGATGTCCAGAGTGGTAGCGTCCAGTTGCAAGCCGTGAGCGAGTTGTGCAGTTCGAGATAGATCAGCGACATTTTCGTAAACACGGCTTTGCCTTTGTTCATCGGCGTGTACTGCGTGGAGGAATCCAACGCATCGGGCGATCCGAAAAGTTCCCCGCTGATTTCTTTCATCAGATTGAACGGCAAGCCACTGCCCATAAAGTTCGTGTGCGTGTGGCATTGCACATCGCGGTTGTACATCATATTGAGCAATGCGCCCACTTGCGCGCCCGCTTCGCTCGAGTGATGTTTGGCATGCGCGTCTTTCCAGCAACTCGAGTCATAGGTCTGATGATACGCCGCGATCTCGGGCCATTTCTGTTCCAGGCGCGGCATCCCATCGGCGAATGCTTTGCCGAGTTCGCCGGTGCGGAACGCGATGCGTTTCATCACATCGAGCAGAAAAGCCGGGTCATTGTTGTCCAACAACTTCCAGGGAATCGAGTCGTACTCCTTCGGATCCAATTTGGCTTTGAAGAGACCACTCTTGTAGCCGTACACAAAATCGCGCGGGAACTGACCATAGTCGCTCCACAGACCATAATCATCCGCGAGCGCGCTTCCTAATTGCGATGCTTCGATCCGCGCTTCCGAACCGCTCGGTGACGAAAAGAAACCACTTCCGAAGGAATTGCCGGTGCATGTGTTCCCTTGAAAACGCGAGACGCCGTACTTGGTTTCGAGCGCAGGGATTTCGGTGTACGCGTGACAGCGCACCGGGCACGAATGACATCCGCCCATTCGCACCAGGTATTTTTCGCCGACGCCCTCGCCGTGATCGAGCACGCCTTTTTGCGTGCGATAGCCGATGCGGTTTAGGTCATCCGCCGAACATTCGCCGGTTTCAACGGCTGGTTTGGCGGAGCCCCAGTACAAACCTTTGCGCGCGGTCCAGCGCGTATTGCCATAGTACTCTGCCCAGGGTTGCGGTGTGCGTGGCACAACGCCCTGATTGTTCGCGCCGATCAGCGACAGAAATTCGTACGTGAGATCTTTCCATGCTTTTTTGTCGGCGGCAATCGCGACCGCGCCGGTGCCGCGAATTCCAATCGCTTTGAGATTTTTGGATCCCAGGACGCCGCCCACGCCGCCCGCCGAGTGCGAACGATTGCACATCACGCAGGCAATGCGAACCAGGTTTTCGCCGGCTTGACCAATCGCCGCGACCTGGGTGTCCGAACCAACTTCGTTGCAAATTTCTTCGGTTGCGCGGAAAATGCCGTTGCCCCACAAGTGGCGCGCGTCGCGGATTTCCACTTTGTCGTCGTTGATGTAAATCCACACCGGCTTGTCCGCTTTGCCTTGCACGATGATCGAATCCCAGCCGGCGAATTTCAACTCCGCGCCCCAGTGTCCGCCCATATGTCCCGTCGCCGGCAATTCGTTGAGGTGATTGGGCCACAACGACGTGATCGAAACGCGACCGGACAAGGGCGCGCCGGAACCGGTCAACGGTCCGACGCCGAAGATGATGCGATTCTCGGGGTCAAACGCTTTGGTGCCGGGTTTCACTTCGTCCCACAAAATTTTGTAACCCAGCCCGGTGCCACCGAGAAAATCCTTGTACTTGGCAGTATCCTCCGAACTGACTTTGCCTGTCGAAAGATCAATCCGCAGAATCTTGCCGCGATATCCTCCTAGTGGTGCCATTTGTCAACTCCTTTCATAATCCTCGATGGCGGTTATTTGTGACACGATCCGCAAGTGCTGGACACATTCGGCGGTGTCGCGAGATATGCCGGGACAACCCAGCGTTTGGGAATGTCCTTGCTCCGGTCTTGCCACGGCACAAAACGAATCGCGGCATTCGGACACGCCTTGACACATTCGGGTTCGCCATTACACAAGTGACACTTGCTTGCTTTTTTGAGTTGCTCGTCAAAGACCGTCATATCCCAGGGACACGCCGCTTGGCATTGCCGACAACCGGTGCACTTGGTCGTGTTGACGATGCGCGCATTGACGGGACCCGTCACTTCAATCGCGCCATTGGGACATGCCATCATACAAGGAACCGGATGCGCGCATTGGCGGCACGTTTCTTGCACGATCAAAAAGTTTCCGAAATGTCCCGGGGTTTGACGCTGGTACCCGTATTGCGCGCCGTCGGGACCGAAATTCAAATTGCGCGCGACCTTGATGCGCGCGAGCGACGGCTGATTTTTGCCATCATTAAACGACGTGCACGCGATTTCACAACGCCGGCATCCGGTGCAACGCGTGGGATCGCCGATGACCATTCCCTTGGGCTTGGCGATGTCGGCTTGAGCGGATGGCGCGGCATCCACTTGCACACACACCACTTGCGCGATCACAAGCCCCGCGGTTCCCGCGCCGACAATCTTGAGAAAGTCGCGGCGCGACATTGCGCTGGACGACGCGTCGGCAAGCTCAATCGGCGGCATTTCGATTACACTGTCGTCACTGTTCATGTTCATCTTTCTCCTCCGAGTGTACGAATTGAACTGGCTCGTCAACTGAAATCGGTTGAATTGTTTTCACCCTCCTTGTGGATTGATCGTCGCGGTCATTTTCAATCGCGTGGATCAAATCCTCGACTTTATAGATGCGTTCACCGTGACAAATGCAAATGGTATTGTCTTGCAAATTCAACTTGACGATCCGGATTTCGGGAAATTCGCTCAAGACCCGCATCGCGATTTGCGTCGGATCAAAATCCGGCGCGCCACTGCCGAGGATCACCACATCGGGTTGAAGCACGCGAATACATTGCAACGCGTGATCGATCTCGGTCGCGTGCCCCACCACTTGCAATCCCGGGCGATGACAGAGCAATGCCTCGATGCCCTGACTGAAAACGGAATGGGTCGAAAGCAAAAAGATGCGTTTCATCGGTTGACGCTTTCGATCAAAATAGAAACCTCTCGACATCGCGGATTTGCAACACCGAGAGATTTCGCGACCCTCGTCATTGGTCGGCAACGCTATTATCGTTTGAAGTAAATTTTCTGCATACACTCACCCTAGCGATTTGGGAAATAAAAACCGGGCTATCTTTGGATAGCCCGGTCGAGTTATGCCGCGTCGTTTCGAGATCACCCGGAAGAGTTATGTGATCAGCATCCTGAGCGGAACGGAGCGAAGCGAAGTAAAGTCGAAGGAGGCGGTTCTACATCCGCGACGCTCCGCGCTCATTCTTCGACTCCGCTTCGCGCCGGTCAGAATGATCGCTACTTGTCCGAATCCGGCACAAGCCCCTCGCGCACCGCATAGACTGCGGCTTGAATCCGATTGCGTAAATGCAGTTTTTCGAGAATGTTACGCAGATGAATTTTGACCGTATCTTCGGCGATGGATAACGCGACCGCAATCTCGCGATTGGTTGCGCCTTGCACGATCAACTCCAACACTTGAATCTCGCGCGCGGTCAATTCAGCGTGCGCCTCTGGCGTAGAAGTGATCGGCTTGGTCGGCTGGCGAAACTCGTGCAAAATTTTCGCGGCGAGCGTGCCCGACACCGGCGCTTCGCCTCGACTCATTCCATCCAACATTTCGAACAAATGATGTGGTTCGAGATTTTTGAGCAAGTACCCGTCCGCGCCGTTTTTGATCGCGGTGAAAAGATCGCGCTCATCATCCGACACCGTGAGCATAATGATTCGCACATGCGGCATTTCGGCTTTGATCGCCTTGACCGCCTCCAAACCGTTGCATATCGGCATATGCACATCCATCAAAATAATGTTCGGCACGGTTTCGCGCGCGCGCTCGATGGCTTGCAAGCCGTCGCCCGCTTCGCCGACGATCTCGACATCGGTACGCGCGGCAAGAATCGCCGCCGCGCCTTTGCGAAACAAGATGTGATCATCCACCAACAAAATACGTTGTGTCTTCATGCGGATCCTCAATCACGGGAAATATGGGCAGTTGAAAAATGACGCGCGTGCCCAAGCCGCGTTGCGATTCAATTTCCAATTCGCCGCCGACACTTGCCGCGCGCTCGCGCATAATTTGCAGACCAAAATGACGCCGATCACTTTGATCCAGCCGCGTGGGATCGAATCCCATACCGTTATCTTCGACAATGATTTGAATCTGCCCGTCGCTTCGTTCAAAACGCACACGAGCTTGCTTCGCGCCCGAATGTTTACGCACATTGGTCAGCGCTTCTTGAATAATCCGATTGACCTGCACTTTAACTTCTTCTGGAAATTCGGTTAAACTTTGATCTTCGATCACCAGCCGCGCGTCAATACAATAATGCGCGCGATATTCCGCCAGATATTCTTCCAACGGGCGCGCGAGTCCAGAACCCGGCGTCGTCGCGCGCAAATTAAAAATCGCTTCGCGCACATCCGTGTACGCTTCCTTGACGATCTGTTTCAATTCGAGCAAACTCGCGCGCGCCGGTCCGATCTGATGCGTCGCAATTTGATCATCAGTGATCGCGGTTTTGATGTTCATATAACCCAGCATCTGCGCGAGGTTGTCGTGCAGTTCGCGCGCCAGACGATCGCGTTCTTCCAAAATCGCGAGCGGGCGCACGCGGCGGTACAGTTCGGCGTTCTCAATCGCGATCACCACTTGCACCGCGAGCCGGATAAAGAGTTCGGTTTCGACGCGGGTAAATTGCCGGCGTTGCCGCGTGAGCACGCCCACATAACCATAGTGTCGTCCGTTTAACCACATCGGCGCGGCGAGTGATGAAACGATTCCTTCGTGCGAAATCAAATCGGCAATGCGTGGGATCGGTAAATCCAAATGCCATTTTTCGATCCACACCGGCTCGGCGGACGAAATAAATCCGCGTGACTTGACCGGGATGGCAAGCCCTTTCAACAGATGGGTGCGCGCGCCCGCGCATGCTTGAATGACAATTTGTTGCGACGGCTCATCGCTTAGCACGACGATGCCGATCTCGGCGTCCATCATCGCGCGCGCATCTTCGGCAATCGCGTCACAAACCGATTGCAGATCCAATGATGCGGAAATGTTCAGCATCAACCGATGGAGCGCGGTCGCTTCGCGTTCGCGTCGTTGCATTTCCGTACGCGAAGATTTTAGTTCCGCGCGCATCGCTTCGAACGATTCCGCGAGCGCGCCTAACTCATCTCGATTCGACGCGCGCAGAGCATGATCCAAATTGCCGGCGCGAATCGCGGTAACGCCCTGGCTCAGATCGCGCACCGGGCGAATGATCAATCTCTCCAATGCCAAACTCAGCAATCCCACCATCAACACGAACGTTACGATGGCAGACACGATAATCCGCATCAGCCCGGCGATCAATTGATTGTCCAAATCAGTCAACGGCATCTCCATCACCAAGACACCCAGGATTTTGTTGGTCGAGCCGTGACAACTCGCGCAGTGCGGCTGATTGTAAATCAGGTTGACGTTGAGCAGGGCGCGGTGATTATCGCGCGTCGTTAAAATCGTCGAGTGATTGCTCGGACGCGTTTGATCGGTGTGACAGAATTGGCAGGTGGGATCGGAATAATCAAAACGCGTCCCCACTTCGCTTGGATAGGAACTGATATACACAACACCGCGCGCGTCCAAAATCCGTATATGTTCGACGCTGTCCGCGCGCACCATTGTTTGGATGATCTGGCTTGCCATTTGCCGATCATTCAGCAACATCGCTTGCTCCAAGCTGGATTGGACGCCGATGCTCAAGCGCGTGGTCGCAGTTACCGCGCTGTCCGCGAGTTGTTGCCGTTGAAGCGTGAGCACCAACCCAGAAGACGCCAAGACACCGATCAGCGAAACGCCGACGATGATCAAAAGTATTTTTTGACTTAATCCGGTATTGCTCAATCCTTCGGCAAGCCATCCCAGGTTAAATCTTTTTTGCGCGGAACCAATCACGCGCTCTTGCATCGCACGAAAAAAATTCATCTTGACGATTATCTCGCAAATAAAAACCTCCCTCGCGTAGATCGAGAGAGGCGTTCATCACCAGAACAATGTTGGCGCAAACCGCGTGGTTTGTTACAATGATTATATTGCGCGCAAGTGGTAAAGTCAAAACATTCGTGCTGTAGGGGCGAAGCATTTTTTCGATTGAACTGCATCGAAAAAATGCTTCGCCCCTACCAACGTTCTGCTAGACGCATTCGCCGGCTTGTGCTAAAATGCGCGCTATGAATTTGGACACTCCGCCGCGCGTGAGCGGCGTCATTCTCGCCGGTGGCAAAAGTCGCCGGATGGGACGCGACAAAGCGTTTATCAAATTCGACGGCAAACCGATCATTGCGCGCGTGATCGAGCGCATCCAACCCTTGTGTAGCGAGTTGATCATCGTCGCGAATGATCGCGACGCGTACGCATCGTTCGACGCGCAAATTATTTCCGATGTATATCCCGGCAAAGGATCGCTCGGCGGATTGTACACCGGCTTGCATGCGGCGCGCACCGATTACGTTCTCGCGGTCGCGTGCGATATGCCGTTCCTCAATCGCGATCTCTTGCGCTTTATGATCTCGCTCGCGGCGGATTTTGATGTAACGATTCCGCGCGCGCGCGATTTATCCCGGAACCTCGCGCAGAACCGGCGCGGCGACGGCGCGCCGGGTTTCAAACGCGCGCTCCTCGCGAAAGAAATCAACTTGCATCCCACGCACGCGATCTATTCCAAAAATTGTCTCGCGCCAATTCACGCAAAATTGATGGCGGACGAATTGCGCTTGATCGGCTTTCACGATGGATTGCGCGTGCGCGTCGTTGAGCTGGATGAGATTGATCGCTTTGATCCCAAACGTTTATCGTTCTTCAACGCGAATACGCCGGACGATTTGGCGATTGCCGATTCATTTCACGGAAAATAAAAATGCCAATTCTCAATCTCGATCCCGATTTGCGGTTGCATTACCTCGACGAGAACCCGAACGGCAAAACCGCCGTCCTGCTTTTGCACGGCTTGGGCGCGACCGGCGCATCGTGGCAATTGCAATTCCCGGCATTGACCTCTGCCGGTTTTCGCGTCATTGCGCCGGATGCGCGCGGGTTTGGACAATCGTCGTATCCCGGCAAATTATCGTTCGCCGAAATGGCAAATGATTTCGCGCGATTGATCGAATCGCTCAACAGCGCGCCCGCGCACATTGTCGGCATTTCGATGGGCGGTGTGCTCGCGTTGCAACTCGCGCTCGATCATCCGCGCCTCGTCAACAAGCTTGTCCTAGTCAACACCTTCGCGCATTTGCAAATTCGCGGCATCGGCGCGTATGCGTACTACGCGTTACGTTTTATCCTGGTTCACACGCTCGGCTTGCCGACGCAAGCGCGCACGGTAACAAAACGAATTTTTCCGCGCGCGGATCAAACAGAATTGCGCCGCGCGCTGTCCGCGCAAATCATTCAGGCGAATCCCGGCGCGTATCGCGCGGTGATGCGCGCGCTCGCGCGGTTCAACGTTACCGCGCGTTTGGCATCGCTCCGTGCGCCGACGCTCGTCGTTACCGGCGATGCGGACACGACCGTGCGCGTCGAAAATCAATTCGCGCTCGCGGCGGGCATCCCAGGATCGCAACACGCGATCATTCCCGGCGCGGGGCACGCGGTCATCGCGGATTCGCCCGGCGCATTCAATCAAATCCTCCTGGAGTTTTTGCGCGCGTGATGTACGAAGAAAAATCGCAAACGCTGTACTATCGCATCGCCGGCAACAGCATCGAGCCGATTCAGGGTTTGATCATCGGCGAAAGTCGCTGGGAGTTGTACGTCAATAATCTTCAAGCCGTTACGTTTATGGCGACGCCGACCCACTTGCATCACCTTGCGCTCGGTTTCCTCGCGTCCGAAAATTTCATCGCAAGTTTGAATGAGATTCATTCGATCCGCGTCAATCTCGCGCCCGACCGCGCGTACTGGTTCATCCCCGCGCTTGGGATTGACGCAACGCGCGCGATGGCAAATTGCGAAGCCGGCGTCGGCTCGATCCAGGTGCAACTCACGCGCGCCGATTTCACAATGCCGACGCATCGCATCATCACGAGTGGTTGCGGCGGCGGTGTTACGTTCGACGATCTCTCGAAAGAGCAAACCCCGGTCGATTCGACGCGCCCGATTCGCGCCGCGCACATCACCGCGCTAATGCACGAATTGAACCAGCGCGCGATTCTGTATCGCGAATGTCGCGGCGTGCACACCTCCGCGCTCGGCGATGATTCGCACCTGCTCGTCTTTGCGGAAGATGTGGGACGGCACAACACGCTCGACAAAATTCGCGGCGAATGTTTATTGCGCGGCATCGCAACGCGCGATCGCATCCTGATTTCGACCGGGCGCATTTCCTCCGAAATGATCACCAAAGCCGCGAAAATGCGCGTGCCGATTGTCGCGTCGCGCACTTCGCCGACGCACCTCGCGTTGCAACTCGCGCGCGCGTGGAATATCACGCTGATCGGTTACGCGCACGCGGGCGAGATGCGCGTGTATCATGGGATTGAGAGGATCCAAGTTGAATGAGAGAGATTGAGAGATGGGAAGGCAAATTTATAAATTTGCCCTACCCTTGGAGAACACAATGATTTCAGTTGAAGACGCCCGCAATTACATTCTCAAACATTTCGCGCCGCTCGAAGCGGAACGCGTGAATTTGCTCGACGCGCTGAATCGCGTGTTGGCGGAAGATGTGATCGCGGAAATGAATGTGCCGCCGTTCAACAATTCCGCGATGGATGGGTACGCGATGCGCGCGGAGGATATCGCGCACGCGTCGCGCGATCATCCGGTCGCGCTTCAAGTGATCGGCGATGTTGCCGCGGGCTACACCGCGACGCGCGCGGTCGAACCTGGGACGGCGATGCGAATAATGACCGGCGCGCCGATGCCGCCCGGCGCGGACACGGTCGTGCGTTTTGAGGAAACGTCCGAAGGCGTGCAAGGTCGCGCGGCGACGAAAGGACGCGACACGGTCGAGATTCTCGTCGCGATGAAACGCGGCGACAATGAGCGCGCCGCCGGTGAAGATATTCGCGCCGGGCAAATCGTTCTGCCGCGTGGTACCGTTGTGCGCGCCGCGGAGATCGGCGTGCTGGCGTCCATCGGCAAAAACCAGGTCGCGACACATCGCCGCCCGCGCGTCGCGATTCTCGCGACCGGCGATGAACTCGTCGCTCTGGACGAGCCGATCGCACCCGGCAAAATTCGCAACTCGAACGAGTATTCGAACGCGGCGGCGGTGCTCCAAGCCGGCGGGATTCCGATTCGACTCGGCATCGCGCGCGACAACATCGCCGACCTCACCGCGAAAATTCGCGCGGGACTCAACGCGGACGCGGATTTATTTCTCACGAGCGCGGGCGTTTCCGTCGGCGATTACGATATCGTGAAAGATGTGTTGAACGCGGAAGGCGCGATGCACTTTTGGCAGGTCAAGATGAAACCGGGCAAGCCGCTCGCGTTCGGAATTTTGCGCGGAAAAAAAGAAGTGCCGCTTTTGGGTTTGCCGGGAAATCCGGTCAGCGCGTTGATATCGTTTGAAACCTTCGCGCGCCCGGCAATTTTGACGATGCTCGGCAAAACGAATTTCGCGCGCCCAACCGTGCGCGCGATTTTGGATGAGGATGTCGAAAACAGTTCGGACCGGCGCAACTTTATTCGCGTGCGCGTCGAGCAACGCGACGATCAGTTGATCGCGCGCACGACCGGCGAACAAGGTTCGGGCGTGTTGACTTCGGTCTCGAAAGCGAACGGCTTGCTCGTGGTGCCGGAAAATGTTACGCGCGTGCGCGCGGGCACGTCGGTCGAAATTCAGATGCTCGATTGGAATTAGAGATTGGACGCGGAGCGTGGAGATTGGACATTAGAAGTTGGAAGTTGGACGTTAGCCATTTCATCTTCGCGATGATTTTGCTGGCAAGTATTTCCGCGTGCGCGTCGCCCGCGCCGGATGTGAACGCGGTGCGAACGTCCGCCGCGCAAACGGTCGTCGCGGAATTTGCGCGCACGCCGGTTGTTACGCGCGTCGCGCCGACGCTCGCACCGCAACCGACCGGCTTGCCGCGTCCGACCGCGCCCGCGAATCCGTTCGCGAATTTGTCTACGCAACAATCCACTTGTTTGCGAATCGCGTGGGGTTCGGATGTGTTTCAGCAAATCATCACGCTCGCGCGTCCCGCGACCAAAGACGAGGAAAAAGCGTACGAGCGATGCGGCGTCGCGCTCAATCAACTCGGCGCAACTCTGCCATCGGCAACGCGCGATCAAACCTGGGTCGCGACATCGGCGGATGGCTTGAACTGGGACACGCCGACCTTGCTCGCGGATCAAGCATCGGTGCCGGAAGTGATGCACACATCGAAAGGAATGGTGTGGGCGTACTGGGTTGATTTTTCGCAGTTTACCGGGATGCATCAAGAAAAGATCGGCGTCGCGAAAAGCGCGGATGGCAAGACGTGGGAAAAATTGGGAACGGTGAAATTTGCCGGCTTGGGAAACATCACACCGGTCGATCCCGATGTGATCGAATTGCCGGACGGTCGCCGGCGAATGTACTTTTTCAACATCGCGAAAGAAACGCGCGAGAATCCGATTCACAGCGCGATCTCGGCGGATGGAATCAATTACACGCTCGAACCTGGGACGCGCTTTCAACAAACCGGAATTTTCGATCCCGATGTGATTCGGATGAAAGACGGGCGCTATCGAATGTACTTGAACAGCGACGGCAGTGTGATCAGCGCGACGAGCAATGACGGCTTGAGTTTCAGCGCGGATCCTGGGACGCGCGTGCAAGTGCGCGGCAGTATTCCCGGTTCGATTGTGCTGGCAGACGGAACGATTCGTTTGTACACTTGCAATCGCGGCATCAGCGTTTACAAAAGCAATGATGGCTTGAGTTTCGCGCTCGAAAAAGAAAGTGTGATCAGCGGAACACTCGCGCGCGTCGTGTGCGATCCTGCGATCACCGCAACGCCGACCGGATTTGTGATGGTGTTCAAAACAAATGTGGGACAGTAGAAGAAAGACCCGAAGGGTTTTAATAAACCCTTCGGGTCTTTGATTCTAGTACCGACCGCGACCGCCGCCGCCGCCACGTCCACCGTAGCCGCCGCCACTGCCGCCGCGTCCGCCGCCGCGATGGGTGCCATACCCGCCACCACCGCCGCCGCGATTTCCACCAAAGCCGCCGCCACCACCGCTACGTTCTTCGCGCGGACGCGCGACGCTCACGGTCAACGCGCGACCATCGAGTTCGTGATTGTTGAACATCTGGATCGCTTTTTGCGCGTCCGCGTCATTCGTCATTTCGACAAAGCCGAAACCTTTCGAACGGCGCGTCTCGCGATCCAAAATCAGCGCGACCTCTTTCACTTCGCCGGCTTGAGCGAACAGGGTACGCAGATCGTCTTCGCTCACGTTGTAAGACAGATTGCCGACATACAATTTCGATTCCATACTGAACCTCTCCTTTTGGGTTCTGAAAAGCACGCGCGTTCGACGCGTCTGTGCTTTCCGAAAAACTGGGACGCCGCGGCATTATGCCGAGCGGGTCGCCTGATTTTTTTGCCGCGCGCGATTTTGCTCAACGTAGCGGCGAATGGCTTCGGCATCCGGTTGGACAAACGCCGAAGCGTGATAGTCAATGCCGTCCAGACGACGGCGTTGTAATTTTTGACGCAAGACCATTTCGATTTTGCGAATCATCGCTTCATCGGTCGGCGTCACCAAAGTGTACGCGCGTCCGACCGCTTGCGCGCGCCCGGTGCGTCCGATGCGATGGACGTAATCTTCGGCTTGCATCGGCGCGTCATAATTAACGACGTGCGAAATGCCTTCGACATCAATGCCGCGCGCGGCGATGTCGGTCGCGACCAGCACGCGCGATTTACCGCGCCGAAAATCTTCAAGCGCGGCGATGCGTTGCGATTGCGAGCGGTCGCCGTGAATGACGCCGGCGCGAATGTTGACGCGTTGCAATTGTTTGGCGACGCGGTCGGCGCGATGTTTCGTGCGCGCGAAAATCAAAACACTGTCCATCGTTTCTTCGCGCAACAGTTGCTGAAGGACTTGGGTTTTCAAATGTTCCGGCACGGGGAACAAGGTTTGCGCGATCGCATCCGGGGTCGCGGTCTTTTCGACCTGGATACGCGCGGGTTGGCGCGTTACTTGCGCCGCCAGACCCAGCACGGCGGAGGTCATCGTTGCGGAGAACAATAGCGTTTGACGCTCGCGCGGCAACAGCGCGACAATGCGGCGAATGTCCGGCAAAAAGCCGACATCCAACATCCGGTCGGCTTCATCGAGGACGAGCGTTTGCAACGACGCGAACGTCATATTGCGCCGCGACGCGTGATCGAGCAAACGACCGGGGGTCGCGATCACAATGTCCGCGCCGCGCCGTAACGCGTTTTCTTGCGCGTGCATCGCCATGCCGCCAAAAATCGCGGCGATGCGAAGATCGGTGTGCGCGCTCAACTGCTCGGCGTGCTCCGCGACTTGAAGCGCGAGTTCACGGGTCGGAACCAAAACCAGGACACGGATCGCGTGCTGGCGCGTGGGGGTAGCGAGTAATTTCTGCAAGAGGGGAAGAAGGTACGCGGCGGTTTTACCGGTGCCGGTCTCTGCGGATCCCAAAACATCTTGCCCGGTCATTGCGGCGGGGATCGTCGCCGTTTGGATGGGCGTGGGCTGGGTAAAGCCCAACGACGCCACGCCTTGTTGCAGGCGCGGGTCAAGCATAAACTGACTGAAACTCATTAAACTCCTGTGCGGTGAAAATATGCCGAGGTGAACAACCGCGAGGGACACGTCGGTCGCAAAGCAGAATCGGCATTTTTCCAATTACGCACAACATGCTCTGCGAACGTTGGAGAGGTAAGAGGAAAAGAAAAACCGCCCGAGTTACAAGATCAGGCGGCATTGATTAACCGAATTACTTGTCTCTAACGTGCGGCACTATAACATAGATTGTGCGGGGTGTCAAACGGCTTGCAAGGTCAAAGGTGTGCATCAGATTTTTGGATGACGCGTAGGGGCGAAGCATTTTTCG
>JACRPR010000156.1 GCA_016223105.1 Chloroflexota bacterium | reverse complement strand
TAGAAAGCCCGCGCCACAAATTTCAAAACAGTCTCTAAGGGTTTTGGAAACCCGTAGGGTCTTTCAACCGCATCGCCATCGCGATCACCCACATCATCGCCAGCAACAAAAAAACGCGCTGACCGATTCCGCCGATCTGCCAATCGAAAATGTTTGCGAGCGAGAGCAAGATGAACGATGCCCACACGCTCACCGCGAGCGCGAAGATCGGATGCCGCGCGTCGCGATCAAAATCGCGCGAGAGCAAGAGCGTTGCCGCGACCAGGCAGGGTGCGAAGGTGTAACTCGCGATGACGTGAATCAAACCGATCAAAGTTTCCGGCGTGTTGTTCGTCGTAATGTCGGTCGGAAAAATTCCGGCGATGAGCAAACACGCGCCGACGATGTTCGGCAACGCGCGTCCAATCGAAAATCGTTGTGGCGCGATGAGCACGATCGCGCGCGCGAGCGCGAACATTGATGTGGCGGACGCGAGGAACACCGTCGTCATAACCCAGCCGAACTCGCCGACCGCGTAATAACTCAACGGTTGCATGATCACATCGTAATCGCGGCAAAGCCAATGCAACAACGCGACCGCGCCGAATGAATACAATGCGCCGAAAATAGCAACGCGCGTGAACCAAATCACGCGCGTTGTGTGTATTTGAAAGATCGAACACCTCGCATTTTGAATTGGACGCCGACGAGCGCGGATGAGCGCAGGTTTTTTTATTTATCCGCGTTCCTCCGCGTTAGTCCGCGTCCAATTCCTTTAACGTCCGCATCGTCGCTTCCGCCGCGCGCGCAAAATCCGGTTTCTGCAAAATTTCCGCGCTGACCCAGCCCGCGTAATTCATTGCGCGCAGAGTCGCGATCACGCGCGCGAAATCGGTGTGCCCCGCGCCGGGATACCAGCGATTCGAATCCGCGACGTGAACGTGGAACAAGCGCGATCCGCACGCGCGCAAACTCGCTTCGATGCTCGGCTCTTCAATGTTCGCGTGAAAGGTGTCGAATAAAATTCCCAGGTTGTCCGCGCCGACTTGGTCAATCACATCGCGCGCGTCCGCGACGGTGTTGATCAGATCAGTTTCGTAGCGATTGATCGGCTCAATCGCGAGTCGAACATTGTGCGGGCGAGCCGCCCGCGCCACTGCGCGCATCGCGTCGATCATCCACGCGCGCGCGTCGGTCGCGTTCGTTTGAATTTTGCCGCGAATCAATCCCAGGATCACAATTGGGAGTTGGAAATTAAAAGTTGGATGTTGGATGGCTTGCCTCGATGTAACATTTTCAACTTCCAACGTCCAACTTCCAACGTCCAAATCTAGAGATTGCTTCGCTTCGCTCGCGATGACAGAAGCCAGCGCGATGTGCGATTCGATCCGTTCAAGCGCGCGCGCGCGAATCCCAGGATCGGGATCGGTGAATGAAAGTTTTTCTTCGCCGTATGCTTGCCCCGTGCCGAGCGCGGGCACGCGCAAATGATATTGATTGAGCAACTGCATCACCGCGCGCGCGTCGAGTTTCGCCGGCTCGCGCACCGCGAGTTCCGCACCGGCGTAACCCAGCATCGCGAGATGCGCGAATTGTTTTTCGAGATCCGGCGAAAACGCGACGGCGGCGAAGTGGGTGGGCTGGGTGGAGAGAACGTAGGCAAGTTTCATGTTGACATGCGTAGGGGCGACGCATGCGTCGCCCCTACCCAAACATTACCCGACCAGCGTATCCTGCCCAATGCGCGGCAGAGCGTACACCGATTTCCAACCTGGGCTGAGCGGCTCGCGCAAGTACGGTTCCATTTCTTCGCGCGTTCGCAATGTAACTTCTTCGACCGGCGGAACAGTGCCAGCCGGAAAAACTTGAAGAATATCATCGTTGACCATCGTGAGATAACGCAAAATCGCGGCGAGCGGACGCATCGCTTTTTTCGCATCGCCGCGCGTCGCTTTGCCGACGACACCTTCGGGCGTGCCCGCGATCTCAATCGGAAAATGTCCCTCGCCTTCCGACCAACGATGCGGACGCCCGAACGGATCCACCGATTTGTCGAAATGTCCATCGGGCAAATACGCGCGCGGCTCGGTGTCCACCGCGTATTGCATATCCACCATTTGCGGAAACAAATACAACGACAGCGACGTTTCCGATTCGTCCGCGTGCACAAAATTCGTGTCCCAACCGCCGCCGCGTTCTTTTGTGCGAAACATTTCGCGCACGCCGCGATGCCAATCGAGCACGCGGAAAATGCCAGGCAGTTGAAAGCGCTTCATAAATTCTTGCACTGCGCTTTCGAGCACCCAGAGTTGTCCGTGATTGTTGATGATCACTTGCTTGCGAAACCCGGCGTTCCACAAACCGAACATCACATCAATCATCAATTCGCGCACAACCGTCTCGCGCACGATCACCGTGCCGGGCATTCCCAGGTGATGGTACGGATGCGCGCCGTAATTCAACGGCGGCAATGCCAGGTTGACGTGTCCATCGCGATTTTTTTCGGTAAAGCGGCGCACGCCTTCGCAAATCATTGAGACGAACAAGGTGTCGTCCGCGCTCGGCAAATGATTGCCGTGCAATTCGGAACAACCGACCGGGATGAACACGACATCGTTCTTGCGCCGGTTCTCGATCACTTTCCAGTATGGCGCGGTTTGGATGTACGCGTCGGGCTTGCCCCACTCGACGCCGGGCGCGGGAAATCCATACTCGGCGAGAACCGCTTTCAACTGATCCTCGTTCATCTCCCAGATTTCTTTTTTCATGCGACCGACCGCGTTATCTTCAAACCACAAATCGGGTTGATCGGTGGGGAGCAGACCTTTCGGGGCGGGAACTACTTCTGACATTTTTTCTCCATTTCAGATTTTTCGATCCGCAATCAAATATATTTTTTAGATTTGAGAAACGCTTCTTTCGCGACCGCGAGCGGTTGGCGTCGCCAGTACGCGGGGCGAAAAATTTCGACGGACGCGACGCCGCGATAGCCGATGCCGCGCACCGCGCGAATAATTTCTTTGAGCGGGATCACGCCGTCGCCGGGAAACACGCGATTCGCGTCCTCGATAAATTCGCGCGGCATTTTCTCGACATCGTTGATGTCCGCGATAATCCAGGGGCAATTGAGCGCGTTGCACCGCTCGCTAATTTGTTGCGTGCGCGCGAGCATTTTGTTTCGCAGTGTCGCGTCGCGCGTGTTGATCTGTTCAATCGAATTGATCGCGTGCGTTTTGAGTTTTGCCGCGTCGATCAATTTGCGCGCGTCCGCGAGCGTGTGCGTAAGCAAGTACTTGTCCAACTTGATCGCCGTGATTTCGAGCACGTCATAACCGGCTTGTCCGGCAATTCGCACGTCCGTTTCGAACGGACTCGTCATCGTCGTCGCGCCGTTAAAACCGAGTTTCATTGTGCCTCCGGGAAATGACATCGAATTTGAGAATTAATCGAATCGCCGGATTCGACGCTTCAGCGGGTTGTTTGTCCGGGCGAGCAACCGCGTAAACGCTCGACTCCGTTTCGAGCAATTCGATCAATTCTTTGATTCGATGTTGTTTTTATGCAAACGTGTGCATAAAACATTATAGAAAAGCGCGCGAAAATGTCAATTCGCGCGCGGCGCGCGAGACCTTCCAGGTTTTCGAAAACCTGAAAGGTCTCGCGCGGTTTTTAATCTTCCGCAATCAAATGACACTGCGCGGCAGGCAAATGCAAACGCACGCGGTCGCCCACGTTGTGCCGATGCGCGGTATCGGCTTGCACGCGCACGTCCACGTCGTCGCTGATGTGGACGCGATAATCCATAATGTTGCCGAGATAGGTCGCTTGTTGGACCACACCGGTCAGCACATTCTTGTCCACCAGCCCATCCGCGAATTGAATTTCGTACGGGCGAATGTGGAGCAAGATCGTTTGCCCGCGTGCGAGACCCAGCGGCGGCACCGGCACGGTGAATACCGCGTTCGCCGCCGCGACCTGCGCGAGCTCCGCGTCGAACGATTCGACGCGCGCGGGAATGAAATCACTCAAGCCGATGAAATCCGCGACAAAGCGCGAAAGCGGACGTTCGTAAATTTCTTCCGGCGAGCCGAGTTGCGCGAGTTTGCCTTTGTTAATGATCGCGATCACATCCGACATCACCAACGCTTCTTCTTGGGCATGCGTCACGTAAATCGCAGTGATCCCCAATCTCTTCTGCAAATCTCTAATCTCAAATCTCATCTCTTCGCGCAATTTCGCGTCGAGGTTCGAGAGCGGCTCGTCGAACAATAACACTTTGGGTTCGACGACGAGCGCACGCGCGAGCGCGACGCGTTGTTGCTGTCCGCCGGACAATTGATTCGGCGCACGATCTTCCAAGCCGGTCAATTGCGTCAGTTTCGTTACCTCGTCCACGCGGCGGCGGATTTCACTCGACGCAAGTTTTTTCACCTTCAAGCCGTACGCGATATTTTCAAACACGTTCAAGTGCGGAAAAATCGCGTAACTCTGAAACACCATCGCCATATCGCGCTTGTTCGGCGGCACATCTTCAAGCCGCGCGCCGTCGAGCACAATGTGTCCCGATGTCGGAAACTCGAACCCGGCGATAAGCCGAAGTGTCGTCGTCTTACCGCAACCGGAGGGACCTAACAACGTAACGAATTGTCCCTTTTCGATGTTGAGCGACACGTCATCCACGGCGTTCACTTCGCCGCCCTGTTTCGTGCGCGCCGGAAATTTTTTCGTGAGATGATCGAGGGTGAGATACATGGAGTACTCCGTAATTGGTAAGTGGTAATTCGTAATTCGTGATGCGTGATGCGTGATGAATTCAAACAGCAACACTATCTTTATTTTTTCCCGGAAAAATAATTCGCCCGCGTTCATCTAGCGTCGCGTTATACTTCGCAAGAATATATTCAATTCGATTCTCGCCAAGCTCTTGCTCGATTTCCGGTTGATGATCGTGATAGTAACTAATCGCATCATGTACGGCGGCAGGTGTCAAGTGTGGATGCGCCTGTAAAATCTCTTCAACGGTATCGCCGGCTTTGTACAATCCGGCAATATCGCGCGCCGAAATGCGCGTGCCTTTGATGATCGGGCGACCGCCGCAGACACCTTTGACGCGCACGATATTCGGATGCTCCGTCGTTTTCGGTTTCTTCAATACCTGAAGTGCGCTCATTTCTCCACTCCACAACTGTTCACTGTTCACTGCTCACTGTTCACTGCTCACTGTTTACTGATCACTACCCCGCGCCCAACGACGTTTCGATTCCACTCGCGCGGAACGCGCGCCCCGCCCACGCGTACACCAAACCAATCGCGCCGAGCACGATGAAAATCAAAATCATCGAGTACGCCGCGGCGAGCGAAATGCCGCCTTGTTCAAATTCGCCCATAATCAACGCGGTCAGAATGGGCCATTTCGGCGACGTGAGAAAAATGATCGCGGAGAGCGAGGTCATGTGCCGCGCGAAACTGAAAATCAAACCCGCGACAAACGCCGGCAGAATCAGCGGCAGAGTAACTTTGCGGAATGTGAGTTGCGCGTCCGCGCCGAGCGAGGTGGATGCCTCTTCAATCGCCGGATCAATTTGTTGGAGCGACGCGATCCCGGCGCGCACCGATGCCGGCAAACTTCGCACCGCGTACGCGGCAAGCACGATGTACGGCGTGCCGACGAGCGCGAGCGTTTCGCCGACAAAGGTCAACGCGGCGCACACCGCGAGCAAAGCCAACATGCCCAACGCGCGCGCGCGCGGTGTCCATTGACTAATCACAAAACCGGCGAACACCGTGTACGTGAATCCCAGGATCGCGAGCGGCGGCAGAAAAAATAAATTGATCCACGCCGCGAGACTCGCGGCGATTTTTGGCATGTAATCGCCGCCGATGGATCTGCCCCACGGCACCAGCGGCTGGGTCAGATCGGCGATGTAGAGCCGCGATAATAAGTACCCTGCCATCAAAACCAGGACGATGAATGACGCGCGGCGCGCGCGCGGCGCGAACAGCAAACTCAGCCCCGCGATCAAAACCAGGATCGCCGCGAGCAGAATCGTCCATGTTGACGCGTCAATCGTCGGCAGGGCGTTGAACGGTGCGATGATCGGATTGCTCAACAGGGGCGCGCGATTTTTTTCATCCAACGCGAGAAAGTTAATGCCCACACCGGCAAACGTGCCGATCAGCATCAGTCCAGCGCGCATCCAAAAATTCTGCGCGCTCGTGCTGACGAGATAATACGCGAGCGCGACGAATGTGATCACGACGATAATCAGCGGCGCTTGAATGAACGCGATAATATAGCCGATGCCGAGAATCGTGCCCGGCACCGCGCCGCCCAGGTTCGACGCAAAGTCTACGACCTCTTTGCCGCTAAACGTTTTTCGCACGACGAGAAACGCGATGATCATTCCCGCGAGCCCGGCAATCGGCGTCGCAATCGCGGAAAGAAACGTCGTGTCGAGGATCGGCTTCAAGCCGCGCGTGAGCGCGTTGCCATAGTGCCGAAAATCGAGCGTGTAATCAATGCCCCACAGTTTCGTGATCGAACCGACGAAAATCGAACCATACAACGCGACGACGAGCAACAATACGAAAAAGGTCAGCGTGATGAACGTCCAACGCGTGATTGGTTCCTTCACAAAGCCCGCGCCGCCGCCGGTCGGTTTGCCGGTGACCGCGATGTACGACTTGCGCGTGACCCAGTATCTCTGCAAGAGAAACACGATCAAGGTTGGCAGAAGTAAAACCAGGGAGAGCGCCGCGCCTTTTTGTTGATTGAACTCGCCGTTGATCGCGATCCAAATTTGCGTGGACAGCACGGTTACGTTGCCGCCGATGAAAATCGGATTGCCGAGATCCGCGAGCGCTTCGACGAACATCAACAAAAACGATCCGGCGATCCCAGGGATCAACAACGGCAAAGTGATCGTGCGAAAAATATAAAACTTACTTGCGCCGAGCGCGAGCGCGGCTTCTTCCATCGAAGGATCGATGCGTTCGAGCAAACCGCGAATGATGAGATACGCGACCGGGAAAAAAGTAATGATCTGGACAAAGATGAGTCCGTCCAATCCGTAAATATCATTCACGCCCGGCTTGAATTGAATTTGCAAAATGTCTTTGGTGACCAAGCCGGTGCGACCAAACAGGAGGATCGCCGCGATCGCGATCGCAAACGGCGGCGAGATCGTCGGCACGAGCGTCAGCGCGTGCACGACGCGTTTGAACGGAATGTTGCAACGCACGGTCGTGTACGCGAATAAAAATCCGACGAGTGTGCTTCCAATCGCCGCGCCCAATCCCATCAACAAGGTGTCGGAAAAAATCGTCCAATACAGTAACGCGTATTGAGGACTGGTATAATTTTGAAAATACTCGAGCGAGAACGCGCCGGCGTTTTTTTCCCCGGCGGGCACAAAAAATCCTTGATAGATCACGCGCGCGAGGGGCCACACGATGAACGCGAGAATAAACGCGCCAATCACGAGCAGACCGACGAGCAAAACCGGGTCGCGCGCGATCAATTTAAATTCGCGATAACGGCGGACGAGCGAATCGAGCGGGGACGAGCGAGTGGTTATCGTCATTGAAAACTCTCGTGATGGAACAGGTTGACGCGGTGACACGGGGACACGGAGACGCGGAGACGCTTGCGCGCCGCGTCTCCGTGTCAACAAATCGCCGCGTCTTATTTTGCGAGCGATGCCGCGGCGAGTTCGTTCGAGAATTTGTCCACGAACGTTTTCTTGTTGTCGCCGCAATAGTCAAAGTTGTAGTTGATCAGTTTCACTTGCAACAGTTCGGGTTTGGGCGGTTGCGCGCCTTTGATCGTCAGACCTTGATAGGCGTTGTACTTTTTGCCGAGTTCCTGGGTCTTGGCTTCGAGCGCCCATTCGTACCACGCTTTCGCGAGTGCAAGATTTTTCGCGCCTTTCACAATCCCCATTCCGCCGATTTCATAACCGGTGCCTTCGCTGGGGAAGGTGAGTTTCATTGGCAAGCCCTGCTCGATGCCCGCGACGATGTCGTGTGAAAAGACAACGCCGACGACGCCTTCACCCTTGCCGACGTTGTTGACCGGCGCTTGACCACTCTTGGTCCAGGTCAGAACGTTCTGCGCGAATTTCTTGAGATATTCCCAGCCGTCTTTCTCGCCTTTGATTTGGAGAATGGTGCAGACAAACGTGTACGATGTGCCGGACGATGCTGGGTGCGCGATCACAATCTGCCCCTTGTATTCCGGCTTGATCAGATCCTCAAGCGATTCGGGCGCTTTGAGCGCGGTCTGCTTGGTGTTCGTCGCAAAGCCGAGCGAGCCAACGTAAATGCCGGTCCATTGCGGCGTGGCATCGGTGTCGAGCATCAACTTGGGATCAATGATGTTCGCATGCGCCGCGGATTTGTACGGCTCGAGCAATCCTTCTTTTTTAGCGGCGATGAAGGAATCGATCGGACCGCCCCACCAAATATCGAATTGCGGATTCGCTTTTTCGTTGCGAAGCCGCGTGAGCGATTCGCCGGACGACAAGCGCACATAGTTCACGGTAACGCCGGGATATTTCGTTTCGAATTCTTTCTTCATCCCTTCGCACCACTCGGGTTGCGGCGTGCAGAGCAAACTCAATTCGCCTTTGAGCGGAGCTGGGACCGCGGTCGGCGCGACGGTTGGCGCGGGCGCGGCAGTCGGCGCGGCGACGGTGGGCTTGGGCGCGTCAGTTGGTTTGGTTGCCGGAACTAAAGTCGGCGCGGGTGCGGCGGTTGGTGGTGCGGCGGTCGGCACTGGGGTTGGCGCGGCGCACGCGATGGCAAACACCGCGAGCGCGGTGAGTGCGAGAACGACTAACAATTTGGAACGCATCTTCTCCTCCTGTGAGAATTCATCATCGAATTTTGGAACGCACATTTTAATTCATTGCTAGAATTTACATCACCCCTTTCAAATGTTATCGCGTTTTGATTTTCAGATTTGGCAATCCTTTGGATTCGAGCGTTTACGCGGTTGATCATTCCGACAAACAACCCGCTGAAGCGTCGAGTCCAGTAACGTTGAGCCATTCACCCCTAATTTTGATTTTCACTATTCAGAAATGTTATTCCACAAATCAGACACCGCGCACGTCTCACCGCGCTTGACTTCTTTCCAACCTTGCCGAAAACTCGCGGGCGCAGATTTCAAGCCGACACTCTCGCGCTACAATCGAACAATTTGAAGCAGGTTCGGCAAGTATTCCGGCGGCGTGCCTTTAATTTCGCGAAGGAGTTGTTTTTGATAAGTGGAAATTTCGGCAGGCATTTCGATTTCTCCTTGCGCTCATTCTATCACGAATCCACCAACTTGCACAATCGCGATTTTGCTTTTCATTCCGCGCGCGCGTTGCACACGCGAATCGTTTCTTCGACGCGCGTATCGCCGCGCAGACGCCGCGCAAGCACGCCGGCGATTTGCCACTCGACGCGAAATTTTTCCGTTTGCGCCGACGGTGGGCGCACCGGAATCGTCAAGCGAAATGGCAAGGTCAACGCTTGTCCTGGTTCGAATTTTGTGCCGCCCGCAAGTTTGATCGCTGGGCGATCCACATACTGATTTCCCAAATCGCGCGGCACGGACTCGGTGCGCGCAAGCTCAACGCGCACTTCGGTCGCGTCGAAACTTTTTTGCGGCTTGATGATCAGTTCGCCTTCAATCGTTTCGCCCATCGCCCATTCGCTCATCGGCAAATGCAAAGCCATTTCCGCTTCGCCCGGTTCGTTCGAATAACCATAATTGCGATCTGATCCATCGTAGCGTTGCGCCAACTCAAACACCGGAATTTCGACTTGCTCGTTATAGTCCGACGCCATCTTGCGATCGAGCGTCGCCTTGACCAACCATTTCGCGCGCACGATTTGTCCGCCCTCAATCGTCGGCGCGGCGTTTTGCGGAATCGCGAAATCAAATTCGTACGATTTGGACGATTTCGCCGCGAGGACACCTTCGCGCAGAAAAACATTTTGCGCGACGACGCGCTCGTCGTTTTGCCAGGATGTGTTCGTCGTGCGTCGTTCGTGTCCATCCGAATCGCGGTCGGTGGATTCGTAGCGATACTGCGATTCTTCTTTGAAGACGAGCGCGACGCGACCTTCCTGGATTTTCAATTCTTTTTCGTTTTCGACGGTCAACGTCCCGCGCACTGGATCGCCGAAACGAAAAAATTTGTTCGGCTGATCGAGTTTGAGCGTGATATAAACTTTGCCGCCTTTGAGAAAGTCGAACATAGGGGAACCTCCGTTGTGATTCGTAATTGAGATTTCGTGCTTGCCAAGTATAACACAACTCTCGAAAAACCGGCCGGGATAAATTTTACCGCAGAGTCATCGCGCGCACACCATCTATCTGCGACGACTCTGCGGCAACAAATCACTTTCGACTGTTCACTGCCTCACTGTTCACTGACCACCGTTCACTGTTCACTGCCCTACGGCTTGACCGTAATCTTGCCGTGGAAACGTTCGCCCGACGCGGCAATCGCTTCGACCGTTTTGGGCAAATCGTACCGCGCCGTGATCATCTGCGTCATATCGAGTCGCCCCGATGCCATCATCCGGATCACGCTCGGAAAGATCGCGTCGCCGCTGTGCCCTTGCGCGCCGTACACCTGACCGCGCCGTACTTGCAACGTTTCGAGATACATTGGCACGCGTTCCGCCGCGCGACCGATTTGCACAATCTTGCCATTGATCGCGAGCGCCTTTTCCATTTCGGGAATTGTTTTAGTCGGCGCGCCCGCGGCTTCAACGCAAAAATCCACGCCTTCGCCTTTGGTCAGTTCCATCAAGACTTGGTGCGGCACCACAGTCCGCGGATCATACGCGTAATCCGCGCCGAGTTTTTTCGCGATCGCGCGACGATTCTCGGAGACTTCGAACGCGACGACCAACCCCGCGCCGGACGCGCGGCACAGCGCGATCGACGCGAGACCGATCGGACCCGCGCCAAAGATCGCGGTGAACGCGCCGGGCGCGAATCCGCCGGCGCGCGGAAAGATTCCATTGTACGCGACGCTCGTCGGCTCGACGACCGACCCGGCTTCGTACGCTTTTTCTTTCGAGCCGTACCGTTCCGCGATCGCGTCCAACTTCCAACAATATTTCGCGCCGATGGCGAGATATTCCGCGAACGCGCCGGGAATCGTAAACCCGATCTCTTCCAGGTTCTCGCAATGATTCGGAAAACCGTTGCGGCACGGCGTGCAATAACCGCACCAAATCATTTCTTCTGCCGTGACCATATCACCGACCTTGAGCGTCTTGACCTGCTTGCCGACCGCGACGACCTCGCCGGAAAATTCGTGCCCGGTCGTCGTTGGAAATTTGGTCAACCCAGGATAGAGAATGTAATCGTCTTTATCCTTTTCGTAAAAGTGAATGTCCGAACCGCAGACACCGCACGCTTTTACTTGTAGCAAAACATCATCGGGACCCGGCGTCGGGTCGGCAACGGTTTGCACGTTGAGTTGGGGATGTCGCCACACGCTCGAACCGGTAATCGCTTTGCCGGTTTCTTTTTCCCACGGCGTAACCGTGTAATCGGGACGTGGCTCCCACTTGGCGTCTAACACGAGCGCTTTCATTCTTCACCTCTCCTTTAATTTCAGATTTAGGATTTCTGATTTCTGATTTTGCAAACGCGCAAATCCTAAATCATAATGTAGTTGTTGATTCACGTACGATCAATTTGCCGGTCACGCGCACATTTGCGACCTGGTCGCCGTTCAACAGATCGAGCAACATTCGCATCGCCGTTCGCCCCATTTCATCTTTTGGTTGATGAATTGTTGTGAGCGGCGGATCCACGTACGACGCGAGCAAAATATCATCGTACCCGACGAGCGAAATATCTTGTGGCACGCGCACGCCGCGCTGTTTCAACGCGTGCAACGCGCCAATCGCGGTGATGTCGTTGTAACAAAAAATCGCGGTCGGTTTTGCGCGCGCGAGCAATTCACCGACGCGTTCACCGGCTTCGACTTTGCCGTTGCCGGTTTGCACGCGCGCGGGATCGAACGCGATTTTCGCCACGCGCAACGCGCGCTTGTAACCGTTCAAGCGGTCGCGATGCGACGCGCGATCCGCGGGTCCGCCAAGATACGCGATGACGCGATGCCCTTGCTCGATCAGATAGCGCGTCGCGAGTTCGCCGCCCGCGCTGTCGTCCATCGCGATCGAGTGAATTGCGCGCGCGCCGGCTTGACCTTGATTGTTGATCAGCACAATCGGCGCGCCGATTTCTTTAAGGTGGGGTTGATACAACGCGCCCACGCGCGATGACGCGACGATCACGCCGTCCACGCGCCACTCGCGCAGGGCTTTGACGAGGTTGACTTCGCGTGCCGGTTCATCGTGCGACGTGCCGAGGAAAACGCGATAGCCGTTATCGGCGGCGATCTCTTCGATGCCGCGCACAACTTCGGCGACGAACGGATCCGCAATCGAGGTAACGACGACGCCGAGCGCGCGCGTGTGTTGCGTCACGAGCCCGCGCGCAATCGCGTTCGGCGTATAACCGCGTTTCTGCGCGAGCCGGTGAATCCGCGCGCGCGTCCGTTCCGCAATCAGCGGACTGTCGGCGAGCGCGCGCGAGACGGTCGAGTGCGAAACACCGGCGGATTTCGCGATGTCTTTGATCGAGACCTTCATTGTCTCCTTTTTATGCACACGTTTGCATAAATGATTGTATCAAAAAGCGAATTGCGTGTCAATTGTGGCGCAGATTGTCAAATCACATCAACCCGATTATACTTGCGCCATCTTTACGCGTAGGAGCAAATGCGAAATGTTTACCCGGATTTTGGGACGTAGCAACATCCCGGTCAGCGCGCTCGGTCTCGGCTGTTGGGCGATTGGCGGACCGTTTTGGCGCGGCGATGTGCCGCTCGGTTGGAGCCAAGTAGACGACCACGAATCGCTCCGCGCGATTCACCGCGCGCTCGATCGCGGCATCAATTTTTTCGACACCGCCGATGTGTACGGTTGCGGGCACAGCGAACGCGTCCTGGGACGCGCACTCGCCGGTAAACGCGACCAGGTGATCGTCGCGACAAAATTCGGGCAAACGTTCGACGAAGCGACCAAGCAAGGCACCGGCAGTAACGTATCACCGGAATATATTCGCGCGGCATGCGACGCGAGTTTGCGCCGCTTGAGCCTTGACGCGATTGATCTGTATCAACTCCACGTCAAAGAGGTTGACTTGGCGCAAGCAAAAATCGTGCGCGACGCGTTGGAAGACCTGGTCGCCGCCGGAAAAATTCGGTGGTACGGCTGGAGCACGGACGATCCGGCAAGCGCGCGTGAATTCGCGCGCGGCGCGCATTGCGCCGCGATTCAACAGCGGCTCAACCTCGTGCAAGGCAACACCGACACGCTCGCGGTGTGCGAAGAATTCAATCTCGCCAGCATCAATCGAAGCGCGCTCGCGCTGGGCTTGCTCACCGGCAAATTCCCGCCCGCGACACAATTTCCGAACGACGACGTGCGAAGCCATCGGTTCGAGTGGAATGGCGAAGCGGGCAAGCATTTGCAAAAACTGAACGCGCTCCGCGAGATTCTGACCCAGGATGGGCGCACGCTCGCGCAAGCCGCGCTCGCGTGGTTGTGGGCGCGGAGCGAAAAAACAATTCCAATCCCAGGTTTCAAAACGATTGCCCAGGTCGAAGAAAATGCCGGCGCGATGCAATTCGGCGCATTGAGCGACGCGCAAATGAAACAGATCGCGGCATTGATCTAGTGGAGGTTGGAGGTTGGAGATTGGAAGTTGGAAGTTAGATTCCAACTTCCAACTTCTAACCTCCAACTTCCAATAATTTGACCGGACGATTTTCCTTCAACGATTTCAGCGCGGCGTAACCCATCACGACCGGGACGCGCCCATCAATCCCGGTGACCGGCGTCGGCTTGTCTTGCGCGATTGCCGCGATAAATTCGCGCATCTCAGACGCGAACGCATCCATATATCGTTCGAGGAAAAAGTACAGCGGTTTCGCTGAATGAACGCCCGCGCCGTCGGACGCGACCACCGTGTCCGGCGTTTTGTTGTTCGCGATCGCGACGCCGCCCGACCCGAATGCTTCGATGCGTTGATCGTACCCGTAAATCGCCTTGCGACTGTTATCAATCACGCCGATCGCGCCATTCGCGAATTTCAACGTAACGACCGCCGTGTCCACATCGCCGGCTTTACCAATCTCCGGATCCACCAGCACATTCCCGGTCGCGTACACCTCAACGACTTCGCCGAACAAAAAGCGCGCCATATCGAAATCGTGAATCGTCATATCGAGAAAAATTCCGCCGGACACTTGCACATACGCCATTGGTGGAGGCGCGGGATCGCGACTCGTGATCCGTAAAATATGCGGCGCGCCGATTTGTCCGCTCGCGATCATTTCGCGCACGCGTTTGAAACTCGGATCGAACCGGCGATTGAAGCCGATTTGCAATTTGACGCCGGCGCGTTTCACCGCGTCGAGCGCGTGATCGATTTTCGCGAGATCGAGCGCGATCGGTTTTTCGCAAAAGATGTGTTTGCGCGCGGCGGCGGCGGATTCGATCATTTGCGCGTGCGTGTCCGTGCTTGAACAGATCAATACCGCGTCAATGCGCGCGTCATCGAAAATCGCGCCCGCATCCGGGAACGACGCCGGGATTTGAAAAGCGGACGCGAGTTTTTGCGCGGCATCGTAAATCACATCCGCGACCGCCAACACTTTAGCTTCAGGAATCCGATACACGAGATTTTCGGCATGCACGCGCGCAATGCGCCCCGCGCCAATGATGCCGATGTTGATTGGTTTAGTCATTGAACCTCCTTGTTCATTTCCAGCATTTCCTTTTTTCCTTCAGTTCCCTTCAAATGGCAATAAGGGAAATAAAGGAAACCAGGGAACTAGAATAACGCTTTCACTTTTTCAAGATTTCCGTCCCAGGGTCCCGGCTGTTCTTGCTTCAACGTTGTGATCGCGCCCGCCCACTTGCACGCGATTTCCGGCGACGCGCTCAAACGTTTGCCGAGGTATATCGCGAAACAAGTGTCGCCGCGACCCGTGCGCCCGGCGAGTGAGCGCGGGGTGAATGGCGCGGTGAAAATATCCCCGTTCGCAAACACAGTAACGCCGGACGATTGCGTGAGCACGATTTCGCGCGGACCGAACGCACGCAATTTTTGCGCGGCGCGCGCGAGATCGGTTTCGCCGGTGAGATGTTCGGCTTCGGCGCGATCCACTTTCAAGTACGTAACGTGCCGCAATCCTTCCGCCATTGCGCGCCAGGGTTGAAAAACCAGGTCGGCGCCGTCGCGCACGCGCACGAATCCTTGCACGTCGAGCGCGACCGCGCCACGCGCCGCGAGATGCTTGAGCAAACCCAGGTCAACTTCGCCTGCCATAATCGGTGTGATCGCGTACACGCGCGCCGCGACGTTCGGCACATCGGCGACTCGGATCGTCCCGGCAAAACCGAGCGGCTTGCAGACGCGCCGTTCCATATCGGCGGAGTTGTACGTGTTTTCGATGCCGGAAGTTTCCGGCGCGGGCGTCGCAAAAACCTGGATTGCTTCACGCGTCAGTTCAGCGAGCCGCGCGAAATCGTCGCGATGCAAACGCGTGACGATGCCGACGCGCAAACCGAGTCGGCGCAAGGCGACGCCGCCAAAGTACACGCCGCCGCCGGTTTCGAGCTTGCCAACGCCATCCACGACGTTGCGATCTTTGGCGACGTGCCCGAACATCAATACGTCCAAATCAAAATTCATTTTTCTTCTCGCGATTGTTTTGTCTGAAAATTCCGGATTCGACCCCTTCGGCTTCGCTCAGGGCAATTGGCTTGAGCGGGTGAGCCGTTCGCGGAACCACCGCGTAAACGCTCGAATCCGATGCAAGTTATGCAAACGTGTGCAAAAACAATATACTCCGGCGCATTGAAAATGTCAAAATAAAAAATCGCCCGGCACACCAAGCGATTGCAGAAAGACAAATTGGAATTAGCGCCCACAGATTTCACAGAAAAAATCCGTGATATCTGTGAAATCTGTGGTTCGAATTATTTTGATTCGCTGACCTGTTTGTAATAATACACCGTCGTCCCATACCGCACCGGAAAATTATTTTGCCACGTCCCGTGTCCGAAATTCATTTGCAAACCGTTCTTGAAGCGAAACGCGGACAGGTCATTGAAATAGCGGAACACGGTCGCGTATCCATCCTTGCCGCCCTTGTAACGCAAAATTCCGCCGAACGCGCGATTCGATCCGCCCGGCGGATTCGTGTATCCCTGGTTAAAATAAAACGCGCCGCTCGCCCACTCTTCGTGTCCGCCGTACATTCGACTACTGCCCGCGCCGTCGAGCAAATGCAAATTGCCTTCGAGGTAGCCCATCGCCCACGCGCGTTTCACCGAATCTTCTTCGTTCGGTTTGCCCGGCGCGAAAATTTTCGGAATCTTGTCGAGGTCTTGCTCGTCCGTCGCAAGCACCAAGCCGACGAGTTTACCATCACCCGGCAACGCGACCTGGTAATCGGGTCCGTACAGCGCGAGTTTTTGTTTTGGATCATACCGCACCCAAAATTGCGCGTGGCGCGTTTCGCGCGACAACGCGACGCGCGTCGAAAATATCATCGGCGCGCGCGATGTCAACTCGATGGTCATTCCGTTTTGAAACGGCATCGGGTAATTCGAATAAAAAATGTACGCGTCGTCGGTTTCGACGATGCCGATGGGCGTCGAGCGATGCAGTGCGATTTGATCGTGATCGCCGAAGAACGCGACGAGCGGAAGTTGCGCCGCGATTTGATCGCCGTACCGAATCGTCAGTGTCAAAGTTTTTGGATCGAATTTTTTCGCGACGCGAAATTGCACCGCGTCGAGTGTGCCCGCGCCGTTCAAGCGAATTGTCGCGGGTGTTTGCAGATCGAACGCGCGTTGATCGTCGCGCGTCGCGATGAATGTTTCCGGCTTGAGCACATTTTGCGCGAGCCGCGTCATTTCCGCGACCGGCAATTTGCCGTCGGACGCTTGCACGCGCGTCGCATCGGGAAAGCGCACGCCGGTCGCCATAAACCATTTCGGTTTGCCCGCGCCGCTGTGAAGCAACACGCGCAAACGTTTTTGATACAAAACCGGGACGATACTTCCGTTCGTTCCAAATTCACGATGCCGCCAAACCAGGATGCGCGCGAGGTCATTCGTCAAGTTCATCGCTCTGCCGGAAAACCATTCTTGCGCGGGCGCATCGAACACGACGCGCTCATCCACCTCGATTCGCAAATTCCCAAGTTTCGCGAGATTGCCCCACTCGATCAACTCGGTTTGATCGTGCGCGGTTTTCACTTGCGCCGCGATCTGCGGCATCCAAATTCCATCCTGCGCGAAATAAATTAAATCGAGCGCGCCCGGCCCGGCGCGATCCAACAACAGATACGCGTTCGTCAATTGCCCGGCAGAATTTCGAAGCGCGATGGTCCCGTACGGATCCCACTTGCCGTTATCGCGTTGCCACATAAAAAATGGCGAGTCCCAGTTTTCTTCTTCGCTCCAAAAATCCCAGTACGACACGCCGCCTTTTTCGCCCTGGTATTGGGCGACGTTCACACTGCTGTTCGTCCACGGCGTCGCCTCGACAAAACTGGGATATGTGCGATTCGTGATATAGTCGCGCAGAAAATCGAACGCGGTAAGAATTTGATTCGGCGCGTCGCGCGATGCAAGCGCGGGCGGCAGATCAATCGTAATGTCGCGCGGCAACGCGGTCGGCGCGACGGTTGCGATGCCGGGTTGATCCGGAATCGGCGTCGCGATTTTTTCCGGGATCGCTTCGGGAATCGCGGTAACGAACGTTACCGGCTCAACCCTGGCTTCGCGTTCGATGGGTGCGTCCGTGCCGGGCGACGGCACAATAAAAAACGGCGCGACTGCTAAAAGCGCGCCGCACAAAACGCTAATCGCGATTTTTGAAATTCGATTCATACCTGATTTGCCACGCGCCGGAAATCGCCCGGCGTCAAATCGAACGCCGCCGCAAACCCGGCGACGAAACGCGCGGTGCGCGGCGCGATGCGATACGTTGCAAAATCGCCGAGCTGAAATGTGATCGCCTGTTGCGGAAATTTTTCGAGATACAGCGTTTTGATTTTTTCAGACTGCGGATCCGTCGCCGGAATGATCGCGGCATCGCCCTGGATCGAAACGCGCGCGAGCGTTTGCGGATTGATCGCGCGCGTGTCGCTCTCCGCGATCATCAAACTGACGCGCGGATCATTTTGCAAACTTGCGGTGTGCAGTGCGAGCCGACTGATGCGAATATAAAATTCGGAAAAATCCGGCGCGGGCGCGTACAACACCAGCGTAATCAATGGCGCGCCGTCGCGCACGGTGCCGAATGACGCGACGCGTTGCGCGCGAATCAACGGCGCAAGCTTTTTTTCAATATCGTGATCCATCAATAAAACCATCCTTTGCTAAAATTTTCCCACGGATACAAAGAAACACAGATGATTAAAAATATCCGTGTTCTTTTGTATCCGAGGGAAAATTTTGGATTGTCACCTTGCCTCAAATTTTTATCCAAACCCGGACGAACCGCCGCCGCCGCCACCACCACCGCGACTGCCGCCGCCGCTCCAACCGCCGCTACTACTGCTACTACTACTGTGCCAACTACTTCCGCTCGAGCTACTTCCGCCGCTCGAACTCGTCAACGATTTGCCGAGCGAGTGCGCGGCAGATTCGAGCGTGTCCGCAGTCGAATCAAGCATCGTGAACAAACGATCACTCATCGCGTCGAGACCTTTGAACGCGTCGCCCGCGAGCGAATCGAGTGACGCGAGTTGATCGAAACTCGGAACGCCGCCGCCGCTTTTTCCACCGCCGCGCGCGGATCCTTCAAATGGTCGTGTGTCATCAACACGATGCGTGGGGCGCGGTTCCATTTCGAACCAGCGCGGCGTCGGCGTTTCAATCGTCGAAAATTTTTGCGTCCACGTTTTGCCGAGTCCGAGCGCGATCGTGTACGGCAGATACTGATCGAACAATTCGCGCGCCTGATCGAGTTGCGTAAATTTTTCGATGCTTGCCAAATGCCGTTTGAACGCGATCCATTTCGCGCGCTCGCTCGCGCCTTTCGGTGTGCGGCGCGGCATCCATCGGCTCACCACCATCAAGCCGAGCGCGAGCAATCCAAACGCGATTGCCGGGACGAACACAAAATCGGTTTTGTCGGAAAACACGAACCACGATCCCAGCCCGATCAAAATGGATGCGCCGAGCGCGGACCAGCCCCAACGCAAATACGCGCGTCGCGTTTCCTGCGGATTGCCGATAAAAAATCCTTGCTCGACCGCGGCTTGATACATTTCATCTTGCACGGTCAACATCGCGGCATCAAAATGGACGCGCACATTGGAAAGCGTGCAATCATTGGCTTTGCCGAACAACGCGCGGAGCAATTTGCTTTCGAATTGTTGCAACTTGATGTGCTTGTTGTTTTGACGCCGAAAGATGTAATCGCCGGGCACGCCGACGCGTTCGGACATTTGTAACCCGCCGCGCCGCGCGAGATCAACAATCGTCGCGATGATGTCTTTCAGATCCGCGTACTCGTCCACGAGCGTGCCGACGAGCGCGGGCGCAAGCTCGCTCGGCGGCTGGCTCATTTGCGCGACCGCGACCGCGCGTGGATCGCGTCCGCCGATGAACCACACCAAATACAGCGCGGCGGGACCCGCGAACACGAGGATAAAACCGGCGAGGAGAAAAACCAGGTCGGTCGTCGCGCGCGCGCGTTCGCGCGCATCGAGCGCGGCGATTTCATCCTCCGCGCGCGCTTGCCACGCGGGCGGCTCTGCCGGGACGATGCCGTGCGGAAATTGCGCGCGCACTTCCAACTCGTTGCCCGGTTTCAAATCCTGGCTCGTGAACACGACGGTCTGCCCGTCGCGAATCGTCGTCGTGCCGCGCCCGGTGGTGATCGCGGCGCGGAGCCGATGTGTTTCAAATGATGCGGGCAAGTGAAGCGTGATCGTCGTGTTTTGAATCGCGTAACCACGATCCTTTTCGATCACCTTCCACCAAAATTGATCGCCGCCGTCGTAAATGTAAAGCGCGCCGTGCAAGGTGTACTCAACATTGAACACGCGCGTCTGGTCGCGTGTGGATGGAAAAAACCACTTGACGAATTGTTGTCCCTTGTCCTGATAAATGTTAAATGTGTTTGCCGTTGTCGTTGGCGTACTCATTTGCTGGTACGCCACATTGTTTTCGGAAACCAGGAATTGATCAATGGATTCAACGCGATTGAGCGCGATGCCGCGAAACGCGAACGTAAACGCGCCGCCGCTGAATTGCACCGACCAGGTTTCATTCATCCGCACGTCGCCGTTCGTTTGAATCGTAATGTCAACGTCGCGGCGCGGCACGATCACACCGCGCTCGGATTGCGGATTGTTGACAACCCAGATGCCGATCAAGATCAACGGAACGAGAATCAGTGGATTGAACACGATTCGTAATACGACGCCGACAAATCTCATCGCGCACCTCGTAGCGCGCGACCCTAAGAGAGTGTTTTGAAATTCGTGGCGCGGGCTCGCAGAGCGTAGCCCGCATATGCGGCTTGGAAAAACCGCTCCACAGTCAATTTCAAAACACTTTCTTAGGGTCGCGCACGATAATAGTACACCGTCGCGGCATAGCGCACCGGAAAATTATTTTTCCATGTGCCGTGACCAAAATACAACGCGAGTCCATTCTTGAAACGCAACGCGGACAGATCGTTGAAATAGCGGAACAGGGTCGCGTACCCGTTCGTGTCGCCGCGATAACGCAAAATTCCGGCGAACGGGCGATTCGATCCGCCGGTTGGATCGGTGAAACCTTTGTTGAAATAATAACCGCCCTCCGCCCAATCCTCGTGCCCGCCGTAAATGCGCGTGTTGCCCGCGCCGTCCACCATCGTCAAGTTGCCTTCGAGATAACCGTTCGCCCAGGGTTTCTTTTCAAAATCTTCGACGTCCGGCTTATCGGGATAAAAAATTTTTGGAATTTTTTCAAAATCCTGATCGCTCGTCGCAAGCACGAGTCCGACAAGTTTGCCATCGCCGTCCAACTGCACCGCGTAATCGGGACCGTAGACCTTGAGCTTTTCGCCGGGATGATACAGCACGCGGAATTGTGTCGCGTGCGTTTCATCGCTCAACGCGACGCGCGCGGAAACCGGGATCGCGTTGTCGCTCGACAATTCAATCACGATTCCATTTTGGTACGGCATTGGATAATTGCTGTAAAACAAATACGCGTCGCCCGTGTCCACAATGCCGAGCGGCGTCGAACGATGGAGCGATAATTGATCGCGCTCGCCAAAAAACGCGACGAGCGGCAAATCCATCGCGAGGTCGTCGCCGTAACGGATTTTCAGCGCGATGCGCCGCGTATCAAATCGTTTCGCGATTTTGAATTGCATCGCGCCGAGCGTACCCGCGCCATCGAAGCGAATCGTCGCGGGCGCGCGCGGTTGAATCGCGAGATCGAAATTTTCCTGGCGCGCGAATTGCTCAATAAATTTTTCCGGCGCGCGTACGTTTTGCGCGAGGCGCGTCATTTCTTCGATTCGCACATCGTCATTGCTGTACGATTTGACGCGCGTATCGTTCGGAAGCGTGATCCCGGTCGCCATAAACCATTTCGGTTTCGCACCGCCATAAGTCAAAACTTTGATGCGCTGTTGGTACGGAATCGGGATGATGTTGCCGGTCGAGCCAATCTCGCGATAACGCCACGTAAAAATTTGCGCGAGTTCGGGTAATAATTTTTGCGCTTTGCCGGAAAACCAATCTTTGATCGCGCCGTCGTACGCGACCTGGTTATCCACCTCGATTCGCAAATTGCCGAGCAGTGCGAGATTGCCCCACTCGACAATTTCTTGCGTCGCCGGTTTGCCGTTCAACCAAATCGTCGTGTCGTGCGTGAACCACAACTTGTCCATCACGCCGGGTCCCGCGCGATCAACCAGCAGAAACGCGGTCGCGCCTTTGAGCGTTTCTTTTTTATAGTACTGCCATTTGCCCGCATCGTCCAGCCACATGTGATGCGACGTAACCCAGTCTTCTTCTTCGCCCCAAAAATCCCAATACGTTACGCCCGCGCGTTCTTGTTGATATTGGAAAATATTGAACGAGCCGTTGAACCAGGGCTTGCCCTCGATGATGCGCGGGTAGGTGCGATTTGTCAAATAATCCTGGAGAAAATCGAACGATGCAAAAATTTTGGGCGCGGGCGTCGGCGTCCTGGTTTCGATTTTCGATTCGGGCGTGGGCGATGGCGCGCGCGTCGCGATAATTTCGCGCGTCGGCGATGCGAGGGGCGTCGGCGTTTCCGTCGGCGCGGGCGCGGCGATGGAGGTCGCGCAACCGGCGAGCAGAAATGCCAATAGCAAAACCAGGACGAGCCAAATTGCGAAGAAAGAAATGGGACGCGGACAAACGCGGATGTACGCGGATAAAAGAACCATCCGCGTTTGTCCGCGTTCGTCCGCGTCCAATGGGTTTTGTTTTTGGGACAATGATTTTAGAATCATCCACGCAAAACCGCCGTTTGAATTTTGAACAATTCTTCGATGCCGCCGCGCGCGAGATTCACCAAATGATCCAACGACTCGCGCGCGAACGGCTCGCCTTCCGCCGTCGCTTGCACTTCGATAAATTTTCCCGCGTCGGTCATCACAACATTGAAATCCACTTCCGCGCGCGAATCTTCGGTGTAACACAAATCCAACATTTCTTCGCCATTCACAATGCCGACGCTGATCGCCGCGACCTGGGCGCGCAACGCGCGCGGCGACGCGGTTTTCTCCGCGATCATTTTCTTGAGCGCGAGCGCGAGCGCGACGTACGCGCCGGTGATCGACGCGGTGCGCGTGCCGCCGTCGGCTTGCAGAACATCGCAATCGAGCGCGATCGTGTTCTCGCCGATCAAACTCAAATCCACCGCGGCGCGCAATGCGCGCCCGATCAAGCGGCGAATTTCTTGCGAGCGCGGGCTCGGCGTCGTTTCGCGTTGTCCGCGCGTGTGCGTCGCGCCCGGCAACATCGCGTACTCGGCGGTGAGCCAGCCCTGGTTTCGTCCATCGAGCCATTTCGGAATTCCGGGTTGCACACTCGCCGCGCACAGCACGCGCGTTTTGCCGGCTTCGATCAACACACTGCCCGCCGGATAATCCAAATAGCCCGGCGTAATTTTTACCGGGCGCAATTCATTGTTGCGTCGTTTGTCAATTCGCATGTTGCCGCCTGTGGGGCGGGCTCGCAAAGCGTAGCCCGCGTTCGAGCGGGCTACGCTTTGCGAGCCCGCCCCACTATCTTCCGCCGAACGAAAGCGCGACCGTGCGAAATCAAATCCACAGGTCGAGCCAAAGCGCTTGATGTTTAATATAATACAGATCGTACTCGACGCGCAACTGCGCGATTTCGAGCGAGTCCACATAGCCCGCGTTCACGAGCGCCCAGCCAGCCATCCCAGGTTTGATCGCGTGGCGCAAACGATAAAACGGAATGTGCTGTTCCAACTGCGCGACGAATTCCGGGCGTTCGGGGCGCGGACCGACCGCGCTCATTTCGCCGCGCAAGATATTCCAGAATTGCGGAAATTCGTCCACATGCAGTTTGCGTAAAAATTTTCCGACGCGCGTTACGCGCGGATCATTTTTCGTCGCCCACACTGCTTGACCGTTTTGTTCCGCGTTCACAACCATCGTCCGCAATTTTTGCACGCGAAAAATTCGTCCCCCCTGCCCCACACGTTCCTGGGTATAAAACAGCGGACCAGGCGAATCGAGTTTGAGCGCGAGCGCGATGAACGGCAACGCGATGCAAAATAAAAGCGCGCCGAGCGACGCGGACACGATGTCGAACGCGCGCTTGATGATCGGATACACGCTCCCGGTGGACGCGTGTCCGAGCGGAAGCGCGACGTACCAATTATCGCCGATGTAATCCACCGGCACGCGCCCGGTGATTTCTTCGTACACAATCGGCATCGGTCGAAGCGCGACGCCGAGTTCTTGCGCGGCAAGCAGAGCGCGAAAAGTTTCGTCCGAAAGATCGCGCGTGATCGCGAGAATCACTTCTTGCACATTGTGTTCGCGAATCACGCGCGAGAGATCACGCGTCATGCCGATCACTTGATCGTGTTTCGTCGGATCGTCATCTATGAATCCGATCACCGCGTAATGCGCGCTCGCGGATTCCGCTAACGCGCGCGCGATCAATTGTCCGCCGTTGCCTGCGCCGACGATCAATGCGCGGCGACGCAACGCGAGTCGCGCATACAAGCCGCGCCACACCGCGATCAAACCAATCGCGATCAGTCCGTGATACAGCACGATGCCGCGCGGGAGTTCGGTCGGCGCGGCGAAAAAAATCGCGAGGTACGCGATCAAAACCAGGACGAGTGATTGCGCCAACGCGCGCGCGGTCGTGAGCACGCGCGCCGCGACGCGCAGATCGTACAAGCCGCTCAACCACGCGGCGACGATCCACAATACCGAGAGCAATCCAAACCAAAACGATTGCGTCGCGATCAGCGCGGGCAACTCTTTATCGCCGCGCAGAGACCAAATTGCGAACGCGAAAATGACGGCGAGATTGACGAGCGCGCCATCCATCAAAATCAAAACGAGCCGACGTTCTTTCATTTCACTTTCCAGATTTATTCAAATTCTGGATTCGCCGCTTTAGCGGGTTGTCGTGAATTTGCGCGATCTGTCACCCGCTAAAGCGTCGAATCCGTGTGTGAATGTGTAGCCGACGGACGCCGTTCCGTCCGTTTTCTAAAAATTCCGCGCGCCGCACCCGCGCCGCCCGCGTACGCGGTGAGCAGTAGCACGAACGGCGCGATGATCCCGGCGCGCGCATCGCGTCGCCAACAATAAAATGCAAACGGCAATGTCGTCGCGCCGAACAAAACCAGGATCGCGATCACTGCCCACGCGAGCGCGTTCCAAATCAACGCGCCAAGCGTGAATGGGATCAACGCGAACGCGAGGGGCAGTTGTAATTTTTGCCAGGTCGGTGTGCGTTGATCGCGCGCGGCTTTGCGCGGAAAGCGCGCGTACACAATCGCGCGCCAAATCGCGTACTGATATTTGCGCCGCAAAAATTCGCCGAGCGCTTCGGGATGGTGATGCCACACAATCGCGTCGCGCGCCAAAATCATTTTGTTGCCGCGCTCCGCCAAGCGAAACGACAACTCGGTGTCTTCGGCTTCGCCGAGCGTCGCATCGAATCCGCCGCTCGCGATAAAAATATCGCGGCGATACGCGGCAGTCGAACTGTCCACAAAATCCATCGCGCCGCGCGCGAGTCGTGCGTATTTGAAATCGTATTCGAACTGCACATAGCGCGCGATCAAATTGGTTTGCCGCGTTTTCTTTTCGCCGCTCGCGCCCGCGATGGTCGCATCCGCGAACGGCGCGATCAATTCGGCGAGCCAGCGCGGATCGGGAATCGAATCGGCGTCAATGAAGCACAACAGATCGCCGCGCGCGTTCTGCGCGCCGGTGTTGCGCGCCGCTCCCGCGCCGCGATTGTCTTGTGTAACCACAAGCGCGCCGCGCGTTTGCGCCCGCGCGCGCGTCGCGTCGGTCGAGCCGTCGTCAACGACGATCACCTCGTACCGATCGCGCGGCAACGTTTGCGCGAACAATCCATCGAGACACGCGCCGATTGTTTTTGCCGCGTTGAATGCCGGGACGATCACGGAAACGTTCACGCGGATGCTCCGGTAACGACGCGGCGCAAACTCAAACCGGTGCGCCACAAAAACCAAATGCCGAGCGACACCGGCGTTCCATACGCGATCAGATACAACAAAATTCCGTACGTCAGTCCGATGCTCTTGTCTATGCCGAACAATGCCAAGCCCGCGATGCACAACGCTTGAAACACGCCGACTTTGCCGGGCGATGATGGCACGAATCCGCCGACTTGCAAAACCGCGAGCAAAAGAAATGGCGCGATGAATGGCAATTGCAAATCGAGCGCGCGGAACGCGCAATAATTAATCGCGACGCCGATCAACCAAATCACGAACGATTGCGCTTGGAGGGCGAGATGCAAGTCCCAGCGTTTCAGCACATCCAAACTGTCGAGCGCGATCTGCGCGTGCGCGTCGAGTGATCGTCGCGTCCAGGGCAGAGAAATTTTTCCGAGCAACGCGATCAATCGTTCGCGCAATACAATCAGCGCGAACGCGCCGATGAACAACGCGATGCTCGCGATAATCAATCCTTCGCGCGAACGTTCCAACCACACCGGCAGAGTCATAAAAAATGGAATGCCGATCAACAACAACAGGAGCATCGTCGTATCAAAAATTTTTTCGATGCCGAGTGTTGCGAGCGTTTGCGTTTTGCTCCGCTTTTCAATTTCGCCCGCGAGATAAATGCGCGCGAGTTCGCCGATGCGCCACGGCGCGACGATGTTGAGCATTTGGCTGATGATGACGATCTCGAACATTTGCCACACGCGCAAGCCGCGTTGCAGAGGATGATACAGTTGAATCCAGCGTGTCGCGCGCAGAAATGATTGCGCGATCGCGAGCGCAATCGCGAGCGCGACCCACGCGAGGTGCACGCGCGCGAGCGCGCGCGCGACCTCGTCGAGCGGCACGTCTTTGATCGCGAGATACAAAAACAGCGCGCTGATCAGCGTGCCGAGGGTGAAGCGAAACCAGGTTGAGTTCCAAAATGTTCGCAAAGTCATTGGCGATTCGTTCGTGGTAAATGGTAATTGGTCATTGCGGCGACGAGCGCGAAATAAAGCCACATCAACACGCCCGGTTTTGTGCCGAGCATAAACGCGTCCAAGAGTCCGAATGTTTGATGCGCGAGCATCCCGGCAAACACGCCGACGATCAGCGCGCGCGCGTCCGGTTGCGCGCGATACGCGCGCATCGCGCCGATCACGAACACGGTGAGCAACGCGGTGTACGCAATCAAACCGAGAATACCCAGGTCAACCGCGACCTGCAAAAAATTATTGTGCGCGTGCGCGACAACTTCATCCGGCGCGGCGATGAAAAATGGATAGAGCGCGTGCGCGACCGGGTTGTACGTGCCGATGCCGATCCCGGTGTACGGAAAATCTTGCACCATCATCACGCCGCGCGACCACACTTCGAGCCGACTTGCGAATGTGCCCGCACCCGCGTCCATTCGCAAAACGAACGCGCTGATCGCATCGCCGTAGCCGAGTGCGATCCCGGCAATCAACGCGAGCGCGCCCGCGCCGATCACCCACGCGACGCGCCGTTCGCGCCACAACGCGACCGCGAGCAAACCGACGAGCGTTCCTAAAATTCCGCCGCGCGATTGTGTGAGCGCGAGTGTGCCGAGTGAAAGCGCGAACGCGGATGCAATGACAAACATTCGCCGGAGAGCAGGGGGGCGGGGGGGCAAGGGGGATTTCTCCCCTGCGTTTTGTTTTGTAATGATCAGCGCGAACAAAAACGGAATCGTCAACGCGAGCGTGCCGCCGACGCCGTTGCGCGAAAATCCACCGGCGAGCGAACGCGGAATGTTTTGAATCGCGCGTGGCAATTGATCGTAAATGAACGACGCGGAAATAATTTTGCTTTGCGCCCAATCGGTGCCGATTAATCCGGCGAGCGCGATCATGCCGCACGCAATTGCAAGCCAGAGTTGTGCGGCATCGCGATCGCGTTGTGTTGCGACCGCGAAAAAAAACGCGACGCTCAAAAGAATGCCGGAGACTTTCGGCAAACTGAGCGACCAATCCACCGAGACCGCGAGATTGATTGGCAAGAGCGCGAGCAAAACCAGGATCGGCAAATTGAATGCGGTCGGCGCGATGAGTTGCCGCGTCGTCCACGCGCGCGCGAGCCAGATCAGCGCGAGCAAAATCCACGCCGCGAGCGGCACAGTATCGGAGATGACAAAGTATAAATAGATCGCGGTCAGCGCGGGAATTTCAAATCGCACGAGTCCGCGCGCGAGAGATTGCATCATCGCGCGTCACAATTTGTCATTCTGAGCGGAGCGAAGAATCTCCTCCGTTGCGCGCGGAGATTCCTCGCTTTGCTCGGAATGACAGTGTTGGTCGGAATGACGATTTTGATCGTGATTCCAAATCCATTCGACCGCATGCGCGAGATCAGCGACGACGACGAAATCGCCGTGATTGTTTTCGAGCAAGCGCGTGTGTTGCGCTTGCCCGCGTCCGGTCAACACCAGGATCGGATGCGCGCCGATGGTGTGCGCGGCGACAATATCTTCGAGCGCGTCGCCGACGACGTACGAACGCGTCGGATCAATTCCAAATTGTTCGACCGCGCGTTGATACATTCCCGGGCGCGGCTTGCGACAATTGCAATCATCTTCCGGCAGATGCGGACAAAATTGCACCGCGTCAATGCGCCCGCCCGCGCGTTCGATTTCACCGAGCATTCGCGCGTGAATGTCGCGTAAGGTCGCCGCGCTCATTTTGCCGCGCGCAATCGCGGATTGGTTCGTCGTAACGACCGCGACAAAATCGCTCGCCGCGATTTGGCGGAGCGCGGTCAACACGCCGGGCAAAAAAATAAATTCGTCCCACGCTTTGACATGATCGGGACGATTCACGTTGAGCACACCATCCCGATCCAAAAAAATCGCGCGGCGTTGATTCATTCCGATTTCTCCGCGCGCGTAACCAACACGCCAAACCAAACGCCGCCCACAATCGCGATCAACAAACCCAACCACGCGACGCGTTCGAGAATGACAATCGCGATTAGGGTCGTGCAAATGAGCCAAAAGAGATTAGAGATTGGAGATTTGAAATTTGAAATTTGAAATTTGA
>JACRPR010000017.1:35509-71766 GCA_016223105.1 Chloroflexota bacterium | reverse complement strand
CATCATCGCTCTGCCGATCAAATCGAATTTCCGCGAAGGATTGACCGCGCTCGAGTATTTTATTTCGACGCACGGCGCGCGCAAGGGCTTGGCGGACACGGCTCTGCGAACTGCGGACGCGGGTTATCTGACGCGGCGACTCGTGGATGTCGCGCAAGAAGTGATCATCACGATTGAGGACTGCGGCGCGAACCAGGGCGTGTGGGTGGACGCGCACACGAAAGATCGCACCGGCGAAACGTTCGCAGAACGCGTTGTCGGGCGCGTCGCGGCGACGAGCATCGCGCACCCGCGCACCGGCGAAGTGATCGCGCCGGCGGGCGAATTGATTTCGGAAGAAGTGTGGGCGCAAGTCGAACACGCGAAAGTCGAACGCGCCCAAGTTCGCAGTCCGCTCACCTGTCGCGCGCGGCACGGCTTGTGCGCGAAATGTTACGGGCGCGATCTCGCGCGCGGCAGATTGATTCGCCCCGGCGAAGCGGTCGGCGTGATCGCGGCGCAAAGTATTGGCGAACCTGGGACGCAGTTGACGCTCCGCACCTTTCACACCGGCGGCGTCGCGGGCGGCGAAGACATTACGCACGGCTTGCCGCGCATCGAAGAATTATTCGAAGCGCGCAATCCCAAAGGTGAAGCCCTGCTCGCAGAAATTGACGGCACCGCGCGCATCGTCGAAGAGAACGGGCACCGCAAATTAAAAATCACCGCATCGCACGTTCAACGCGACGAGTATATCATTCCGCCGAAAGCCAAAGCCGCCGTGCGTGATGGCGATAAAATTGCGGACGGCGAATTGATCATCAAGGGACGCAACGGCAATCAGATCGTCGCGGCAAAAGGCGGCGAAGTGATTCGCGATGCGGATCGGATCATCATTCGCTATCAGCACAAAGAGGAACGCGTGTACGACGCGCCGGTGAGCGCGCGCGTGCGCGTGGAGGACGGACAAAAAGTTCACGCGGGCGAGCAACTCACCGAAGGGTCGTGTAATCCGCATCGCGTTTTGCAAATCCTGGGTCGCGAAGCCGCACAATTGTATATGCTCGAAGAAGTGCAACGCGTCTATCGGTCGCAAGGCGTCAACATTCACGACAAGCACATTGAAATGATCTTGCGGCAAATGTTCCGGCTCGTGCGCGTCAAATCTACCGGCGACACCGCGCTCCTGCCGGGTCAATTGATTGATCGGCTCACGTTCGACGACATCAACACGAAAATCGCAGAGCGCGGCGATATTGTCGCGACGAGCCAGCCGATTTTGCTCGGCGTGACTAAAGCATCGCTCAACACCGAATCGTTTTTGAGCGCGTCGAGTTTTCAACACACGGTCAACGTCTTGTCCGAAGCCGCGATTGGCGGCAAGCGCGATAATTTGTACGGCTTGAAAGAAAATGTGATCATCGGTAAATTGATTCCGGCGGGCACCGGCTTTCGCACGCGTCGGAACGCGCCGAACGAAGTGCTGGCGATTGCCGGCAAACGCGGGCATCGTTTGAACGAAGACATCCGGCTCGAAGAAGATGAACTTGCTGAAGCGGACGAGTTTGAGGAATTGCTCGCCACCCGCGATGGTGACGCGCGCGATGAAGAAGAGACGCAACCGGCCGCGGCATCTCTGCATCCAGACGAATCTGGAGGTGGACGATGAAGAATTGGACGACGATGAAGACGAAGACGATGAAGACGAAGATGAATAGCGCGCGGCACAACAACGAATTAAGAAAGCAACGAATTTGAAAGTGAAAACCAGGTTTCTTGCAGAAACCTGGTTTTTCATTTCTTACTTGATCTCAATCGGCGTGCCGACCGGCGTCGGTTGTCTGCCGCGCACCGGTTGATCGCCGGCGGGACCGCTTTCCGCCGGCGCGGGCGGACGCCCGGTCGTGCGTTCGACCCATTTCGAAAGTGTGTCCTGGTATTTTCGCATCAACTCCGCGTCCTTGATCATTTGTGCGTCGTTCGTCAACCGCGCGACGTAGCGCAAATCTTGTTCGAGCCGATACGCGATCGTCCACGCCTCCTGGTAACGTTGCGTTTTGTAGAGCCGATCGATTTCTTTCAAACCCTCCGCGGTTTTTTGAATCGTCACGTTTCGCAAAACTTCCGTGTCCCAGGTCGGATCGTAATTGCTCACGCGCGCCGCGTCCACCGCGATTGTTTGCGTCATCGTTTCATCGCGTTGCGAAAACAAATCGCGATAGCGCAGTTCAACCGTCATCATCGTGCGGCGTCCGGCGTTGCCGCCGCTCACGCTCATTCGCGCAAGCACGACTTGCGCGTCGCCCGTCCCCATATCGCGCAATTTGATTTGCACCGCGCCGCTCGGCGGACGCGCATCGTACCCGGTGATCGCTTCGACCGTAACACCATTCGCGGGACGCAACGTAACCGAAACATCGGACGCGGCTTTTTGAATCAAGCCGCTCACCTCTTTACGAAAAATTTTCTCCATCTCCGCGGCAGAATCCACAAAGTGATACGCGCCTTTGCCTTGCGTCGCGAGTTGGCTCAACAACGCGTCGTTGAAATCTTTGCCCAAGCCAATCGTCGAAAGGTAAATGCCGCGCTCGTTGTAGCGTTTCGCGTCCGCCGCAATTTGGTTCGGGTCGGTCACGCCGATGTTGGCGATGCCATCTGTCAGTAAAATCACGCGATTGTTGCGCCGCACGTCATAGTTCCACTCGACCTGACGAAACCCCAGCATCATCCCCGCGTAAAGATTCGTGCTTCCGCCCGGTTGCAATCGCTCGATCGCGTTCGAGATCCAACTGCCGTCGCCGACCTGACGCGCGGGCACAATCACTTCGCCGTCGGTGCTGAACGCGACAAGCGCGACCATATCGTTCGCCGCGAGCGATTGCAAGAAGACGCGGAGCGATTGTTTGAGGTACGGCATTTTTTCCGGCGTGTCCATCGAGCCACTGCGATCAATCACCAGCGCGAGATTGAGCGGCGCGACGATTTCATTTTGTTCCGCTTTTGCCGGGACGCCGATCTGCAACCACGCGGTGCCGCCCTCGACCGGCAATTGTTGATTGCCCATTCGCAAATCGAGACCCAGGGTTGTGTTGACCGGCGCGGGAAAGTTTTGTTTGTAATACGCGAGATATTCCGCGACACGCAGTTCTTCCGCCGCGACAATCCCGCCCGATTCGATCACGCCGCGACTGCGCGCTTTCGATGTGTCCGCTGGCGCGGCGCACGCGGAAATCAACACAACAATCACCAACGCGATTCCCAAAAACATTTTGCGAAACATTGTGCCTCCTTTTTAGTTTTCGATTTTGACGCCACAATTTTTGCGTCCGATTTTGCCCGAATTATCGCGCGAACAATGTTGCATTTCAAGACGCATTTGTGTTACACTTGTTTTGACTCGAAAAAACAAGCGTTTTTTGAAAACCCGAAGGGTCTTCAAGACCCTTCGGGTTTGATGGAATCGTATGCAACCCTATAGCGAAATGCTCCGCGCGTTTATGGAACGCACCGGGATTAGCGACGCAGAACTCGCGCGCACGCTCGGCGTCAGTCGGCAAACGATTTTTCGTTGGAAGGAAGGGCTGGTTGAAAAGCCGCGCTATCGCGACGATGTGATCAAAATCGCGACGCGCTTGCGATTGACGCCGGGCGAACGCGACGAATTTTTATTGTCCGCCGGTTTCGCGCCCGAAACGCCAATCGCGATTGAACCACTCGCGCCGGTCGCGATTGAATCGCCCGCGCCGGTCGCGATTGAATCGCCCACGCCAATCGCGATTGAACCGCGCGCGCGATTATTTCCGCGCGCGATTTGGATCGGCGCGATTTTTTTGATCGGCGCGCTCGGCGCGAGCATTTTCGCGATTTCGCAAACGACCGCGCCGCCATCGCACGCGATTGCCGCGCCTGGCGAAACGCTGATCCTGATCGGCGCGTTCGATCAACCTCAACCGACCGCCGAGCCGCGTCAACCACAAACCTTGAGCGCGACCGAACGCGTGCAAGCCGCGCTCGAACGCGAAATTGTCGCGGCGCGCTTGGAGCGCGTGCGCGTCGCGATTTGGCGCGAGCCGATTCGCGATGCGGACGCCGGGCAAGCGGCATTGCGTCGCGCGAACGCGCGCATCGTGATCGTCGGCGCGCTCAAAGCCGGCGATCTGCGCGCGATCATCATCGCCGCGCCGCCCGCGTCGCGCGCGGACGATCGCGCGCTTGATGCGCTCGTCGCCGCGCCGGTCAATCTCAAAATGAATGTCGCGCTGAACGCGCCGGAAGAATTGCATGCGCTCGCGCTGTTGGTGATCAGTCAGGCGAATGTGGATCGCGGGGATTTTGATTTTGCGCGCGCCGCGCTCACGCTCGCGCTGACGCGCGCGGAAGCAGACGCGCTGAATTTGCAAACGGGGTACGTGCATCAAATCGGCAAGCCGCCCGATCTGCCGAACGCGATCGAGTTTTACACGCGCGTCATTAGAGCGACCCAGGACGTTCCGCCCGAAGCGTACTTGAATCGCGGCGTCGCGTATCTGCGGCAAAACGATCCGCGCTGGCGCGCCGATCTGGATCGCGCGCGCGCGCTGAACGCGAACGATGCGTCGCTCGCGTTGTGCTGGGCACACGCGCTCGACAAGCAACCGGCGGTCGCGTTGTTGGATTGCGGCGCGGCAGTTCGCGCGAATCCCAGGGCGCGCGAGGCGCGCGCGATCGCGTACGCGCAATTGGGAAATTTTACGGACGCCGCGAATGATTTGGAGAAATTCAACGCGTGGCTCGCGCAACAGCCGGAAGTTTTGCGCGCGCGTTACGGCACAAGCCGCGCCGAGTGGATGCAAATGCTCAAAGCCGGACAGAATCCGATCGACGACGCGGGGTTGGAAAAATTGCGGAGAGAATAAATTCGCCGCTTCTTGACGCGGCAAGTTGAATTGCGCTATTTGTACACCTTGAGCGTAACGTTGACGTTCAAGAGTACCGACGGCGCGATCACGGTCAGCGAAAGCCAGGGAACATACCCGCGTGGACGTTTGAAACCGCGCGACAGAGTAATTGAAAACCCGAAGGGTTTCGCGTTAGCGACCCTTCGGGTTGGTCATGCCCATCCGCAAACTATCGCGCGGGCAACCGTCCATACACGCGCCGCAACGCGTGCAATCGGGATCGTCCACCGCCGCTTTGCCGCGCCGGATGTGATCGTCCAACACCTCGATCTGCATCGGGCAATGGTACGCGCACAAGCCGCACATCTTCCCGGCTTTTTCTTTTTCCTGATCAATTTTTATTCTCAAGGGCGCAAAGCGTCCGAGCAAACTGTAGAACGCACCGAGCGGACACAGCGCGATGCACCACGCGCGCCGCGACGCGTACTCGAATATGAGGATCGTGCCGACCAGGATCAACCCAGCTTCGGGACCGAAAATAAAACTGCGCGCGAGCAGATTGATCGGCGAAATGATTTGAAAGACCGGGAGTTGGATTACAAAAGAGAGAATCAAAAACGTGATGAGTATTGCGTATTTCGTATTACGTGGCAATTGAATATCCGGCAACGCGAGTTTGCGACGCCGTAAAAAACGATTGACGCGCGTTCGCAGATCGTCGTTCAATTCGAGGACGAGACCGAGCGGACAGACCCAGCCACAAAACGCGCGACCAACAATCGCGTACAGCACAATCAACAACCCGGCGGCGATCAACAGCGTGAGCGTAAATTGCCGGCTCGCGAGAATCGCTTCGAGCGCGCCGAGTGGATCGGCGAAGCGAATCACTTCGAACAAACGTGTCGCGGCGGCGGAACCTTTGAACCAGGGAAACGCATCAAAGCGTCCCAGGATCAAGAGCGCGAGAAAGGCAAGCGCAGTCACGCGATGCGCGAACGTCCATTTATCAATGCGGCGTGGTTTTGGAATTTTCATAGATCATTTTTGATCCGCGAATTACGCGCATCTACGCGAATAAAAAGATTCGCGCAGATGCGCGTAATTCGCGGATCACCCGTTTCCTCGCGGCGTAATGACAATCGAACTCGGATCGGTCACGCACGCGTAATCGCACAAGCCACAGCCGATGCAAATTTTTTCGTCCACGAGCGCGCGCCCGAGTTCATCCAGCACAATCGCTTCGTTCGGAAGCGGACATGCGTGCCAGCACGCGCGGCAACTTGTGCCGAGCCACGCGAGGCAGGTGTCGCGATTGATCGCCGCGACGCCCATTCGAATCTCGCGCAGAGACGCGACCGGTTGAAGCGCGGGCGTCGGGCAGGAGACGATACATTTCAATTCGGGGTAGCCCTTGCATAAATAGCACGGCACATCGCGCGCGATCAAGTACGGCGTGCCGAGCGCGGCGACGGATCGCGCATCCGTGAGCTTGAGCGTGTCGAATGGCCAGGATTGCACGCACAAGCCGCATCGAATGCACGCCGCTAAAAAATCATTTTCCGGCAGTGCGCCGGGCGGACGCAAATAACGCGGCGCGCGCGCCTTGTCGCGCGCGAGCCAGATGCCGCCGAGTCCGCCGGTCAATGCGACCGCGATGCCGGTGAGAAATTGTCTGCGAGTGAGCATAAATGGAAAGTGTAGGGCAAATTTATAAATTTGCCGTACGCGTTAGCGATTATAAAACAAATTACACTATAACAAAAATCTATTGCGTCGCGCGCATTTACTTATCAGCGCGCCATCCGCGTGAGAGCCGGGAGAAAATTCCTCCCGGCTCTCTGCGCTTCTGGCATTGATTCAACTATTCTGCTGGCTTCGGCACATGGCACGTTCGGCAATTCACGTTGAGGTAAATTTCCGGCAAGTCCTTGTGTTTGATCGTCGGCGCTTCGCCGGCGTCCTTGTCGTGACAACCGAGACAATCGGTGATGAGCCACGCGTTATTGTGTTGTTCGATGGGCGGCATTGGCGGCGGGAACGCGCCAGCCGCGAACGACGATGTGGGTTCAAAGACCGCGATCGCGGTTGGCACCGGCGTCGGTTGCGTTGGCACTTTGGTTGGTTGACACGCGAGCGTCAGCGCGAGCACCGCAAGCAAGACGATTGAGAGAATTACGATTCGTTTCATCATCCACCTCCTACGCCTTGCCTTTTTCGACTTTGACCGCGCACACCTTGAATTCGGGTTGGCGCGATGCTGGGTCGTACGCGTCAATCGTTACTTTGTTGATCAGCGCATTGTCTTCGTACCAATGCATCGGCACAAACACCATTCCTGGTCGCGGCGTATCCACCACGCGCGCGCGCACGGTAACATCCCCGCGCCGCGAAGTGAGTTTGACCATATCCCCGGTTTTGATGCCAAGTTTTTCCGCGTCGAGCGGGTGCACTTCGCAGTACGCCTCCGGTTGCGCGCGACGCAGTTCGGGCGCCTTCATCGTCATCGTCGCAGTGTGCCAATGTTCGAGCACGCGCCCGGTCGAAAGCACGAACGGAAAATCTTTATCCGCCGGTTCCGCCGGGTCTTTGGACGGACGCAACCACACGATCGCTTTGTTGTTCGCGCCGGTGTAAATTTTGATGTCGCCGGGTTTGAGATTGGCGTCCGCGAACGGTCCTTTGTCGAGCAGTGGATCATCGCCTTTGACGAAACGCCGGTTCGTGCCGGGATGCGTTTCATCGAGGACGGGCCAGCGAATGCCGCGTTCTTTTTTCATTCGTTCGCGCGACATACCGGTAAAATCGTACGCGGTGTTGCGCGATGCTTCTTTCATTTCTTCCCACACATCCGCGGTCGTTTTGAACTTGCCCGCGATGTATCCTTTCGCGACCACGCCGCGTTCTTCGAGCCGCGCCGCGAAATCGAGCAGGATGTCGAAATCGGAACGCGCTTCGCCGGGCGCGCTGATCAGTTTGGGCATCAGTTGATACCGGCGTTCGGACATTCCGAACACGCCTTCTTTTTCCGACCACATCGCCGCGGGCAGAACCACATCCGCGAGTTCGGTCGTGCGCGTCGGATACGCGTCCACCGAAACGATGAACGGTTTGTTGGCGCGTTCTTTACCCATCGCGTCACGATACTTGTTCGCGTTCGGCAAAGATTGTCCTGGGTTCGTCGTGATGATAATCATCGCTTTGAGCTTGTCTTCGCCGAGCGCCTTGAACATATCAATCGTGTTCAAGCCGTCTTGCGCTTTGATTTTGCCAGCTGGCGCGCCCCACAACTTTTCCATTTGCGCGCGATGATCCGCGTTCGCGATCACGCGTCCGTACGGAAGCAGATGCGCGAGCGCGCCGGTGTCGCGCACGCCGCCGCACGCGTTCGGTTGCCCGGTGAGCGAGAAGGGCGTCGCGCCCGGCTTGCCGAATTGCCCGGTGATGAGATGCAAGTTGTGAATCAGATTGTTCGCCCACACACCGACGGTGCGTTGGTTCAAGCCCATACACCAGAGCGACATTGTGGGACCTTGCGCGAACATGCGCGCGGCTTGGCGAATTTTCGTCGCGGGCACGCCGCATTTTTCCGCGGCTTTTTCCGGCGTGAACGCTTCGAGGAATTTCACGTACTCGTCGAACGTTACATCCACGTTTTGATTGTCCACGACTTTGCGGAAAACCAGATGTTTGGTGATAAAGTCCGGGGCGTGGAGTTTCTCGGCGATGATGACCTGCGCCATCGCGTGAAAGATGTCGAGATCGAATCCTGGGATCGGATCGAGGTAGATGTCGGTGACGCGGCGCACGGGCGTTTTGCGCGGATCAACGAGAATGATCTGCACGTTGGCATTTTTCGATTTGCGGTCGAGAATACGGTCGAACAAAACCGGGTGCGCTTCGGCGGTGTTCGAGCCGATCAAAAAGAACGTGCGCGCGTGATCAATGTCGTCGTACGAACCCATTGGTTCGTCTTTGCCGTACGTCGTGGTGTAACCGCCGACCGCGCTCGCCATACACAAGCGCGGATTGCCGTCCAGATTGTTTGTGCCGATGCCGCCCTTGAACAAACGATTCGCCAGGTACGATTCTTCCGCGAGCGCTTGCCCCGAACCATAGTAGGCGACGCTGTCGGGACCGGCGGTTTTGATCGCGTCCGCGAATTTGTCGGCGACGAGGTTCATCGCCTCGTCCCAGGTCGCGTCCACGAGTTTGCCGGCTTTGCGAATCTGCGGTTTGGTCAACCGATCGGGCGAGTACACGATCTTGGGCAAGAACAATGCTTTCGCGCACACGAGACCTTTGGTCGTCGGATGATCGGGATCGCCGCGGAGCGCGACGAGTTTACCATCCGCGATGCCAAGTTGTACGCCGCACCCGGTGCCGCAGAATCGGCAAACCGACTTGTGCCATTCTTTCGCGGCTTCAACGGTGGGGCGCGCGGTGGCTTGGGGTGCGGGCGCGGCTTGTTGCGGCGCGGAACAACCAGCCATTGTGGCGACCGCCGCCATCGCCGACCACTTTATAAATTCGCGTCGGGTTATATCGTTCATAAAAAATCACCTCTTATTTTGGAGGTTGGAAGTTGGAGATTGGACGTTAGAAATTTAGATCTTGGAAAAGTTTTTCCAACTTCAAACCTCCAATTTCCAATTTCCAACATCTAACTTCCAACTTCCAATTTGTCATTCAAAATGTGCATACGCCGGATACGCGCTCAACACTCCCGGCACATCGTGAACGTCGTGATTCAGCAACCGATAGGCGTCGTCGAGACTAGGCGATTCAATCACCAGTCCCAGCCGGGTCGCATCGTCCAATGCGAAAGGAGTTACCCCGGGCAAATCGGCAAGGACTTGCCACGCGGCTTGGTGCTGTTCTGCATTTACGCGTACCATCGCGCCAATGATGACCATTGGAATTGCCTTGCTTGGAATTTGGATGTTGGAGGTTGGAGGTTGGACATTAGACGTTAGATGTTGAAACCCACGCGGCTTCAATGTCCAACTTCTAACTTCCAACTTCCAACTTCCAACCTCAAACTTCCAATCCTACTTGGGTTTGAGCGTATCCCAGATCGCCGCCCACACACTGCCCATCGGCAGTTTGAACTCGATGGCTTGGTTCGTTGCCGCCGCGCCGTCCTTCTTTTCACCGTCAATCGCTTTTTGCATTTCCGGCGAAAGCGGATACGCGTTGCCGAGTTCCTTGTCGCGATTGTTGTACATCTTCATCCACAATTCCCACTGCTTGGCAGAGAGGAGATTGTTTTTGTACGCGGCTTCGGTGTTCGCTTTGGCTTTGTCCCAGTAATCGCCGTAACCATCGCGATTCATCAGGATGCGCGTCGTGTATTCGGGACTCTTGCGGAACGCGATTGTGTCAATGCCCCACGCGGTGCCCGGCAAATCGTACAAGGGATACAGCATATACGACCAAACTGCGCTGAACTTCCCAGATGCCGTGCCACTGGGTATAGTCCGCCGCCATCATCAACGCGCCCTGGCGGAAGAGCCGCCCCTGGTGGTGCCACGCGTGATAGATTTGTTCTTCCGGTGCTTCGTCATAACCGAACGCGAGGAACGCGCCGAGATTGTCTTTGACGCCCGCGGTCTTGAAGATACCGGCTTTGTTCATCTCGGTCAGCCAGCGCCGACCTTCGCGGAAAATTTCATTGTACTGCAACGATGCCAGATCGCCGGACAACAAGTACCGTTGATAGAAATTCGGCGTGTGGCATTGCGAGCATGCATTCTCCATGCGATCGCGTTTCTCTTGCCACGAGTAACCATTGCCCCACGCTTCGGTCGTGCGCGTCGACCAGGGCGATTGCGATTCCCACGCGAGGCGTTCGCCGACATCGTGCGTCGCCGGCAGAGTCGCGGTCGCGTCCATGTGACAAGTCGTGCAGGTCGGTGCCGGGAGCGGCGTCGGCTTGCCGACATAGTCTTTCGACTTGTAGCCAAGTTTTTTGTAATTATCCGGATCGGACATGAAAATGTTGCCGTGCTTGGACTCGACCCATTGTTCGATGTGCGAGTGATCGGGACCGAGGTGGCACTCGCCGCAGGTTTGCGGATTGCGCGCGACCTGGAGCGAGAAGGTGTGCTTGGCGTGACACGCGTCGCACTCGCCGATGCTTTGATCGGGCCAAACGTGCCCGATGTTGTGGCACTGTTGGCAACCGTGTTGCGTTGCGATCGTCGGTTCAAAAACCAAACGATCCGGCGAGGTCGCAAACTTTTGCGCGTTCAACGCGGCGTGTTTACTGCGCGAGAATTCGACGACCGCTTGCTCGTGACATTCCTTGCAGTCTTTCGGCGTCGGATGACTCGCGACCGGGATTGACGCGCCGGGGCACATAAAGTAATCGAAATCATCTTTCGCGACTTTGTGGCACGCGAGGCAGTCCACACCCTTTTCCGCGTGCGCGCTATCGCGCCATTGCGCGACGATACCCGGGCTTTTGTTTTCGTGACAAGTGATGCACTGTTGCGCTTCCGCGCTCGCGACCGCCGGCGGCGGCGCGCCGACGCGCTTTTGCGCGCCTTCGACATACGCCACGACCGTGAACGTCGCCAAGAGCAAAATTGCGAGAACAATCACAACGAGCGCTTTGATGTTAAGCGACATATTGACTCCTTTCGGTAAATGACTAATGACAAATTATCAAATGACAAATTGGATTTGTTCAGTTGTCATTTTGCATTTGTCATTTATACTGAGAACAGTTCCCACAGGATGAACGCCAGCGCGCCCACCGCGACGATGAACGCGAGGATCACGTTGATATCGCGATTGCCAAAGCGGCGTTCGACGAACGCATCAATAAAGGGCCAAAACACGAACCCGAGCACGCCGACGCCCAAACCCGCGAGACCGATCTGAAGCGGGAACAATTTCAACCAGCGAAAGACCGGATAGAAATACCATTCGGGTTTGATATGCAAGGGCGTGTTTGCCGGATCGGCTTTGGGTCCGAGCGTCGGCGGAAAGAGAATGGTGAGGTTGACCAGGATGATCAACACTGCCATTCCGATCACCAACTCGGTCATGACGTGATCCGGGAAAAACGGAAAGTGCGATGATTCGACTTTGCCATTGCCCTTAACCGTTGCCGATTTGCCGAGCCGCGCGAGGCGTTCACGTTCGCGCGCGTCCAAATCGGTAACGCCGAGAAAACGAATCAGCACGACATGCAACGCGATCAACGCGGCAATCGCCGTCGGCAACGCGCCAATGTGCAGAGGATACAAGCGCGTCATCGTATCCGCTGTTACCGCGACGCCGCCCCGAATCATCTGGAGCATGATCGGACCGACGACCGGGATTTCGGCGAACATGTTCGTGCCGACCGTCGTCGCCCAGTACGACAGTTGATCATTCACCAGCGCGTAGCCGGTAAACGCGAACGTCAACGTAACGACGAGCAAGCCCGTGCCGACCAGCCAGTTGAGTTCGCGCGGTTTGCGATATGCGCCGGTCGTGAACGTACGGAGCATATGCAAAATGACCGCGATGATCATCAACTGCGAACCCCATTGATGAATGCCGCGCACCCACCAACCGAACGGCAGTTCGTTGCTGATCCGCGTGACACTTTCGTACGCGAATTCCGGGCGCGGCACGTAATACCAGGTCAACAAAATGCCGGTGACGCCCTGGATCACAAACAGCAAGAGCGGCGTGCCACCCAGCGCGAACCACCAGCGTTCCATGTGCTTGGGCACCGGCTCTTTTGCCAACTCTTCATAGACTTTGACATCAATCGGAAAGCGTTGCCCGAGCCAGCCGCGCCAACCTTTGACTTGTTGCGTAGATTCCATACTCATCCCGCACCCTCCTTTTGCGGCACGGCGACGTACACATTCCCCGATTTAATCTCCACCGCGAACTCATCGAGTGCGCGCGGTTGGGGACCCGAAACCACTTTGCCGTTCACGTCGAAAATCCCGGTGTGACACGGGCAGACGAATTGCTGGCGTCCCTCTTCCCACGCGGCGCGACAACCGAGATGCGTGCAGACCGTCGAGATGGCGCGCACCGTGCCATTTGTGTTCATCAGGACGACTTCATTGCCGCCGAGTTTCATCACCTTGCGCGTGCCCGGCGGAAGTTTGCTCAACGAAGTTGCCAACACCTGAACGGTCGGAATTTTTGCCGCGGCAGGATAGACGAATTGCCAGCCAAACGATCCTGCGACCACCCCGACGGCGGCGAGCGAAGTTGCCATTGCGCCACTCACCAGAAAATCACGACGCGTTACCGCTTGATCTGGGGTTTTGTTTTTTTCTTCGTCCAAACCGATCGCCTCCTTTCTCCTGATTCGGTCATGTAGAGACGTTGCACGCTTCGCGAACGTCTCTACACGACCATCGTAAAAAAAATAAAACGGCACACCAACTCGCTCCAGACAAGTTAGCGCGCCGCTTCATCGGCTCATTCGCGAGCATCCACGTTGATGCTCGATCACGTATGCAATTGCGTAAAAACTTGGGGCTAGTTTACCACGCGCGCCGTCCTGCGACAATCGTTCAAGCGGCTGATTTTGGATTTTGGTTTTCGACCAAATCTAGTCCAAGCGGACTAGATTCGTTAATCATTATTCGTTATTCGTTAATCGTTAATCGAATCAATCACGCATCACGCATCACGATTAACGATTAACCAACAACGAATCATCACGAATTGCCACGCATCGCAAAATCAGATATACTTGCGCCACTTTGGAAAATTTGTGGTGCGGGCTTTCGAGCCCGCATTGGCGGCTTGGAAAAGCCGCGCCACAGTGAATTTCAAAACGCGCTCCCAACGAGGAATGAAACGATGAATCACATCCCCAGCGAACGCGCGGCAACGGCGATGGATATTCGCGGCGGCGATCCGCGCTTGCCCGCGAAATGTTCTTCCGAATCCCAGGTTATCCTCAGTCAACAAATGATGCCGTCGGACGCGAACCCGCTCGGCAATGTGCACGGCGGTTACATTATGAAACTCGTGGACGAAGCCGGCGGACTCGCGGCGATGCGCCACGCGCGACGCCCGGTCGTCACGATCGCGATGGACTCGATGACGTTTTTATCGCCGGTCAAAGTCGGGCACTTGCTCACCCTGCGTTCGTCCGTGAACTGGGTCGGCAGATCGTCCATCGAAGTTGGCGTGCGCGTCGAAGCGGAAAATCCGGTCACCGGCGAAATCACGCACACCAATTCCGCGTTCGCGGTTTTTGTCGCGCTCGATGACGCGGGCAAACCAACATCAGTCCCGCCGCTCGTTCTCGAAACTGAAGAAGATCGCCGCCGTTGGGCGGAAGCCGAATCGCGCCAGGAACTTCGGCTCACGCGCGCGCATCGCGCGTAAGGCAAATCGGAGATTTGCCATACATTTTTGAAGGAGGCAATATGCGAATCGCACAACGAATGAATCGGCTCGGCACGGAAACCGCGTTCGAGGTTTTGGTCAAGGCGCGCGCGCTCGAAGCCCAGGGCAAAGCGATCGTGCATCTCGAAGTCGGCGAGCCGGATTTTCCGACGCCGCAAAATATCGTTGAAGCCGGGATTCGCGCTCTGCGCGACGGCAAAACGAAATACACACCGAGCCAGGGCATTCCCGAATTGCGCCAAGCGATCGCGGAACATACGAGCGCGACGCGCGGCATCGCGGTCTCGCCCGACCAGGTCGTCGTTACGCCGGGCGCGAAACCGATTATGTTTTTCTCGCTCCTCGCGCTCGTCGAACCGGGCGACGAGGTGTTGTATCCCGTCCCAGGTTTTCCGATTTACGAAAGTATGATCAAGTACTCGAACGGAATCCCGGTGCCGTACCACTTGCGCGAGGAAAATAATTTTCGATTCGATCCCGACGAATTTCGCGCGAAGGCGAATTCGAAAACGAAAATGATTATTCTCAACACTCCGCACAATCCGACCGGCGGCGTGTTTGAAAAATCCGATCTGCAAGTCGTCGCGGAGGTCGCGAACAAGTACGACATCACCGTGTTCACCGATGAAATTTATTGGCGCGTGTTGTACGACGGCGCGTTCGACAGTTTACTGCAAATTCCTGGGATGGCGGAACGCGCGATTTTGCTCGACGGGTTTAGCAAAACGTACGCGATGACCGGCTGGCGTTTGGGCTGGGGTGTGATGCCGAAAGAAATCGTGCCGCACATTACGCGCTTGCAAACGAATTCCAATTCGTGCGTCGCGGGATTCACGCAGTACGCCGGCGTCGAAGCGTTGACCGGTCCGCAAGACGCCGTCGGCACAATGGTCGCGGCGTTCAAACAACGCCGCGATGTGATCGTGGACGGCTTGAACGCGATCCCCGGTTTCAAGTGTCTCAAAGCGCGCGGCGCGTTTTACGCATATCCGAACACGCGCGGCACCGGTTGGGGTTCGCGCAAACTCGCGGATTATATTTTGAATGAAGCCGGCGTCGCGTGCGTCAGCGGCACCGCGTTCGGCGATCAATCCGAAGATTACGTGCGCTTTTCGTACGCCAACTCGCTGGAGAATATCCAAAAAGCATTGACGCGGATTCGCGCGGCGATTGAAAAAATTCAGGATTGAAAATAAAAAACCAGGTTTCTCGCTTCGCGGGAACCTGGTTTTTTGGATCACAAAATAAAAAACAAGCCCGGCATCGCGCGGGCTTGTTTTTTTATTCCAACTAAAAATTGCGTGTCCTTTCAATACCTTCGCCAAAACTAGAATTGATCCGCGAATAACGCGAATAACGCGAATAAAAAACAGAAATTGGCGGAGATTCGCGTAATTCGCGGATCAAAAATTACTTGGCGAAGGTATTGCTTTGCGACTGTGGTCAAGAACCGGTGATTCCGAGTTGCGGAAAATCATCCGGCAATCCCCCTTGTCACCCGCGCCGATTCTGCGTACAATCGCGCCATTCAAATCTTACGGAGGCACCTATGCACATTCGCCCGATTCAAGAATCCGATATCGAAAACGTCATCCAACTGTTTCGCGCGAATTACGGCGACGATTACGCGATCCCGGAATTTTACGATCCGAACTGGGTCAAGCGCGGCATTTATTCCGACAACATTATCTGGCTCGTGATCGAAGATGGTTCGCGCATCGTCGCGTCGGGCGCGTGCATTTTGAATTTCGGCGATTACAACGATCAGATCGGCGAGATTGGTCGCCTGGTCGTCGATCCCCAGGTCGGCGGCAAGGGGCTGGGACGGCAAATGCTCACCGCGCTCGTGGACGCGTCGGATGAGCGCGTCGAATTCGCGTTTGCCGAAGCGCGCACCGTGCATCCCAAAACGCAAAAAATTTGCGACAATATCGGTCTCGCGCCGCTCGGTTTTTTGCCGTTGACATACAAAATGACCTGGCGCGAAAGTTTTGTCATCAGCGGACAATTGTTTGGCAACGGGCGCAATCTCCGGCATCCTGGGACGGCGGAAGTGATTCCCGCGGTCGCGCCGCTCGCGCAATTGTCGTTCCGCAATCTCGAGCTTGACGAAAAATTTACCGTGCGCGATAACGCGCGCGGCTATCCGATTGATCAGAGCGTCGCGATTCATCCGCTCACCGGCATTTCGCTTTTGCGTTTGCTCAAGATCGAACACGGTCGCTTGATCGAGCCGGAAATTTTCGGCAGTCTGCACATTGACCAGGGCTTGTCGCAATTGCAAGCGAAAAAAGCGACGTACTCGGTCGCGTCCGAAGGCGATCGCACGCTCGGCGCGATTGGTTATTATTTTGAAGAGCACGACGGGCTCGTGCGAATCACCGAATTGATCGCGCAAGAAAATGTGATCAAGGGCAGTTTGTTGCGGTACGCCGTCGAGCAAGCGGAGCAAGTGCATCAGGCGCAAGTGATCGAGTGCGATGTGAACGCGGCGAGTCCGGTGATGCAACAGACTTTGTTCGAGATGGGCTTTTTGCCGGCGGCGTTTGTGCCAGGAATGGTTTTTCACGCGACGCATCGCCCCGATGTGATTCGCATGATGAAACTAAATACGCTCTGGGATTTGGGACCGCTCGAATTGACCGATCCGTCGCGCGAGTATTTCGATATCGTCGCGCCGGCATTTGCGCGCGCGTCCGCCGAGCGCATGAAAAAACTTCCCGCGCTCGACACCGCGCCGCTCAAAGGATTCACACCGCTCGAAGCGTATCTCTTTCAACGCGCCGGCGAAGAAACGTATCCGACACCGGGCGCGATCCTTGACGCGAACGCGTTGCACATTGTGCTGTCCGGTTCCGTGCAACACGGGAACGCGACGATTGGCGCGGGCGGATGCGTCAACCCCGAAGTGTTGTTCGGCGCGTCCGATGCGATCACGCCGTATGCCGGGATTGATACGCGTTTGCTCACGCTGACGCGCGAACGCTTGACCGCTTTGTGTGATCGCTATCCGCGCCTGGGTTTGAAATTGTATCAAAATCTCGCGGGGATGCGTGGATGAATTGGAGATTGGAAGTTTGATGTTTGATGTTGGACGCGATTCCAACATCCAATTTCTAACATCCAACGTCCGTTGTCGGGGATTGCTTCGCTCCGCTCGCAATGACATCTGAAGCCGTACAAAAAATCTGCCGGGCATAAACCCGGCGGATTTTTTTATTCGACCAACATCACGATCACGTCGTTCAAATTTGTGTTTGTCGGACCCGTGATGATCAAATCATCGAGCGGTTTGAAAAAATGGTACGCGTCGTTGCGCGCGAGAAACGCACGCGCATCCATTCCGCGTTCCGCCGCGCGCGCCAGGGTCGCGCCATCCGCGAGTGCGCCGGTCGCGTCGGTCGGACCATCCGTGCCGTCGGTGCCACCGCTCAACAGCACAACATTTCGCATCCCCGCGATTTCGATTGCACCCGCGAGCGCGAGTTCCTGATTGCGTCCGCCGGCGCCGTCGCCGCGAACCGTTACCGTCGTTTCGCCGCCGGCGATGATACACGCCGGTTTCGCGATGGGGTGATCGCGCGTCGCGATTTCGCGCGCGATTGCCGCGAATACTTTTGCGACCTCGCGCGCTTCGCCTTGCAAAAATGTCGTGAGCAGGAGCGCGTTGAATCCCAGGTCGCGCGCCGCGCGCAGAGCCGCCTCGCACGCGATGGCATTGTCCGCGATGACGACGTTTTGCACACGCGCGAAAATTGGATCGTCTGATTTCGGCGTGTCCCACCCTGAGCGCGTCGAAGGGTCGGGTTGTTCGAGATGCGCGAGCACACTCGCGGGCAGTTGATCGCGCAGATCGTACCGCGCGATGATCGCGCGCGCGTCCGCGAACGTCGTCGAATCCGGCGCGGTCGGTCCTGACGCGATCACATCGAGCGGCGAGCCAAGCACATCGGAGAGAATGAGCGAAACGATCGGCGCGTGCGATGCGCGCGCGAGTTGTCCGCCTTTAACTTGCGAGAGATGTTTGCGGATCGTGTTCAACTCGTTGATCGTCGCGCCCGCGCGCAAAAGCACATCGGTCGTCGCGCGCAAATCGTCGAGCGCCACACCTTCAACCGGAAATTCGAGCAGAGCCGAGCCGCCGCCGGAGATCACGCAGATCACGAGATCATCTTCGCGCGTGTCGCGCAAGAGATCGAGAATTTTTTGCGCGCCGCGCAAACTATTTTCGTCGGGGAGCGGATGCCCGGCTTCGGTCAGTGAAATTTTCGCAAGGGGCGCAAGATGTCCGTACTTGACGCTGACCGCGCCGCCAAAAATTTTATCATCGAGAATTTCTTCGACCGCGTGCGCCATCGCCGCGCTCGCTTTACCAAAACCGATCACAAACACGCGACGCAGATCGTACGCGTGCTCGCGCACGCGCAAGCGATCACCCGCGCGTTCAAGCGCGCGCCGAATCGCGCCGCGCGGATCGCCGGCGTCGAGCGCGGCGCGAAAAATCGTGAGGGCGGAGGAACGGAGCGGAAGAAACGACGTAACGATTTGGTGTTCCATTGGATTAACAAGTTTCTTTGGACGCGGTTGCATGGGTGAGAGACTGTTCCATTAGTAACCACCGGTGTTAGCGACGCGCGCGGGAGGCGCGAAATTATTTGACCTGGGTGCCGGTAACAATCACTTGAACCGGTTGCGCGACTGGATTGTTATTGATCACTTGCACGTAACCCATTCCCGGCATATTGAACTCGCCAATCCAAATCGCGTCGCGCGCGGACGCGCTCGATGCGCCGATGAATTTGATTTCAACATTCGGCGCGTCCTGGAAAAAAATCAGAAACATTAAACGCGCCGCCGCGCCCTCGGGGATCACAATTTCGATTTGCGCGCGCTCGCCCGGATAAAAAAACGAAACATAGCGTTCTGAAAATTCCGGGATGATTTGTGGGGGGCTGCCCAGGACAAATGTCGCGTCAGTGATGATCGGACTCGCCGCGATGGTTGGCGTGATTGTCGCGGCACTTGTTGACGTCGCGGTCGCACTGTGCGCGCTCGACGTTGGGGTCATGGTCGCGGTGGTTGTGATCGTCGGCGTCGCGGTCAGCGTTGGCGCGACATAGGGCAGAAGTTGAATCGGCGGTTGCGGTTGCGGCACGCGCAAAGTGATGCCGCTTCCCACAATTCCCAAAAAGTACGGCGTCCCAACCGGGTTTGGATTGACGACCTCGACCAGGAACGTTCCCCCCGCCGGCATTGCGCCTTTCCAAAGAATGTGATTGCTCGGACATCTGCCGCTATCGCAATTGACCATCGGCGCAGAGCCGCGCCCGAATGGTTTACTGCTATCTTCCTGCCCGCTCATTTGCCCGGGCGTGTACAAATTGAATTGCAATTTTTTGGGGTTGCCGTCCGCCAACACCAATTCAAAAATCGAACGGTCGCCGGTGTAATCGAAAAGAAAATAGAGCGTGGTATTTGCCGGAATGTAATGCCATTGATTGTCGAGATAGCGCGCGGTTTGCGGCGCGGTGTTGATCGGTGTTTGCGCGGCGACGCGCGGCGCGAGCAACAATGCGCCGCACGCGAGCGCGATCAAAAAAATAAAAATGAATCGCTTGCCCATGCTTGCCTCCACCCATTCAAGTAAAACGATTATAGTCGCGGTTGTGCGATGCGTCAATCAAATTGGCGAAACAAAAACCGCGCGCGATCTCATTCGACCGCGCGCGGTTTGGCGTGCCGGGACTAGTGGCTTTCCATGTGGATCATCGGTCCGTTCTTGAGAAACTTTTCCGGATCCTTTTGGAACGCGACCATACAGCCCTTGCCGCAGAAATAGTACGTCGTGCCTTGATAGTCCCACTTCCACTGGGCGGTCGCTTCCTCGACCGTCATCCCGCACACGGGATCTTTGTGTTGCATTTTTTCCTCCTGTTGAATTTGTTGGACAATTTTCAAAATTGTCCTACTTGATTGCGTCAATTCCGATAAATAATCCGCCGAGATGTTTTCGCACCGCGCGAATCTGAAACCCGGCACGCGCGATTTCCGCGCGCGTGTCGCGATTCAAATGACAATTGCCGGCGATTTCTTTCCACCACGGTGTCGCCCAATCTTGCAACCCGGCAATCACGCGATTCTCGACGCGCACATGTTCGATCAAGCGAAACATTCCGCCGGGTTTCAACACGCGGCGCGCTTCGCTTAACGCGCGCGCCGGATCGCCAATCGAACAAAACGTCAGCGTGCCGACGACCGCGTCAAACGATTCATCCGCGAACGGCAACTCTTCCGCGCGCGATTGGTACAGCGTGATCGCGCGCGGATCGCCGTCGCGTTTCGCCAGCGCGCGTTGCAACGATGCGCTATCCGGATCAATCGCCACGATCGATTCCGCCGCGCGATAATGTTTCAGATTCAAGCCGGTGCCGATGCCGATCTCGAGCACGCGTCCGCGCGCCTCGCGCACGACCCACGCGCGCCATTTGCGGACGCCGAGCGGATCGAACGGCGCGATCAGCGGATCGTACAGCGTCGCGAGCGTTTCACCCATTTTGGATTTCTTGTGCAACCGCGCGCTCAATCGCGTGGCGAATCAACTGCGGCGTCGCATCGTACACCAATTGTCCGTTCACCTTGATCACCGGTAAATTGTGGCACTCGTCGAGACACGCGACGAATTCGACATTGACGCGCGCACCGTACTGATCCTGGGTCTCGCGGATTGCCGCGACGAATGTGCGCGCCGCGCCGCAATGCTGACACACTTGCACACGCGCCACTAGCGGATGCCCTCGACGAGAATCATTTTGCCATTCGACGTGCTTTGCCGCAGATCACGCGCGGGGCGATACTCCGCCGATTCGTACCACGCTTGCGCGCGCGCCGCATTCGGAAATTCTAAAATCACAAACCGTTTCGGCGACCAACCGCCTTCGAGTGTTTCGACCGCGCCGCCGCGCACAAGAAATTTTCCATCGTACTGGGCAATCGTCGGCGGCACCATTTTTTTGTACTCTTCGTAGCGAACCGGATCGGTTACATCAACTTCCACGACAACGTAAGCGGACATTTTTTCTCCTTCGTCTTAGCGCGTGTTTTGAATTTCGTGGCGCGGGCTCGCAGAGCGTAGCCCGCATTGGCGGCTTGGAAAAGCCGCACCACGTTGAATTTCAAAACACTTTCTTAGCGAGTTTGATGCGCCAGCCGCGCGGCTTGCGGATCCGCGATCACTTGACCGCCGCGCACCGTCGCGCCGATCACGAGTCCCGCACTGATCAACACCAGGTTTTTGATGATGTATTGCCCTTCGAGCGTCGGCGCGTACGGAATCGCGGTAAACACTTCGTTCGGAAAAAACAGAATCGGCGTCAGTGTGCCGAGCATTTGCGCCCACAGCAAAAACAAGGTCGCGCGTTGCAAGATGCCGAACAGCAAGCCCAGTCCGATCACACATTCCCAGGTCGCGAGCAGTAGAATCGAAATGCTCGGCGGCATCAACCCGAATGTCATCACGCTAATCGTGCGCGTCGCCAGGTCTTGCGCGGGGCTGAGACCCGGAAAAAATTTTAGGACGCCGAACCAAAAAAAGATAACGCCGAGTGAGATTCGCAAAAGTGTAATGCCGTACTGCGCCATCCATGTTGTGAGCCGAACGTCCACTGTGTCGAACAATCGCATCGCGTTTTTCATTTCATCTCCGATCTGTGGCGCGGGCGGCTCGCCCGCCGGTTCAATGCGGGCGAGCCGCCCGCGCTACAAATCAAATCACCGGCGCGCGGAAACCGCGCAAGCGCAGTGAGTTGGTTACGACGAACACGGATGAGAATGCCATCGCGCCCGCGGCGATGATTGGATTCAACAACAAACTAAAGAACGGATACAACACGCCCGCGGCGACCGGGATTCCCAGGATGTTGTAAAAGAACGCCCAGAACAAATTACCTTTGATCGTGCGAATCGTTTGCTTAGACAACGCGATCGCGGTAACGACGCCGCGCAGATCGCCGGAGATCAATGTGATCTCGGCGGCTTGCATCGCGACATCGGTGCCGGTGCCGATCGCGATGCCGGTGTTTGCTTGCGCGAGCGCGGGCGCATCGTTGATGCCGTCGCCAACCATCGCGACGATCTCGCCCTGGGCTTGCAATTCTTTCACCTTGTCCGCTTTTTGATGCGGCAGAACTTGTGCGAAAACATTTTCGATGCCGACCTGGTGCGCGATTGCCGCCGCCGTGCGCGGATTGTCGCCGGTGAGCATATACACTTTGAGACCCAGTTTTTTCAACGCTTCGACCGCCGCGCGCGAATTGGGTTTGAGCGTATCCGCCACCGCGATCAATCCGGCGGCATGCCCATTAATCGCCGCGAACATCGCGGTCTTGCCCGCGTCCGCGAGCGTCGTCGCGTGTTCGGTCAAGCCATCGAGCGCGATGTTGAAATCGCTCATCAGTTTCGCGTTGCCGACCAACAACTCGCGCCCGTCCACACGCGCGCGAATGCCGTGTCCCGCGACCGCGCCAAATTCTTCCGGCTCGCTCAACTTTAACCCGGCGTCTTGCGCGTGCTTGACAATCGCTTGCCCAAGCGGATGCTCGCTATTTTTTTCCGCCGAGGCGACCAGCCGAAGAATTTCAGATTGCAGATTTATGATTTCAGATTTTTCTTTGGCGCGCGAATCTGAAATTTGAAATTTGAAATCCGAAATCACAACGTCCGTTACTGCTGGCGCGCCCCGCGTGAGCGTCCCGGTTTTGTCGAGAATGATCGCGGTAACTTTGTGCGCGGTTTCGAGCGCGCCGCCACTGCGAATGAGCACGCCGTTTTCCGCGCCCTTACCAGTGCCAACCATAATCGCGGTTGGCGTCGCGAGACCGAGCGCGCACGGGCACGCGATAATCAACACCGCGACGAAATTGACGAACGCCATATTGAACGCGGGTTGCGGTCCGAAAATCATCCACACCGCGAACGTTGCGAGCGCGAGCGCGACGACGGCTGGCACAAACACCGCCGAGATTTGATCCGCGAGGCGTTGGATCGGCGCTTTCGATCCTTGCGCGTCCTCGACCAATTTGATGATCTGCGCGAGCGCGGTTTCGCGTCCGACCTTGCGCGCTTGAAATTTGAACGCGCCGACTTTGTTGATCGTCGCGCCAATCACGGGATCGCCAATCGTTTTTTCGACCGGCAAACTTTCGCCGGTGATCATTGCTTCGTCAATCGAAGACGCGCCGGACAAAATGATGCCATCCACCGGAATTTTTTCGCCGGGGCGCACGCTCACAATGTCGCCGACGCGCACATCGCTCACCGGAATTTCGATCTCCGCACCGTCGCGTTCGACACGTGCGGTCTTGGCTTGCAGTTTCATCAAGTTCTTGATCGCTTCGGAGGTCTGCCCTTTCGCGCGCGCCTCGAGATACTTGCCGACTTTGATCAGCGTGATAATGACCGCCGCGCTTTCAAAGTACAGATGCGATTCGATTTTGAATCCGAACAAGGGCGCGAACAACACGATCACGCTGAACCAGTACGCCGCGTTCGTGCCGAGCGAGATCAGCAAATCCATATTCGGCGCGAGCGCGCGCGCGGATTTCCACGCGCCGCGATGGTACGAGCGACCGACGTACAATTGCACCGGCGTCGTCAACGCGAGCAAGAGCCAATTGAAACCACCCCAATCGAACAACCAGGGCAAGAAATCATGAATTTTTAGCGAGTGCACAATGTCGCGCGTCATCGAAAGCGCGAACAACGGCGCGGTGAACAAAATGCCGATCATCAAATCGCGCCACTCGCGTTGACGTTCTTGCTCGCGCACTTGCGCTTCGCGATCAACCAGCTCGGTCGAACCGGCTTGACCGTCGCCAAGGTCCAACACTTCGTAGCCAACATCTTCGACCGCGTGTTTCAAATCGGCGAGCGTTACCGCGCCGGGAATCATCTCGACGGTCGCGCGTTCGGTCGCGAGATTGACGTTGACGTTCAACACACCGGGCACCGCGCGCAAACCGTGATCGACATGATACACGCAACTCGCGCACGTCATTCCGCCAATCGGCAGAACGATCTTGTCCACGACGACATCGTAACCGACATCGCGCACGGCGGCGACCATTTTTTCGACGTTCGTTTTTTCCGCGTCGAACTCGACGGTCGCGCGTTCGTTCGCGAGATTCACCGTCGCACGCTCAACGAATTTGTTGGCTGAGTGCGTGAGCATTCTGCTACACGATACTCTATGTTGCCCACTCTTGCGCGTCGCATTTTCTCATTCAAACAGTCATTTTTGCGGTTGCCTGAAAAAGTGTTCAAGTTATTTTCGGACAAGGACTTACTGTTCACTGTTCACAGTTTCGCCGTCGTTTCAAATACGTCCAGCAATTCTTTCAGCACACGCTCGCGTTCTTTGGGCTTGTCGCCGCGGAGCGCGGAGGTAACACAGCCACCCAGATGGCGTTCGAGCAACAGGGTGTTGAGTTTCTCGATTGCTTTTTGGACGGCTTGCGTCTGTTTGATAATATCAATGCAGTACGCGTCCTCGTCAATCATCCGCGCGACTGCGCCTATGTGTCCTTGAATCGAGAGCGCGCGATTTTTCAGATCGTCTTTTTTGATTTCAGCCATTGCGTTGCCTCGTTTGCTTACCCCACCCCCCACCGGAGGGGGTGTCTAGCGGCTATTCTATGCCGATGCCGCGCGTTTGTCAAGCGCGCCATTTGGCGCGTCCCGCTTCCCGATTACCCATTCCCGCCGATTCGCGGTATAATGCGCGCAATGCAAAAGCGAATTATGTTTTTCCTCGCGCTGTGCATCCTGCTCGTCGCGTGTTCGCCATCTGCCGATCCGTCGCCCACATCGTCTCCGACCGAAACTCCAACTCCGCTCGCAACACCTATCGCCGAACCGACTGAAATCCCAACGCCCGCGTTCAGTTCGAATCCGTACACCGATGGAATGATCGCGCGGCGCAATGGCGATTACGCGCGCGCGCTTGCCGCGTTTCAACTCACGCTCAACTCGAATCCTCCGCAGGACCCTTCGACAAGCTCAGGGCAAAGTTTGCAACAAGAAGCCCAGTATCGGCTCGGCGAAGCGTATTGGTTGAACAACGATGACACGCGCGCGATTGCAAACCTGGTCGCGTACGTGCAAGCGCATCCCAACGGCGCGCACATTCCCGAAGCGCGCTATTTGCTCGCGGACGCGTATCGCGCGAAAAAAGATTACGCGAACGCGCTCGAACAATTGCGAATTTATCGCGGCTTGTCGCAAACCTTGATCGGCGATACCGACGCGACGATGGCGGATGTCCTGGTGCTCGCGGGCGATACGCCCGGTGCGCTCGCGCAGTACGACCGCGCTCTGCAAGACACGACATTATCAAACGGCGCGCGAATCAATGTGCTACTGCGAATCGCGGACGTGCATCAAGGGCGCGGCGAACCTGGTCTTGCCGCGCCACGCTACGATGCCGCGCTCGCGCTCGCGACCGATGCGCGCACGCGCGCCGATCTGCTCAAGCGCGCGGGCGACGCGTATGCCGCCGCGAATAAATCGGAACTCGCGATTGCGCGCTGGCTCGACGCGCTGAAATATCCCGAACACAACGCGGCGTATCAATCGCTCGTCAATTTGATCAATCGCGGCGCGACCGTAGATGATTTTCAACGCGGCGTCATTGATTTTTACGCGGGCGCAATGGACGCCGCGTTAGCGGCGTTTCAACGCGAGTTGAAAACGGACTCGTCGCGCGCGGGCGAAATTCATTATTGGATCGCGCGCACGCACGCGGGCAAAGGCGCGTACTCGTCGGCGATTGGCGCGTACGACACGATTATCAAATCGTTTCCGAAAGATAAACGCGTCGCGGACGCGTATCTCGGCAAAGCCGCCGCGTATGCCGCGATCGGAAAAATTGACGACGCGGTCGCCGTGTATAAAAAATTCGTCGCCGCGCTCCCCGATGACGCGCTCGCGGATGACGCGCTCTGGCGCGCGGCGATTTTGCTCGACCGCGCGAAACGGTACGGCGAAGCCGCCGATCTATACGAGGATGTGCAATCGAAATATCCTGCGCGCGAACGCGCGCCCGAAGCATTGTTCTGGGCGGGTTTTTCGCATTACATCGGCAAGGATTACAAAACCGCGAGCGCGCGCTGGCAAACGTTGACGAAAGAATATCCGAAATCGAGTTTCAACGCGCGCGCGCTCTTCTGGCTCGGCAAGACCGCGCAGACGCGCGGGCTCGCGACCGATGCGAAAAATTATTGGACGCAAGCCGCCGTGCTGAACGCGGGGTACTATTCCTGGCGCGCGAGTGAATTGCTCAAGCCGACCAAGCCAAATCCGATCTACGATCTCGCGCGGTACGCGATGAACAATGACGCGGAGCGCGCGGAGTTGGAAAAGTGGCTCGTGGCGTGGAGCAAGGGCGACTCGAAAGTCGCCGCCACGTTGGATGCGGCAACGCGCAATGATTTGAATTTCCGGCGCGGTGCGGAATTGTTGCGCTTGGATCGCACGGTCGAAGCACGCCGCGAATTTGCCACGCTGATCGCGGAGAAGCAGGATGATCCGCGCGCGCTGTACGCGCTCGCGCTGTATTTTCGCGACAATAATTTATTTTCGCTTTCGCTCGAGTGCGCGGAAAAACTCGCGCGGCTCGCGACGACTGCGGGAGCGCCGCCCGCGCCGCGCGCGTTAATGACTCTGCGTTATCCGGCGTACTATGCCGACCTGGTTGTTGCCGAAGCGCAGAAAAACCAGGTTGACCCGCTGATCTATTTCGCGCTGATTCGCCAGGAGAGCAGTTTCAATCCCTGGGTTACCTCGTCCGCCGATGCGCGCGGCTTGGGGCAAATTATGCCCGCAACCGGCAAAGGGATCGCGCAGGCATTGGGCGTCAAAAATTACACACTCGATCAATTGTATCTGCCGTTCGTGAGTGTGCGCTTTGGCATGTGGTATTTCGCGCAAGACCTCAAAACATTTCAAGAACCGATCTATGCGCTCGCGGCGTACAATGCCGGCGCGGGGCGCATCAAAAATTGGCAACGCGCCGATCTCGATCTCGCGGTCGAAGAAATTGACATCAGCGAAACCGCGCTCTATGTGCGAATCGTGTACGCGAATTGGAAGCAGTATCAGGCGTTGTATGTCCGGTAGTCGTCTAGTCGCGTGGTCAAGACTAACCGGCTAGGCGACTATTTGACTAAACGACTACTTGACCTATAATCGGCGCAATGATTCTCGAAATTCGTTTGGGCGATGTCGTGAAATTACGCAAGCCGCATCCGTGCGGCGGTTACGAGTGGCGCGTGGATCGGCTCGGCGCGGACATTGGGATGGTCTGCGCGACGTGCGGACGCCGCGTGTTGTTGCCGCGATCGGAATTTGAGAAGCGGGTCAAGATGTTTGTAAAGCGGGGCGAGCCAAGTTTGTGAATGAAATCTTTCAAAGCGCACGGCAAAATACAACAGCTACTTTTTGCGGAAGACACATTACTTCCCGATCAGTTGCCGCGCGCACAGGAATTGCAACCTGCGCCCAACCTTTCCACCATCTTTGACGAGTGCCACAATTATATTTACGCGAACGAAGGTTTGCTCAAAGATAAAATTTTTTACGAGATGGTCAAACTCCTCGTCGTTAAATTGCACGACGAGCAACCTTTGGCGCGCGGCGCGCTTGAATTTGGAATCACCGCGAGCGAATACAGAAATATTCTTGCCAACCGACCGAGTACGTTTGAAAAACGCATCAATAAATTATTTGCTTCGATCCGTGATCGTTATCGCGGCTTGTTTTCGGACGACACGATCAAACTGAAATCACTAACGCTCGCGTTCGTCGTTGGTCGCTTGCAGTTTGTCAATCTAGCCCAAACTCCCGGTGATGTAAAGGGCGAAGCATTTCAAGCATTTGTGTATCGCCATCAGCGCGGCGACCGGGGCGAATTTTTTACGCCGCATCCCATCGTCCGACTTGCCGTTGAAATGATTGCGCCGCAACCGAATGAACGCGTCATTGACCCGGCGTGTGGGAGTGGTGGATTTCTGATTCAAACGATTCACTATATCCAACGCCAGCATCCCGATGTCGATAAATCTGACTATGTTCAAAATCACATTGCCGGCATCGAATTCAATCCCGATGTTGCCTTGTCCGCGATGGTGCGCCTCGCGTTTGAAGGTGGAACCGGAGCAGAAATTACTTGCGCGAATACGCTAATTGAAAATCAAAATTTAGAAAACACATTCGACGTTGTTCTGACAAATCCACCGTTCGGTAGCAAAGGCAAAGTCGAAGACCAGAAAATTCTCAAATCATATATTCTCGCGCGCCGCTGGAACAGAACGCGCAATGATGCGGAATGGGAAGCGACGCGCAATGTTTTGGCGGGTCAGTCGCCCGACATTCTCTTTATTGAAAAATGTTTGAAATTGCTTCGCCCCGGCGGACGAATGGCGATTGTGTTGCCAGATGGAATTTTGCAAAACATCTCCAACAGCCACATTCGCTTTTGGCTTCGCGCACAAGCAAAAGTTTTGGGCGTCGTCTCGATTCCACAAGAAGCGTTTATTCCGTACGGTACCGGCATCAAGACATCGTTGCTCGTGCTCCAAAAATTGCCGGTCAGCAATCATCGCGCGTGCTTTATGGCGCGGATGCAAAAAGTAGGGTACGATGTTAAAGGTCAGCCGATTTATCAACGTGACGAATCAGGACGCTTGATCAAAACATCTGCCGGTTTACCAAGCGTTGACGACGATGTGGAAAAAATCGCGACCAGGTTTGCCGAATTTCAACGCGACGCGTTTGCATCGAACACGGAAGATATTTTTATTGTCCCGGCTTCGTCACTCAATTCGCGCTTGGACGCGGAACATTATCGTCCCGACGACCAAACATTGATTGAGCATTTGAAATCTATCGGCGCAAAACCGCTCGGCGCGATTGCCGACATCCTGACCGAAACGGATGATTTCCGGTTGGTCGGTGATAGCGAAATTCGGTACATTGCAATTGCGGATGTGGACGCGCGCACGATGCAGGTTGTGGCACAACAAATTATGCCCGCGCACGAAGCGCCTTCGCGCGCGACATATCGCGTGCGCGCGGGCGATATCATCACCGCGACTGCAGGCGCAAGCACCGGCACGGCGCGCCAAGCGACTGCGCTCATCACGGAAGATGAAGACAGCGCGATTTGCTCGAACGGCTTTGCGGTTCTGCGAAACATTCACGGCGTCGCGCCGTTATTTCTCCTCGCGTATATGCGAACCGAATTTTATTTACGCCAAGTGAGACGACTAATGACTGGGCACGCGATTCCCGCGATTTCAACCGACGATTTGTCCAAAGTTCTTGTGCCAATCCCGGCGAAACAAGACCAAGCGAGAATCGCTGACATCATCGCGGAAATTCAATCAATGCGAAAAAACGCGCGCCAAGCCGGCGAGAAGGTTGTCGCGGAAACCAACTCGCTGGTAAGCCAACTTGGATGAGGTGGAATGCATGAACATAACCCGCATCGAAAATCCCAGTCTCTGGCGCATCACCCTCACGTTCGCGCGCGCCATTTCTCTGACCGATGAAGATTTGGCCGTCGAACTTGTGAACGACGATATTCAACACAACACCAATTTGTCGCGCATCATTCTGCACGAGGTTATTCGGTTTCAAAAACATCTTCAAATCTTCATCGAAGGATTGGATTCGGATGCTCGCGACATTGCACAAACGCTCACGGCGAATCTTTTCTGCAAGGCAACTTTAGTTCAGCACAGCGCGCGCTAATCTTTGACCCTGGAAACTCAATGGACTCTTTGACCCCGCGCGGTTACACCGCCCTCCTCCGCAATCGCAATTTTGTCGCGATCTGGCTCGCGCAGATCGTTTCCAACACCGCGCTCAATGGCGCGTTCTTTGTGCAGTTGATTCTCATCGAACAAGTGACCGGGTCGAGCGCGCATCTCGCCGCGGTGATTCTCGCTTTCAGTTTGCCCGCCGTGTTGTTGAGCGCGCTCGCCGGGTTGATCGTGGATCGCGTCCCGAAAAAACTGATTATGGTCGCGTCGAACGGCTTGCGCGTGTTTACCGGCGCGGCGCTCGCCCTGCTTGCCGGTTTTTTGGTCACGAACAAACTCAACGAGATCTTTTTTCTCGCCGCGATTTACATCCTGGTTTTTCTCATCTCCGCGATTGGACAATTCTTTGCGCCCGCCGAAGGCGCGATGATTCCTCTGCTCGTCCGCTCCGAAAATTTATTGCCCGCGAATTCGCTCTTTACGATCACCTTCACCGCGTCGCAAATCATCGGCTTGATCATTCTCGCGCCGCTCGGCGTCAAAACGATTGGCGTCAATGGTTCGCTCTGGGTCGCCGTCGCGCTATACATCGTCGCGACGATTTGCGTCGCGATCATTCCGCGCGACCAAATGACGCGCGCGGTGAAGCTGGACGGCTTGTCCGAAGCGCGCCACGCGTGGAATGAAATTCGCGAGGGCTGGCATTTCGCGATCACGCATCGCGCGATTTTTGTCGCGCTTTTGCAACTCTCGCTTGTCTCGATGTTGACGATGGTAATGACGATGCTCGCGCCCGGGTACGCCGCGCGCGTCCTGGGTCTCGAAGCCGAAGACGCGACGTACGTTTTTTGGCCCGCCGGCGCGGGAATGTTTCTCGCGAGCATTTTGATCGGACGCTTTGGGCATCGCGTCTCGCGCCCGGTGTTGGCGAGCGTGGGAATGTTTGGAATGGCGCTCGCGTACGTTGGGCTCAGTTGGGCGGGCGGCGGCGGCGCGGAACAAACGCCCTTGTTTCGCGCACACCCGGAACTCGTGCCGAGCACCGCGAGTTTTGTGATGCTCTTTTCTTTAATGACCGGCGTCGCGATGGCAGTGATCAATATCCCCGCGCAAACCATCGTGCAAGAACACACGCGCGATGAATTACGCGGGCGCGTGATGGCAGTGCAATTCACGCTCGCGAACGCGCTTGGCATTCCGCCGATGTTGTTCATCGGCAACCTCGCGGATATTTTCGGGATTCCGCGCGTAACGCTCGTCATCGCGATTTTGATTGTGTTGCTCGCCGCGCTCAACCTCGCGTGGTTGGTCTGGGCGACGCGCCAAGCGCGCGCGCGCCACAATGCACGCCACGGAACAATGCCTCAATGAAACAAAAAATTTTAATTTTAATGTCCGACACCGGCGGCGGGCATCGCTCCGCCGCCGAAGCGATCCAAGCCGCGTTCGCGCACGATTTTCCGGATCGCTATGATGTAACGCTCAAAGATGGAATTGCTGACGCGGCGATCTTTCCATTCAATCACGCCGCCGATTGGTACTTGCCGATCACGACGTACGCGGAAGGCGGCTGGGGCGCGCTTTTCAAAGCGAGCAATCATCCCAGGATCGCACCGAGCGCGTTGCGCTTGCTCGACCTGGTCGCATCGCGCGGACTCGACCGGTTGATTCGCGACGCCGCGCCCGACCTGGTCGTCAGCGTGCATCCGCTCCTCACGACGATTGCGCGCCGCGTTCTGCGCGCACAGGGATCGCGCGCGCCGTTCGTCGTCGTCGTTACCGATTTGTTCGACGCGCATCGTTTGTGGTTCGATCCCGACGCCGACTTGTGTCTCGTGCCGACCGATGGCGCGCGCGATCGCGCGCTCAAATATGGAATGGCGGAAAACAAATTGCAAGTCGCCGGGTTGCCGGTGCATTTGAAATTTTTGGCGAACATTCAACGCAAAACCCGGACGCGCGAACAGCTCGAACTCGATCCGCAACGCGCGACGATTCTGCTCGTCGGCGGCGGCGAGGGCATGGGCCAACTCTACAACATCGCGCGCGCAATTGATCGCGCCCAACTGCCGGCGCAACTCGTGATCATTGCCGGGCGCAACAAAGCTCTGCGCGAAAAATTGCAAGCTGCGGCGTGGCACATCCCGGTTGCGATTCAAGGTTTCATCACGAACATGCCCGATTGGATGCGCGCGTCCGATGTGATCGTAACCAAAGCCGGACCCGGCACGATTATGGAAGCGATCGCTTGCGGCTTGCCGATCATCTTGAGCGGATTTTTGCCGGGACAAGAAGAGGGCAACGTAACGTTCGTCGAATCGAGCGGCGTCGGCGTCCTGCGCCGCAAGCCGGAAGAAATCGCGCGCGTGTTGAGCGAATGGCTTGCGCCGGGCAACGATGCGCTCGAAAAAATGTCCGCGCGCGCGCGTGAACGCGCGCGCCCGCGCGCCGCGCTGGAAATCGCCGGAATTTTGAACGCGGTGTTGGCAACGGCACCGAATCCAAAACGAATCAACGAATAAATTCGCCCGCGTTCTGGTTGGTCATTACGATGCCTGGAGGTAAAATGACGCGCCTGATTCGCGCGCCGCGTGGCGCGCAACTCTCTTGCAAATCCTGGCTTACCGAAGCCCCCCTGCGAATGTTGATGAACAATCTCGATCCCGAGGTCGCGGAAAAACCGGACGAATTGATCGTGTACGGCGGCCGCGGCCGCGCCGCGCGCAACTGGGAATGTTTCGACGCGATTGTGCGCGCGTTGCGCGAGCTCGAAAACGACGAAACCTTGCTCGTGCAATCCGGCAAACCGGTCGGCGTGTTCACCTCGCACGCGGACGCGCCGCGCGTGTTGATCGCAAATTCCAATATCGTCCCGGCGTGGGCGACCCAGGAAAATTTCGACGCGTGGGAAAAAACCGGGTTGATGATGTACGGACAAATGACCGCCGGCTCGTGGATTTACATCGGCACGCAAGGAATTTTGCAAGGCACGTTTGAAACGCTCGCGTCGCTCGCGCAACAAAACGGGTGGGGATCGCTTAGCGGCAAATTGGTGTTGACCGCCGGGCTCGGCGGAATGGGCGGCGCGCAACCGCTCGCGGTAACGATGAACGAAGGCGTCGCGCTCGTCGTCGAAGTGGATCCCGCGCGCGCGCGGCGACGACTCGAAACGCGCTATCTTGACGAACTGACCGACAACTTGGAAGACGCGATGACGCGCGTCGAATCTGCGCTGAAGAAAAAAGAACCGCGCTCGATTGGTCTCATCGGTAACGCCGCGGACGTTTTGCCGGAACTCGTTACGCGCGGCGTCGTCCCGGATGTCGTTACCGATCAAACGCCCGCGCACGATCCGCTCTCGTATGTGCCGGAGATGCCGCTCGAACAAGCGAGCGAATTGCGAATCGCGAACCGCGCGGAATACCAGGAACGTTCGATGCGCGCGATGGCGCGACACGTCGAGGCGATGTTGGAATTTCAAAAACGCGGCGCGATTGTTTTTGATTACGGCAACAATTTGCGTCAGCGCGCGTTCGATGCCGGCGTGAAAAACGCGTTCGCTTATCCTGGGTTTGTGCCGGCGTACATCCGCCCGCTGTTTTGCGAAGGCAAGGGACCGTTTCGCTGGGTCGCGCTCTCCGGCGATCCGCAAGATATTTTTCGCACCGACGAAGCGATTCTCGAATTGTTTCCCGAAAATAAAAATCTCGCGCGCTGGATTCGAATGGCGCAAGCGCGCGTCGCGTTTCAAGGATTGCCCGCGCGCATTTGCTGGCTCGGCTACGGCGAACGCGCGCGCGCCGGTCGCGCGTTCAACGACCTGGTCGCGCGCGGCATTGTGTCCGCGCCGATTGTGATCGGACGCGATCATCTCGACGCCGGTTCCGTCGCGTCGCCGCGCCGCGAAACCGAAGCGATGCGCGATGGCTCGGACGCGATCGCGGATTGGCCCCTGCTCAACGCGCTGATCAACGCGGTGAATGGCGCGACCTGGGTTTCGCTTCATCACGGCGGCGGCGTCGGCATCGGTTACTCGATTCACGCGGGACAAGTGATCGTCGCCGACGGCACGCGCGATGCGGCACGGCGATTGGAGCGCGTGCTCACGAGCGATCCTGGGATGGGCGTCATTCGGCACGCGGACGCGGGCTATCCCGAAGCGATAGAGTTTGCGAAAAAATCCGGCGTGAAAATTCCAATGCTGACGTAGGGCAATTTTGAAAATTGCCCAACAGGAACCAAAATGGAAAAACTTGTCGAATGTGTTCCAAATTTTTCCGAGGGGCGGCGCGTTGAAATTGTGGATGAAATCGTCAACGCGATGCTCTTGCCGGGCGTGCAACTGCTCGACCGCGAGATGGATGCGGATCACAATCGCGCGGTGATCACACTCGCCGGCGATCCCGATGCGATTGAGCAAGCCGCGTTTGCCGGGATCGCGACGGCGGCGCGGTTGATCAATCTCGATCAGCATCGGGGTCAACATCCTCGCATCGGCGCGACCGATGTGGTGCCGTTTATTCCGATGCGCGGCGTAACGATGGCTGACTGCATCGCGCTCGCGCGACGCGTGGGCGAACGCGTGGGGCGCGAATTGGAAATTCCGGTATACCTGTACGAACGCGCGGCGACGCGACCCGAACGGCAAAACCTCGCGGACATTCGCAAAGGCGAATACGAAGTGTTGAAAAATGAAATCGCGCGCGACCCAGCCCGCGCGCCTGATTTCGGACCCGCGCGCGTCGGCACCGCCGGCGCGACCGTGATCGGCGCGCGACCGTTTTTGATCGCGTTCAACGTCAATCTCGCGACGAGCGACGTGCAAATTGCGAAAGAGATCGCGCGGGTCATTCGCGAAAAAAACGGCGGATTGAAATCGGTGAAAGCGAATGGTTTTTTGCTGAAAGAAAAAAACGTCGCGCAGGTTTCGATGAACCTCACCGATTTCACGATCACGAGTCCGCTCGTCGCGTTCAACGCGGTGCAAGCCGAAGCGACAAAACGCGGCGTGCAAATTTTGGCAAGTGAATTGGTCGGGCTGATGCCGATTGACGCGCTCACGCAAATCGCGGCGCAGGCGTTACGTTTGCCGGCGTTGCGCGCGGATCAAATCGTCGAGATGAAAATTTAGAATTTCTCAATTTGGTCTTGCGCGCGCTCAATTTTCGAGCAACAAAAAAAGCCCTTGAAAAATACCCGCGCCAAAATCTTCCCACGGATTCAAGGGAACACGGATGCTGAATAAAGTCTATGAAAATATCCGTGTTCTTTTGCATCTGTGGGAAAAATTTCATCCGCTCGAAGATTGGCGAAGGTATTGTTGAAACAAGGGCTTTTTTGAGTGCCGACGAGCGGAGTCGGAGGGATGCCAACCAAAAACTGACCCGGCACTAGATTCTAATTCTAGTGCCGGGTCAGTTGGTGTTCGCGCGCGAATTCGGTCGCTAAATGCTCACACGGTTTCTGCCAACATTAACGCTTCGGTCGGACAAACGGTAACGCACGCGGGCGCGGCGCGATCCTGGCACAGATCGCATTTGCGCGCGACCTGGGTTTCGAGATCGCGCGCGATTGCATCGTACGGGCACACCATCACGCACATCCAACAACCGATGCACCGCGCGGAATCGAGATGCACGATGCCGCGCGCGTCGCGTTCGATGCAACCGACCATACACGCGTCGAGGCACGGCGCGGGATCGCAATGGCGGCAGAGCGATTGAAATTCGTACCGCTCGAAAAGATTCTGGCGTACGATGATCGCGCCCTTGCGCGGATTCGCGACGCCGAATTTTGTCGTCGCGCATGCAATCGAACACAGTTTACAACCGGTGCAAAGATCGGGATTCGCGTAGATCTGTTTCATTGGATCGCCCCCATCGTCTCAAATTCCGCGACGCGTTCGCTCGGCGGTTTGCCTTCCTTGTCCCAGCCGTGCAACGCGTAAAACTCGTCGAGCATCTGCGCGAATTTTTCGCGGTCGATGTGATGCCCTTTGGTTTTGCGTCCATCCATTTGCTCGTCGAAATAACGCGCGGGCAAAGTGTCGTCTTTGCGCGTGATGCCTTCGCGCATATTGATCACGCGTTCGAGATCAATCACGCGGCGTCCGACCTGGATCAATTCATCTTTCGTAAATTCCATCCCGGTCGAGAGATAGATCAACTCGCGGAAATGATCGTAATTCAAATTGCGCGGGCTGTTGAAA
>JACRPR010000017.1:0-35420 GCA_016223105.1 Chloroflexota bacterium | reverse complement strand
GTGACAGATAAATTTGCAAATGCCGACGCAATCCACGACCGCGTAGATCGTGTCGCTGAACGTAACAACGACCGCTTTACTGTGGTACGACGTGGGATTTGGATCGATCGGTTGTCCGTACACCTGTTGCGTAAATTCCGCCGGCAGATCGAAAATCTCCAGCGTGGGACGACTGCGTAAATGATCCGCGCCGCGCGAGGAGGTCGCGATGCCGAGCGCGAATCCTTTAAGGTAACGCACATCGTGCGGATCGGATTGCGGCAGACCCTTGATCGCCATCAAGAATCCTTCCGCGCCGGGGAAACGATCAACCAGGCGACTGCCCTCCGCGAGCAGATCGCCCAAGCCGCGCCGCGCCGCGATATCGTACGTCAATTGCTTGAGCGTTTCGTAATCGCCGAATTTTAATTCGATGCCGCCGGTCATTTGCTTGTCGAGCAGACCGCGTTCGGACAACTCGATTGCCCACGCGAGATACGTGCCAACCGACGACACATCGAGACCGAGTTCGTTGACGATGTTTTGCAATTCAATCACTTGCGCGGTGTCCGAGACGCCGATGTTCGCGCCGACCAAAACTTCGGAGGTGTATTCGGGTCCTTCGCCGCCGAGTGAATTGCGATGGCGACAATGCACGACGCAACCCGCGCAACTCAACATCTTGTCCACGTAATGGTGAATTTCTTCCGCGTTCAACGTGTCTTCAAAGTGAGTGGTCTGACTGTTGCGCGTGCGAATCGCGCCGAGATAGTTGCTGACATCGTACAACAACGGCGTGCCGACGCGTCCTAAAACCTGGATCACTTTGGATTGATGCAAGTATTTGCGAAGTTCGACCGACTTATCCACAAATGCTTCGGGTTGCGCGATGGGCAATCCCAGGTTACCGCGTGCGGCAATCGCTTTCAAATTTTTCGCGCCCCACACCGCGCCGGTGCCGCATCGTCCCGCGGAATTTTTCAAGCCGTACCGCGTCGCGGCATAGCGCACCTGGTTTTCGCCCGCCGTGCCAATCAACTCGACTTCGACATCCGCGCCGAGATCGTTTTTAATCCGCGTCGTCGCTTCGGTGCAATTCGTGCCCCAGTATTTTTGCGCGTCGCGAATTTCGATGCGACCGTCTTCGACGTACAAATACACCGGCGCATCGGCTTTGCCGGTGATGAGCAAGCGATCAATCCCGGCGTAGCGCATCTCCGGTCCAAAAAATCCGCCGATGTTGGAATCGCCGAGGATACCGGATTCCGGCGATTTCGTCGTAACGCTGTGGCGACCGGAATTGGGCGCGCCGGTGCCGGTGAGAATTCCTGTTCCCAGGATGAGCGGATTTTCCGGCGCGAATGCATCCGTCCCTGGTTTCAGATATTTGTAGAGATAGTACATATTCAAGCCGCGCCCGCCGACAAATTTGCGAACCAGGTCGCGCGGCGTTTCGCCGATTTCAACGCGCCGCGTCGTCAAATCAACCTGCGCGAGTGTCGCCAACGGGCGGCTTGTGTTGATGCCGTGATGTTTCATCTGCCTGCTCCTTTTATAGCGAGAGTCCAACTCCCTCGCCAACAACTATCGAACTATGCAACTATCGAACTATCGAACTACCAAACTCGTTCATCGCGTTCGCGCTCCGCCCATTTCGCATCGTCAAAATGTTTTTCGTAATGTTCGCTCGAACTGAGCGACGGACTCCACGGCAGATTCACGCCCTCGACTTCCGATTTGAATAACGCGCGGCGCGCGACATAGTACGGCGATTTCAAATCGAGCAACGATTCTTTGAACGCGCCGACCGGCTTGCGCGCTTGAATCAAATGATTGATCAAGCCGACCGCGCTCACATCGCTCACCATCACTGCGCCGACGAGAAACTCGTTGCGAAAAACAAGTTTCTGATAAATCTGATTTTCGCGCGATTCGCGCACGCGCACCTCGTCGCCGGTTTCCGGTTCGACGATGCCCTGCGATACGATGGCTTTGCCGAACAACGGCATCGAGGTCATTCCGATTGAACCGGCGTACGCGGTCGCTTGCCCCGCCATATTCAACCCGGCGATGCGCCCTTGCGCGTGCGCGTTGGGCCAATTCGCGTTGACGAACATTTTGCCGCGCGTAACATCGTACGTTTCTGCGACATCGCCCGCCGCGTAAACGCCGGGAACATTCGTCTCGAAAAATTCATTGACCAAAATTCCGGCGTTCGTCGCGATGCGCGAACCTTTGACCAATCCCAGGTTGGGCGCGACGCCGGTCGCTTTGACGACGAGACCACACGCGATTTGTTCGCGATTGTCGAGCGCGACACCGGTAACACCTTCTTCTGCCGAACCCAGGATTTCCGTTACCGAGCGCCCGGTCATCACGCGCACGCCGCCGTGTTCGAGAATCGCTTGCGCGTATGTCGCGGCGCGCGTATCGAGGATGCGGCTGAGAATCGCGGGCAAGAGTTCGACCAGGACAACGTTCAACCCCGCGCCGCGCAAACCGTACGCGGCTTGGATGCCGACCAAGCCCGCGCCAATCACAACCGCGGTGCAAGGCAACAACCAATCGCAACCGCTCGTGCGTTCGCGAATCGCGTCCGCATCCGCGCGCGTCCAAAAATCGAAAACGCCGGGATGCTCGCGACCTTTAATCGGCGGAAATTTTTGAATCGAGCCGGTCGCGATTAAAAGTTTGTCGTAATGAATCGTTTTGCCGTCGGCGAGTTTCACCGCGCGCGCGTCGAGGTCGAGCGATTCCGCGCGCACGCCCAGGCGCGGTTCGATTTTGTGTCGTTTGTAAAAATCCAACGGGCGATAGCGCATTTCATCCGGCGCGACCTCGCCCGCGATGAAATGCGAAATGAGCGGACGCGAGTAAACGTGATGCGGCTCGTCGCCGATGATAATAATTTTCGCATCCTTGTTCGCGGCGCGAATAGATTCCGCCGCGCCAATCCCGGTCGCGCTGTTTCCGATAATCACGTACCGCATAATCAACCTCCTGCAATCGGTAAAATCACGCGCACGCGATCGCCATCATGCACGGGCGCGCGCGCGATCTCGCTCCACCGAACTTGTTCATCGTTAAGAAACAAACTGTACGGAATAAAATCGCCGGTGTGTCCGCGTAACTCCGCGTCAAGAGCGGCGAATCGTTTCGTCAATTCGCTAATCACATCGGCGAGCGTGGCTGACTCGGCGTCGAGTCGCACAGAAATTTTTTTCTGTCCCACCATGCGCCATGCTGGTTCGTCGAGTTGGATCGAGATGTCCATTTTGAACCAAAGGGTAGGGGCGAAGCATTTTTCGTCCGCCGTTCGACGGCGGACGAAAAATGCTTCGCCCCTACGTTTCATGTCTTGCGTTCCAAATTGATCATGTCCCCCGGCACAAATCCCAGTTTGTCGAAAAATCCGAGCATGTCGCCGTCGCGCCAATTGACGAGCGTGTAAATTTTTCGCACGCCCACTTTGCCCATCTCCGAAATAATTTCTTCGACCAACATTCGCGCGACGCCCTGGCGTTGATAATCGGATAACACGCCGATTGAATCCACCCAGGCATCACCGGCGAGCGGGAAGTCATCGCGCGCGCCTTGAGCGATTTGTAATCGTGCTTGCGCGTGCCGAGAACCTGGCTTTGGATTTTGGCGACGGCGGGCGCATCGTCTTCTTGCATCATTCGAATTTTAATTTTGCTCATCGAACTACTCCTTTGAAATCACCTGTTGCGCGAGCGGCTCGCTCGCTGGACGGCGGGCGAGCCGCCCGCGCTACATTCGTATCTTATGCCTTCTGTCTGACAAACTCGCGTTGGTCTGCGGGAAGTGGCGGCGGCACCGGCGCGCCGGAAATTTTCATCACCGCGTTAAAGCGCGTGGGGCAAACGACAAAGCACGTTTCGCATTTGATGCACTTGGTTTGGTCAACGACGTGGATTTGGTTTTTGCCGCCGCTGATCGCTTCTTCCGGGCATCGCCGCGCGCAAATCATACACGCCTGACATTTTACCGGGTCAATATAGTACGAGACGATTTCGCGAAACATTTTTTCAACATCGCTTTGCGTGAACAGCCGGTCGTACTCTGCCGGGTCGTGGAGGCGCGACGCGAGTTTTTCCTGATTCACGCGCTTGATGTACGGAACTAGTTTGGTGACCTCAGCCAAGCGCGCTTGCAAAGTTTCCGGGTGGATGCCTTCGGCTTTGCCAAGCGGACCGATGTCTTTAACACGATGGACAAAACTGTTCACGGTGTCGGCAAACAGATTTGCCTCTGCGCCGGACATGAACGCGATGTGCAATCGTTCCGGGTTCAGCCCGATGTGTTCCATAATCCGTTTGTACAACAGCACCATATTCAGCGTGTCATAGTTTCCTTGCGTGGTATAGTTGCACTCGTTCAACCGGCAACCGCCGATGAACACGCCGTCCACGCCTTTGGCAAACGCGCGCAGAACAAATACCGGGTCAACTCTGCCGGAACACATCACGCGCACCATTCGCATTTCAGTTGTATATTGTAGCCGGGACACGCCCGCCAGGTCTGCCGCCCCGTACACTCACCAGTGGCATACAAATCCCAGGACGCGGGGTGAAAATTTATATCCTGCGCTCATTCGCTCTCATCTCCTAATTTCCTCTGTGTCCTCTGTGCACTCTGCGGCTGATTCATTAGACATTATCGGAAATAACGTGGCGCGGCTTTTCCAAGCCGCCGAATGCGGGCTACGCTTTGCGAGCCCGCGCCACATCAATTCATTTATTTCCGATAAAGTCTATTACATCGTCGCAATCGCGGCGTCCATCTGTTGCAAAATTCCGTCATCGGGAATCACCGCGTCAATTTCGCTCAACATCTCGTCATCGGTGTAATGCTTTAATTGAATCGCGCCGCTCGGGCATTTTGCATTGCACAGACCATCGCCTTTGCACAGAACCGGATTGATGGTAACTTTTTTGCCTTGCCGCGTGTCCACCATGATCAACGCGTTGTACGCGCACGCCGCGACACACGCCGCGCATCCAAAGCACTTGAACGCGTTCACCTCGCACACCGAGCCGGACGCGACGACGATGTTGTTCGAAAGCAACGTCATCGCGCGCCCTGCCGCGCCGTACGCTTGGTTGATGGTTTCCGAAATGAATTTTGGATAATGCGCCGCGCCGCAGAGATAAACTCCGTCCGTCGCAAATTCGACCGGACGCAATTTCGCGTGCGCTTCTTTGAAGAAACCATCCTGGCTCAGCGTTACCTTGAAGCGTCCCGCCATTTCTTTCGTTGAGGACGCGGGTACGACCGCGGCGGCAAGCGCGATGACATCCGCGTCGAGTTGAATTTTTTTGCCCAGCACAAAATCGGTCGTGGTGATTTTGAGCACCGGCTTGCCCGCGTCCGATTCGCCGGCTTGAACCGCCGGTTTGTCGTCCGGTTCGTAGCGAATGAACTTGATATCGTTCTCCGATGCTTCGCGATAATAATCTTCTTTGAAGCCATACGTTCGCATATCGCGATAAAGGATGGACACGTCCATTTGCGGATTGAGTTTTTTCAAACTCAACGCGTTCTTGACCGATTCACTGCAACACACGCGACTGCAATAATTGCGTTCCTCGTTTCGACAGCCGACGCATTGAATCATCGCGACGCTTTGCGCGCTTGAAATTTTTTCATCGCGCGCGGCGATGCGCTCTTCCAAGTCGAGATGCGTCATCACGCGTTCGTCTTGTCCGTACAGATATTCGGTCGGCGTGTGCAAATCCGCGCCGGTCGCGAGAATCGTCGCGCCATGCTTGATGGCGGTGATGCCTTTTTCGGAACGCACGGTCGTTACAAAATTTCCGACGTAGCCGGTCGCGTCGGTGATGGTCGCGGAATGATAAACATGAATCAATTGATGTTTGTACACTTTAGCACTGAGGTCGCGCAGGTACGCTTGAACATCAATTCCTTCCAAAGTGGAATGAAGCCGGCGCGCGATGCCGCCGAGCTCGGATTGCTTTTCGACGAGATGAACCTCGTGTCCCTGGTTCGCGAGCGAGAGCGCGCAATTCATCCCGGCGATTCCGCCGCCGACGATGAGCGCGGCTTTGTCCACCGGCAAATCAAATTCTTGGAGCGGTTCCAATCGCCCGGCGCGCGCGATGGACATTCGAACAATGTCCTTCGCCTTGCGCGTCGCTTCTTCTTTTTCTTTCGAGTGAACCCAGGAATCGTGTTCCCGGATATTCGCCATTTCGAAATAGTACTGATTGATGCCCGCCTCGCGCACCGTGTCGCGGAAAAGATTTTCGAGCGTGCGCGGACTGCACGCGGCGACAATCACGCGATTGAGTCCCTTTTCGCGCGTCACATCCGTGATTTGCTTCGCGGAATTGGTCGCGCACGAAAAGAGTTGTTCTTGCGCGTGGACGACACCGGGCAAGGTCTTGAAATACTCGACTGTTTCGGGAACGTTGACGATGCGACCGATGTTCGCGCCGCAATGACACACGAAAACGCCAATCTTGGGTTCTTCTTTCGAGACATCGCGTTCCGCCGGATATTCACGCTCGCGCGATAATTTGCCGCGCCGATAGTTCAAGAGTTCGCCAACCTGGGATGCGGCGCCGCTCGCGCTGAAAACCGATTCGGGAATATCTATCGGGCCCTGAAATCCGCCGCTGACAAAAATCCCGGCGCGGCTCGTTGCCATCGGATTGGTCGGCGCGATGTCGCAAAAGTTTCGCGCGTTGAGTTGGATGCCGAATTTTTCCGCGATGGATTTTGCATCCTTCGGCGGATTCAATCCGACGGACAACACGACCATATCAAATTCTTCTTCTTTGACGCCGGCGTCAGGCGTGGCATAACGCACGGTAACATTTTTCGTTACCGGATTTTCGCGCACAATCGAAGTATAACTGCGAATGAAGCGCACGCCGGGAAGTTTCTCGACCTTGTCGTAATAGCGTTCGAAATCTTTTCCGTACGCGCGAATATCGTTGTGGAAAATCGTGCACTCGGCATCCGCGGCGTGGTCTTTCGTGAGCATCGCCTGCTTTTGCGTGTACGTGCAACACACGGACGAGCAATAACTATTATCGCCCGGCGTGACGCGCCGCGAACCGATACATTGAATCCACGCGATTTTGTGCGGATGCTTCATATCGGACGCGCGCAGAACCTCGCCGGCGTACGGTCCGGTCGAACACAACAACCGCTCGTAATCCATACTCGTTACGACGTTTGCGAAATCGCCGTAATGATATTCCTTTTTTACTTTGGGATCGTACGGTTCGAGACCCGCCGCGAGAATAATCGCGCCGACCTGGATTTCTTTTTTCTCGACCGTTTGATTGAAATCAATCGCTTTATTTTTGCAGACCGCTTCGCAGATGCGACATTGCTTGTCTTTCAAATAGAGACAACTGTCGTCAATGTACGTAACGAGTGGAATCGCTTGGGCAAAATAAATGTGAATCGCTTTGTTGTTTGAAATTTCCTGATTGTATTGATCCGGATATTTGACCGGGCAATACTCGACACATGTCGTGCAACCGGTGCAGACATCTTCGAGAATGTAACGCGGTTTTTTCGTAACAGAGACGGTATAGTTCCCGACCTCGCCTTCGACGCGATTGACATCCGTGTAGGTGAGAACTTGAATGTTGGGGTGCCGGCCGACCTCGACCAGTTTAGGTGCGAGAATTCACATCGAGCAGTCGTTGGTCGGAAAGGTCTTGTCGAGTTGCGCCATATGCCCGCCGATGCTCGGCGCTTTCTCGACGAGATAGACCTTGAACCCGGCAGTCGCGAGATCGAGCGCGGATTGAATGCCGCTGATTCCGCCGCCGACGACCATTACATCGCCGATGTTATTATCTTGAAGATTCTTGCTCATTGTATCTCCTGCTTTATGGCTTTTGTCCTTCTCTGGTACTTGGAGTTCCTACTTCTTATTCAGTTCAGGCTCGCGGCCAAGTGCTTCCTTGATGTAAGCGATGACATAATACTCTAATCTTGCCACGTCGCCCATTTTCCTCAGGTCTTTGGCTGTCCTTTTCGATTTCTCAACAACGCATGGAAAAGTAGTAATTGCAACAAAGAATCTCTTGCCAGTCTTGGCCCTTGAGAAGGGCCTCTCCTCCAAATATGTCTTGAAAAATCTCATAGCCCCGCTGTGAGACTTACCAGTTTCGATACCATCCAGGAATTGTCCTAACCGAGACTTCACGCCACCGCGCGCATTACTCATTCCAACGTAGAAAATGTCTTCGAGGTTAATCTTACGACCCGCCATGTCCTCGTTAGAATAGGCGAGCAGATAAACGCCAATACATCTTGCGCCTTCCAGTGATGTAAGGTTGCGTTCCAGTGGTGCCCATTTTTGTGAAAGTAACTGTTGGATCTGCTGGACTACCGTCACGATCGTCTCTCCGGGTATTTTGAAATGACTTCTAAATGACTTCCTGTATGATCTCCGTAATATCCTTAACCTCGATCTTTTCAGTCGCGTCCATCGTTTTCCGGCTGTCCTCGAGCATCGTGATACAATATGGACAGGACGTTGCTAACACTTCTGCTCCAACATTCATCGCTTGTTCGATGCGCTGGTCGGAGAAGCGTTCGCCTTTTTGCGTCTCCATCCAAACTCTGCCGCCGCCGCCGCCGCAACACAAACTATCGGATTGCGATTCTGCCATCTCATTCAACGTGAGACCTGGTATCTTGTTCAACACTCCGCGCGGCTGATCGTACACGCCGTTATGTCGTCCTAGATATTAGGGGTCGTGATACGTTACCGTCTTTGCAAAATCTTTTTTGAATTCGAGTCGTCCCGCGCTGACCAACTCGAAGAGGTACTGCGAAATATGCACAACCTCGAAATTCACCTTGAACTGCGGGTACTCGTTTTTGAAGGTGTGATAGCAATGCGGCGACGAGACCAGAATTTTGCTCACGCCATTGTCCACAAACGTTTTGATGTTTTCGCGCGCCAAGCGTTTGAATAAATCCTCGTCGCCGGTTTTGCGAATACTTTCGCCGCAACAATTTTCTTTCGAACCCAGGATTCCAAAGTCAACGCCGGCTTTGTTGAGAATCGCGGCAGTCGCGCGCGCGACCTTTTTCAAGCGCGGGTCGTAGCTGGAATAGCAACACGGGAAATACAAAACATCCATTCCCTCGGCGAACGGCTTTACCGAAAGACCTTCCGCCCAGTTCGCTCTGGTTTCGCGATTTTCACCAAACGGATTGCCTTGCGCGTTGAGCCCGCTTTTGATCGCGCGAATCGGGCTTGCGCCTTTTGCGTACACTTCATATTGTGTCGCGACTCGCCGGAGCGCGACGCCGGATTCGATTTGCTTCACATCGCGCGGACATTGCTGGGGACAGCGTCCGCACGTTGTGCAGAGCCAGATGTCTTCGGTTTCAATATCGGTCAAGCCGAACGTCGCTTCGCGCACCAGCTTTCGCATGCTGAAATTTCGAACCGTGTTCCACGGACACACCGCATCACACAGTCCGCATTGAAAGCATCGCTTGAACGCGTCGCCGCCGCTTGCTTTGATAACCTCGATGATTTCTTTGTATGGAACTACTGTTTCCACATTAAACCTTCTTGGATACGGAAATGCGCGCGACGGTATCCATGATTTTTTCCAGTCCGTATTTGTTAATCATAGATTCCAATCCGATTTCCACATCTTCTTGCTTGACATCTTCTTCGACTTGTTCTTCGCGCTCTTCGTAAATCAGCGCGTCGTTCAAGCACCACTGCACGCACAAGGGTTTTTCTTGCGCGGGGTCGTCTTCGCACATATCGCATTTGAGCGGAAGCCCGGAATCGGGTTCGTGAAAAAGTGTTCGCGATGGACACGCCGACCGGCACAGACCGCACTCGTCGTATTCTTTGCCGTCAATGATGTATTTGTTTCTGCCGCGACATTCGGCGGCGGTATATTCACCGGCATAGACCGGGATGTAGAGGTCGCGCATCGGGTCGGTCGTAACGCGAATGCGCGCGCGTTCCGGCGCATTGCTACTATATTTCGGCGACGCGTGAAATGCCGAGCAAATCATTTCGCACGCGCGACAACCGTTGCAATTGTCCACGTTGATTTTGATCGTCTTGATGATGCGTTTGCGTTTCTCACCCATAACCGTTATCACCTCGTTATTGAACGTTCACCGAAATAATTTTTCATCCACGAAGAAATCGGCATCGGCGGTTAGAAACCGCGTCCACCCAAAGCGAAATCGCCCTACGGCGATTGATTCCAAACCGACGCAAGTCGGTTTTGCCGTGCGTTGCCGCGAATTCATTCGCCTGTGGAAAAATTTATTTCATCACCGGTGCCGCGACCAATTCTTCCGCGCGAATTTGCTCTTGCTCCGACAAAAGCCCGCGCCGAATTAAATCTTCCGCGACATCGCCCAATCCCAGGTTTTGCAAAGTCGCTTTTGTGGGAACGCCCTCATTGTTCCAACCCTTGAATTTGTAATACGCGTCCAAAAGTTTGGTTTCCAATTCCGGGAAGCGTTTCTTCCAATGGTCTTCGGGCGGTTTTTCATCCGCGCGACGCAAACCGCGGCGGATATTAATCGCGCGCATCAAATTGCGCGTGCGCTTGTACACTTCTTTGAGCCCGGCTTCATCCATTTCGATTCCGAGCGCGGCGGAAATGAATTTTGGATAATTGTGAATGTGATACGGCGGCTTGAGCGGGAACGACGACAACCCGGCGCAAACACCGAGCGAGTCGTCAATATAGTGCATCGTCTCTTGCCAATTCACAATGTCCACCGCCATATCCGCCGTCGGATAGGTTGGGTTTGCGTATTCGCCACGCTGTTCCCAATCGAGAAAGTATTGCTTGAATTTTTCGTCGGGAACGTGCACCCAATCTTTGATAAAATCTTCGCGCATCTCGCGCGTCGGGAATGGTTCTTGCGGAAACTGTCCTTCGATTTGCGTGATGTTGCTTTTTTCGCCGGTGCAATACATCAGAAAATAAACCGGGTTCAACATTCCGAGTTTGAGCGGAAGTTGTTCGTGCTTTTTGATATTGTTGTGCGCGAACGCGTCCGCGCCTTTGCCGATTTGTTGCGATGCCCAATACGTGCCGTTCGCGAGAATGTCGCCGATGCCTTCGCGTCGCACGATGCGGTCGAGCAACCAGTAAAATTTTCCTTCGGTGTCGGATGGCGCGCCCGCGAAATCCTGGTCAGTCAAAATTCCGGCTTGAAGCAATTCCAATGCGTACGCCATCGTTTGCGGAGTCGAGAAGCCATCCACGCCGTACTCGGTCGCGCGTTGCGCGATACGAAAACCAAAATCCAGGTCTGAAAATGCCGCCATCGTGTACGTCAATTTCGAGTAGCACTTCATCATATATGTCGAAACGCCGGGGACGGAAACAATCGCGCCGCATTTCATCGGGCAGTTGTAGCAACTGATGAGTCGCGTCCGTACGCCTTCCTGGGTCTGTTTCCACTTTTCTTCGACATCCTTCGTCCAGAAATCTTTGCGCCGCGTACGCGCATTGCCCCGCATAAATCCGGTCGTGTGCCATTTTTCATCAACGACTTTCATTTCGTGCGGCGAACCGAGTCCTTCAAAAATCGGCTCGACATTTTTGATTGGATTTTCCGCGCGCTGTTGAATATATTTCATCACGTCGTTGCAAAGATTTAGAAATTCTGCCGGGCGCGCGATGTTGATGTCTTTCGTCCCGCGCACCGCGATTGCCTTGACGCGTTTATCGCCCATCACCGCGCCGAGTCCGAGCCGACTCGCGCTCGACCGACCTTGCTCGATGGACGCCATACAAACCCGGTTTACACCGGCGAGACCAATCGGCGCGACCTGGGCTTTGGGTTCTTTCAATTCCTGGCGAATACATTCGGCAGTTTCGACCGCGCCTTTGCCTTGCAAATGCGTCGCGTCCCGGATTTCCACCTTGTCGTTGTTAATCCAAATATAAACCAGGGATGGCGATTTGCCGCGCAAAATAATTTTGTCGTACCCGGCATATTTCATTTCCGGTGCGAAAAATCCGCCCATCATCGAATAGCCCATCAACAAAGTTTGCGGCGAATACGCGGTAACGATGGTGCGATTCGCGCCAATCGCCGGTGTGCCGCACAACAGTCCCGCGGCGAAGATGAGCAGATTGTCGGGCGAGAATGGATCCGTCTCTGGGGGCACACGATCCCACAACAAGCGCGCGTTCGTGCCGAGTCCGCCCAGATGTAATTCTGCCAATCGTGGATCCGTCGCGATGCGCTCGACGCTTCCGCGTGCGAGATCAATTTCCAAATTAAAGCCGGTTTCTGCGTACCTCATTTTTCGCCTCTCTTAAATTTTCACGCCGTCATTCTGAGCGAAGCGAAGAATCTCGCGTTCACCGCGCGAGACCCTTCGCTGTGCTCAGGGTGCCAAGTGGTTTCTCTGTGTTAATCAGCGTCCCAGCGCGCGAACTTTTTGTTTGTTGTTCGCCGGCGCGACAAACACCGATTGAAAATACGCGTGCGCTTGATTCGCGAGCAAATCGTGATACTCGTGAAATAATCTCGCCGCTTCCGTGCCGCGCCAATCCGCAGGCAGTAACTCGGTTGGCAAATCGGGATCGAAAAACGGAAAGCGGCGAAATTCGTGAATCAAATTAAATCGGCGCACAAAATGTTCGGCGGGGTCGGGCGCGCTGGATTTAGTCAGCGCGCGGCAATCTTTCGCGTACAGCGTTTTGTATTTTTGAATGAAGGTCGCATAGCGCGCGTTGATCGCTTGCAAATCCCAGCATCGCGCGACGATGGTTTGCGGGTTCGCAAAGCCGTCGTGCCGCGCGGTGAACATTTCGACGCACGCGCGCACGCCGAGTGAATCCGCGAGCGATTCGATTTTCGCGCGCTGATCGTACGGCGAAATCCACAATGCGAGCGTCAACATTCCGAAACCCATCCACTCGAGCTCGTGGCGCAATTGATCGCGCGCCGCGCGCGAAATTTCGGGAATCGTGTACGTCACCAAATGCCATTGCCCATCCCAGCCGTCGCGCGCGCGGGGAAATTCAAATATGCGCGCCGCGCCTTCGTCGAGCAGTTTGGAACTTGCAGGGGTGAGTGAATAAAAACTTTTGCCGCGCACATTTTGCGCTTGGAGGAGATCGTCTTGTTTCATTCGCGAAACCGCGGAGCGCACGCCTTGAGATGAAACGCCGAGGCAACCCAGGATTTGTACCAGACTGCCAATCCAAATACATCCGCCAGTATGACGGACGTAATCGCCTAATAGCGTTAGAATCATTGACTGCGGTCGGAGGCGCGCCATTTATACTCCATTAACAAATCAGACCCATTCGCCATTGAAACACTTGCGCTTGCAATCGCCAAAAGACGCGGTTTTTACGTGCTTTTTGAATCCACGCCGTGTATGGCGAAATTTGGCTATAACGTTTTTTTAACGTTATGGGGATTATAATTGATATTTGGTGTGAATGTCAATATCCAATTTTTTCGGAGGGGTTGGTGGGGTTCGGCGCATTTTTCAAACGCTTGCGCGGAAAAATGCGTCGCCCCTGTACAACCCAAACGCCTGTTCCATTGACAAGCCCATCCGGGCGGATACAATTCATATAATATCGAATATCGAATATCGTATTTTGTGGGTTTGAATTGATATGAAATCATTTGCTCCCCCCTCCCCCAATCCGAATGGTGTCATTGCCTACGGCAATGTGCAGGACGCCGTCGTGGATCGCATTCGCGAGTGCATTCTGAATGGGCAACTCAAGCCCGGCGAATGGTTGCGCCAAGACGAACTCGCGACCACCTTTGGCGTCAGCACGATGCCGGTGCGCGAAGCGCTCCGCAAATTGCAAGCAGAAGGGTTGATCATTTTTCATCCGCGGCGCGGCGCGATGGTCGCGACAATTGCCGTCGCGGACTATGAAGAAATCTATCAGATTCGCGAAGAACTTGAAGTGCTCGCGTGTCGTTTTACTCCGGCAGATTTCGACCGCATCCCGATGGAGCGATTGAAAAATCTTTTGGACGAAATTGAGAGCGCCGCCACGAATCAAGATCTTCCACGCCGGATGGAAACCGTTCGCGAATTTTTCTTTCTGATTTTTGCCGCGAGTCAAAAAAATCACCTGCTCCGCCTCCTCTCCGGGCTGTGGGATCTTTCTCAACAGTACCGCCGTTATTTCTCCACGATCCAAGAGATCGTTCCGAAACGCCTCGCCAACTATCGCGCGGTCTATCGCGCGTGCAAAAAACGCGATGCCGCCGCGCTCGTGCAAGCGATCCGCGATATTTACGCGTTTGGCAAAACGCGGCTGATTCCACTTTTGCGTGAACAAGAAACCAAAGAGTAAACCCCGCGCGTTTACTCGCGCAAATACGGAGAAAGAAATCACAATGTTGGCATTTCTGGGTCAAAATGATCTTTCAAGAGCCAATGACCGCGCTCATCCCAGCGCTTGCCCACGTCACCGCGCGATGAGCGCGCTGGCACTGGCGCGCAATCCATACTTTGGAGATTAGAGATTGGAGATTGGAGAAAAGCGACGACCGCATTGAACGGCGTTGCCGTGATTGACCTCACGCAATTTGAATCGGGGACGGTGTGCACTGAAACGCTCGCGTGGCTTGGCGCGAACGTCATCAAAAGCGAACGACCAGGGATGGGCGAACAAGGTCGCGCGTCATCCGTCCCGGTTTTGTCCGCGCCAATGCTCGGTCAAAACAATCAAGAGGTGTACGCCGGAATCCTGGGATTGTCTGCGAACGAAATCGAACGCCTGCGCGAAGCGAAAGCGATTTGAAATCGGAACACGATGAACGACCAGCCCCGCATCTTGACGCGCGATTTCATCCTGGTTTGTTGGGCGACCTTTGCGTATAGCGCGGCGCAATCGCTCGTGTTCATCGCGCTTCCGCTCTTTTTGCGCGACCTGGGGTCGGCGGCTGGATTCATCGGCGGATTCGTTAGTGCGGTGTCTGCGTGCGCGTTGATCGCGCGCTTGCCCAGCGGCGCGGCGGTGGATCGGTTTGGATCGCGCGCGACCGGCATTGTCGGCGCGGGATTCCTGGGTTTCAGTTTTGTGATCTATGCGCTCATTTTATTCGCGCAAATGTCCTGGTTGCTTCCGCTTGCCGGACTCGTGCACGGCGCGGGGATCGGCACGTATGGCACGGCGGCAAATTCGTTCGTCGCGCACATCGCGCCAACCGCGCGGCGCGGCGAAGCGGTCGGCTATTACGGTATCCTGATCAATGTCGCACAAGCATTTTCGGCAAGCGTGAGTTTGTTCATCGTCGCGACCTGGGGCATGGCGAGTTTGTTGATCGCGGGCGCAGGCGTCGCGATGATCGCCGCGCTGTTGTCGTCCGTGTGGAGCGAGACGCCGCGCACCGGGTCGGCAAGTTTTTTCCAAATCGAATCGTCTGCGATTGTGCCTTCGCTTGCGAACGCGTCAATCACGTTAGCGCATGGTGTCTCGATTGCGTTTCTCGCCTTGCTCGGACTCGAACGCGGCGTGCAAAATCCGGGCATCTTTTTCACTGCGAATGCACTGACCGCGATTGTCGCGCGCGTGTTCATCGGTCGCATCGCGGACAAGTTTGGGCGGCTTGCGTTGATCATTCCTGGGATGATCCTGGTAACGATCGGTTTCTTCCTGGTCGCGCAGATCACTTCGCCGGAAACGCTCGCGTTTGCCGGGATCATCTACGGCATCGGCACAGCGTCCGCGATTCCGGCTTTGCAAACGTTGATCATTGATCGCGCGCACCCCGCGCGCCGCGGCGCGGCGATGGCGACGTACAGCGCGTCCATTGATGTCGGAATCATTATCGGATCATTTGCCGCCGGATTGATCGCGCCGCGCATCGGGTACGGCGAAGTGTTTTTCGCGGCGAGTGTTGCGCCGATCATCGGTTTGGGAATTTTATTGATTTACGCGCGCGCACTTGGCATCCCGGCGATTGCGCGCGAATGGAAAATATGAACGCGCGATTTGAACGGCAAAGCGACCGTGTCATCGTCCGAACTAAATAGTGCAACTGCCCCGCGCAACGCGATTACTCACGCGTTGCGCGGTTTGCATTTGCCCCAAAAAACGCCTGTTCCATTGACACGCGTTAAAATTTCGTTTATATTGCCATCAAAATTATCGAATATATGATATTTGATTTTTATGTACAGAAGAGGTTTTTGTGCAAAACAACGACGCGATAAGCGCGACAATCAGTTTTGGAAATTTGCACGACGCGGTTGTGGACCGAATTCGCGGAATGATTTTGGATGGCGCGCTGAAACCGGGCGAGTGGTTGCGGATGGATGATCTCGCGACCAAATTTGGCGTGAGCACTGTCCCCGTTCGCGAGGCGTTGCGCCAACTGCAAGCCGAGGGCTTGGTTACATTTCACCCGCGCCGCGGCGCAATGGTCGCGCGCATCTCCGCCGCGCATTACGAAGAAATTTATTTGATTCGCGAACAGTTGGAAAAACTCGCGTGCCGATTTGCCGCCGAAGATTTCGAGCGCGTTCCGATGGCGCGCTTGAAACAATTATTGGACGAAATCGAAATCGCGGAAACCAAGCGCGATGTGCCGCGCCGTTTGCAATTGGTGCGCGAATATTTTTTCACGATTTTTTCCGCGAGCCAAAAAGAACATCTCTTGCGAATTTTGTCTACACTGTGGGACCTCTCGCAACAATATCGCCGGTATTTTTCTTCCGTGCCCGAAGTCATCACGCAACGGCTCGCGCATTATCGAATGTTGTATCAAGCGTGCGCGGCGCGCGATGCCGATGCACTCAGCCGGGTTTTGGATGAGATTCACACCTTCGGCAGAACGCATCTCATTCCGCGTTTGCGCGAAGAAGAAAAGCAAAACCTGGAACGGTGAGGCAACCACAGATTTCACAGATGACACCGATTGAAAATAAAATCTGTGGTTCGCAAAGGTGATTATGAATCAAGTTATTCAATCCACGCATACGAATTTCGCACATCCAATTCCCCTGCCCTCCGCGCAAGAGATCATCGGCGCATCCAAAACCAGGATTCAAAAATTGCGCGCGCGCTTGTTTGTGGACAAGTATCCAGTCTGTGTCGAAAAAATTCGTTTGCTCACCGAAGCGTACAAACAGACCGAAGGCGAACCGATGATCCTTCGCCGCGCGCAAGCGCTCGCGAATGTGCTCGCCAAGATTACGATCTTTATCGAGGACGATGAATTGATCGTCGGCAACGCGGCGAGCCAACCGATGGCGGTCGAGTTCGATTGCGATTACGGCATCTGGTCGCAAGATGAAATTGACGCGCTCAAGCAAGATGGATTCACCACATCCCAGGAAGACGAGATCGAATTAAAAACGATCAACGAGTATTGGAAAGGCAAAACCCTCGTCGGCAGAATGGGACAATTTTACGACGACGAACGGTTGTGGTCGTTTATGCAATCGGGCGTCGTTCTGCCGCCGTGGAAAACGCGCGCAGAAGGAAGCGGCGGCGGATACGCGCAAGGTGGTTTGGGTCTCGGACCAGGTTTCTTTTTGTGCGGATTCGATTTTGCGCGCGTGCTCAACGGCGGTCTGAATCAAATCATCGCCGAAGCGGAAAATGAATTAAAGCAAATTCGATTCACGAACGCGGACGCGGTGAAAAAAGTAGATTACCTCAAAGCGGTGATCCTCGCGCAGGGCGCGATCATTCATTTCGCGCATCGTTTCGCGAATCTCGCGCGTGAACTCGCGGCGTGCGAATCCGATCCCGCGCGCAAACAAGAACTCGCGCAGATCGCGGAAATTTGTGATCGCGTCCCGGCATACCCGGCGCGCGATTTTCGCGACGCGATGCAATCGTTCTGGTTTATGTTCTTGATGCTCACGCCTTCGACGACTGCGGCGGCGGGACGATTCGATCAATACATGTTTCCGTTTTACAAAAACGATCTGGACGCGGGACGCATCAACGACGCGCAAGTGTTGGAACTTTTGCAATGCCTTCGCATCAAGGATATGCAGATCAATCGCACGTCCGGGAAAGCGAATCGGCAAAAAAATGCGGGACTAGCCAAGTGGCACAATTGGACGATTGGCGGCGTAACGCCGGAAGGCAACGACGCGACGAATGAATTATCGTACTTGATTCTCGAAGCCGCGCAATGCTGTCCGACGCCGCATCACACGATCACCGTGCGCGTGCACGATGGCACGCCGGAAAAGTTGATGCAAAAATCGTTGGAGGTCGTGCGAACCGGGATCGGAATGCCCGCGTTTGTCAGCGACAAATCGTACATCGAATTTTTGTTGACCCAGGGTGTGCCGCTCCGCACCGCGCGCGATTACATCATGACCGGTTGCCTCGATGTGAACATCGTCGGACAATCGCGCATCGCGACGTACGGTATGTTCATCGCGCCGCTCGCGCTCGATATTTTTATGCGGAATGGAATTGATCCGAACACGGGACTGCAAGTCGGATTGCAAACCGGCGCGTTGGAAAATTTTTCGGGTTTCGATGAATTGTTGACCGCGTTCAAAAAACAACTCGCGTATTTGATGAGCGTCGCGGCGGAGCGCAACAATATCGAACTGCGCGTGATGACCGAATTGTTCCCCGACCCGGTGCGTTCGTCATTGATGGTGGACGGGATCACCGCCGGCAAAGATATGCTCCACCGCAAAATGCCGCTGGAGAATGGCGGCGTGCTGAATCCGATCGGAATGATCAACGTCGCCGATTCGTTGACTACGCTCAAGTGGCTTGTCTTCGACGAAAAGAAAATTTCGATGCGCGAATTGCAAACCGCTCTGCGCGCGAATTGGCAGGGCGATGAGTACGAAAAAATACGCCAGCAATGTTTAGCCGCGCCCAAGTACGGCAACGACGATGATTACGCGGATGCGCTCGCGCACGACCTCTATCAATTCTGGGCGGACATTACCGGGACGCTCGATACCGCGCTCGGCGGCAAACACATTCCGACCGCGATCTCGATCACGTCGCACGCGCCGGGCGGCGCGTTGACGAGCGCGACTCCCGATGGTCGTTTCGCCGGCGAATGTTTGGCGGACGGCACAACGTCGCCGATGCGCGGTCGCGATAAAAATGGTCCGACCGCCGCGATCAAGAGCGCGTCGAAAATCGATCAAACGCCGTACCAGGCGACATTGATGAATATGAAATTTCATCCGACCGCGCTCAAGACAAACGAGGATTTGCGAAAATTGTCGGCGTTGATTCGCACGTACTTTGGTCTCGGCGGCAAGCATTTGCAATTCAACGTGGTGACAAAAGAAACGTTGATCGCCGCGCAAAAGCAACCGGAAAATTATCGCGACCTGGTTGTGCGGATGGCGGGTTACAGCGCGTACTTTGTGCAACTTGGCAAAACGGTGCAAGATGAAATCATCGCGCGCACGGAGCATCACCAGGTATGACCGACGAGCGCGACACGCGCGGCGTAATTTTCAACGTTCAACATTATTCGATTCACGACGGACCGGGAATTCGCACGACGGTTTTTCTCAAGGGGTGTCCTCTGCACTGTCTGTGGTGTCAAAATCCGGAATCGCAAGCGGTACGTCCCGAATTATTTTTCAACGCCGAGCGTTGCCAGGGCTGTGCCAAATGCGTTGATGTTTGTCCCGAACACGCGATTGAAATTGTGGATGGCAAATCGCGTACGAATCGCGCGGTGTGCAAAACATCCGGCGAGTGCGCGCAAGTGTGTCCGAACGACGCGCGCAATGTTATGGGGAAATACGTGACGGCGGGACAAGTGTTCAAGCAAGTTTCCGCCGACGCGATTTTTTATCAACGTTCTGGCGGCGGGATGACGATCAGCGGCGGCGAGCCGTTGACGCAACCGCAATTCGCGATCAGTTTACTGAAACTGTGTCGCGACGCGGCGATTCACACGACGATTGACACCTGTGGTTACGCGACCTGGGATTCGGCGCGGCGCGTGCTTGAGAATGTTGACCTGGTGCTGTACGATTTCAAGCACATGGATCCAAGCGCGCACAAAAAATTGACCGGCGTTTCGAATGAATTGATTTTGGACAACGCAAAAAAAATCGTCCGCGAATTATCTCTGCCGATGTTCGCGCGCGTGCCTATTGCGCCCGGTCTCAACGATTCGCTCACGAATTTGCGCGCGACCGCGCAATTCATCGCGACCGAATTGGGCGATTCGGTCAAGGTGCATTTGCTTCCGTACCATCGTTTGGGCGAAGCCAAGTACGAGCGGCTCGAAAAACCGAGTCAATCCATTTCGATTGATCCGCCGAACGATGAACGCGTTTTTGAATTGCAAAAAATTTTCGAATCGTTTGGATTGACGACGATTGCGGGTGGATGACTTGGATGTTGGAAATTGGATGTTGGACGTTGGATGCATTCCGACGTCCAACATCCAGCGTCCAACTTCTACGCGTTCATAAGATAAAGGGCAATAAAATGACAACGCCAATTTTGGAAAAAACATTTCCGTTTCTAAAACCAACCGATCATTTCGATCCACAAATGATCGCCGGCATCGCGCCGCGCAATCAAATCAATCCGCGCATCGAGAAATTGCGCCGCGCGTTGAACGTCGCGAAATATCCGCTCTGCATCGAAAAGGCGCGCCTCGTGATCGAAGCGTATCGCGCGCATGAAGGTGATCCGCCGATTTTGCGCCGCGCCAAAGCGACCGCGCACTATCTCGATCACAAAACGATTTTCATCGAGGACGGCGAACTGATCGTCGGCAACGTCGCGAGCAAACCGATGGGAATGGAAGCCGGTTCGCTTGGACCAACGTGGCTCCAAGAAGACCTCGACGATTTGAAACAAACGACGTTTGAAATTTCGGATGAAGACGAAACGCAACTGCGCGCGCTCGACGAATACTGGGTCGGTAAAAATCGTACGCTCGAAGAACGGATGGGACAGTTTTACGACGACGAACGGCTGTGGCCCTTTATTCAATCCGGCATTTTGCTTCCGCCGTGGAAAAAGAAAAACCAGGGACGCGGGCACGGCGCGGCGGGTGTCGGTTGGGGCTTGGGGCTGGGACAGAGTTTGATCGTTGTTGACTATGCCAAAGTTTTGTACGAAGGTCTCAACAAAACAATCGCGGACGCGGAAGCGGAATTGAAAACGCTTCGTTTCAACAGCGCGGACGCGATCAAAAAAGCCGATTTCCTCAACGCGGTCATCATCACGCACACCGCGATTGTCCGGCTCGCAAATCGTTTCGCGGATCTCGCAGAAGAAATGGCATCGCGCGAAACGGACGCGACGCGCAAAAAAGAATTGGAACAGATCGCGGAAACGTGCCGGTGGGTTCCCGCGAATCCCGCGCGCACATTTCGCGAAGCGATGCAATCCTTCTGGTTGATCTGGATGATGATCGCGCAAGGCACCGCGCCCGGCGGTCGCTTTGATCAATTTATGTTTCCGTTCTACAAAAAAGATAAAGCCGATGGTTGCATCACGGAAGAGCAGGCGCTTGAATTATTGATTTGCTTGCGAATCAAAGTGATGCAATTTAATTTTGTCGGCGGCGGCAAAGCGCAACGCGAAAAATGGTCGGGGTTGGCGCGCTGGCACAACTGGGTCATCGGCGGCGTGACGCCGGACGGCGATGAGGCGACGAATGATTTATCGTATCTCATTCTCGAAGCCGCGTACCGCTGTCGCACGCCGCATCATACAATCACCTTGCGCGTGCATAACGGCACACCCGAACCGTTGTTGATGAAAGCGCTTGAACTGATCAGAACCGGGATCGGAATGCCCGCACTCGTGTCGGACGATTCGTACATCGGTTATCTTGTGAGCCAGGGCGTGCCACTGCGCGAGGCGCGCGATTACGCGCTCGCCGGTTGTCTCGATGTGAACCTGCCGGGCAAATCGCGCATCAACGCGTTTGGCATGTTTATCGCGCCGCTCGTTTTGGAAATCACGTTGAACAATGGCATCGAGCCGCGCACCGGCAAACAACTCGGCTTGCCCACCGGCGAGTTTGCGAATTTTGAAACGTTTGACGATCTGCTGAACGCGTACAAAACGCAGATGAAATTTTTTATGGGGCTTGCCGCCGAAGAGCACAACATTCTTTTGCAAGCGCAACGCGAATTGTTTCCCGATGCGATTCATTCCGCGTTGATGGTGGACGCGATCAAGGTGGGCAAGGATGCGCTTGATCGCGCGATGCCGTTCGAAAATGGATCGTGTATGAACGTCGTCGGAATGATCAACGTCGCGGATTCGCTCGCGGCGATCAAGCGCCTGGTTTTCGACGAAAAGAAAATTTCCGCGCGCGAATTAAAAGCCGCGCTCGACGCAAACTGGGAAGGGTACGCCGCGATTCATAAATTGTGTCTGCGCGCGCCCAAGTACGGCAACGGTGATCCGTTCGTAGATTCGATTGCCGCCGATCTCTACAAATTCTGGGCGGAGACATCGGCAACGTTTCCCACAATTTTTGGCGGCACGATGAAGCCCGCCGGCATTTCGATCACTTCGTACGGACCGGGCGGTGCGTTGACCGGCGCGACGCCGGACGGTCGTTACGCCGGCGAAAATCTCGCGGACGGCACAATGTCGGCGGCGCAAGGTCGCGATATGTGCGGTCCCACCGCGCTCATTCGAAGCGCGATGATGATCGATCAAATTCCGTACCAGTCCACATTGTTCAATATGAAATTTCATCCCTCCGCACTCAAAGGAAATGAAGACCTCAATAAACTCGCGTCGCTGATCAAAACCTATTTTGATTACGGCGGCAAGCAAGTGCAATTCAATGTCGTCAATCGCGCGCTCTTGCTCAACGCGCAGAAACATCCCGAAAAACATCGCGACCTGGTTGTGCGCGTCGCGGGCTACAGCGCGTACTTTGTGCAACTGTCCAAACGCATCCAGGAAGATATTATTCAGCGAATGGAACATGAGTTTGCGTGACGTCACTCGCCCCCACCCCAACCCTCCCCCGCCGTGCGGGGGAGGGCAGGGTGGGGGCTGGAAGGAAATGCAATGATCACACCAATCGCAAATGAAGAAAAAATCGTGAAAAGCAATTGTCGCGGTTGTCACGGCGGTTGCGGTGTCCTGGTCACGGTTAAAGATGGCGTCATTGACAAGATCGAAGGCGACCCGGATTTTCCGACGAATCATGGATCGTTGTGCAGTAAAGGGCTCGCGTTCAAACAACTCGTTTATCATCCCGACCGCTTGCACTATCCGCTCAAGCGCGCGGGCAAACGAGGCGAAGGCAAGTGGGAACGCATTACCTGGGACGAAGCGCTCGACACGATCGCGCAGAATATCTACGCGTATAAAGCCGAGTTTGGCGCGGAGTCCATCGTCCTCGCGCAAGGCACCTCGCGCGAATTTGAATCGTTTCTGTCGCGCTTTGCGAATTTGCTCGGCACGCCGAACGTGATGGGCGCGGGGTATATGTGCTATCTGTCGCGCGTCGCGATCGCGCTTGCGGTCTGCGGCAAATTGCCGATTGTGGATTACGAAGGCGATCCGCAATGCGTGATCGTGTGGGGCAGTAACATTGTTTGGAATAACGCGGACGAATACACCGGCGAAAATTTAATGCGCGTGTTGAAACAAGGATCGAAATTGATCGTCGTGGATCCGCGCCTCACGTATCTCGCGGGACGCGCGGATGTGTGGTTGCAATTGCGACCTGGCACCGACACCGCGCTGATGCTTGGCATCGCGAACGTGATCATCCAAGAAGAATTGTACGACAAGGAATTTGTCGCGAAATATATTCACGGCTGGGATGAATTTTGCAAACGCGCGCGCGAATATCCGCTCGACCAGGTTGAACAGATCACCTGGGTTCCGCAAGAAAAAATCCGGCAAGCCGCGCGCTTGTTCGCGCAAACAAAACCATCGGCGATTCAGTGGGGCGTCGCGATTGAACAATCCATCAATTGCATTGACAACGATCGCACGCTGATTTATCTCCTCGCAATGACTGGCAATCTCGACGCGAAAGGCGGCAATGTGTTTTACACGCCGCCGAAAGCGCAGAACATTGGACAGTTCGCCAAGCACGACGCGCTCACCGATGCACAGCGCGCCAAAATGCTCGGCGGCGATATTTTCCGGCTCGCGGCGCGCATCAATGTCATCACGCCCAAGATGGTGTGGAACGCGATCCTGACCGGACAACCATACCCGGTCAAGGCGGTGTTGATTCACGGATCGAACCCGGTTGTTACGCGTGAGAACGCGCGCGAAGTGCATCGCGCGTTGAGCGCGGTCGAATTTCTCACCGTCTCCGATTTTTTCATGACGCCAACTGCCGAACTCGCGGACATTGTTCTGCCCGCCGCGACCTGGCTCGAAGCGGATTACCTCGGCGGATTTTTCTTTCGGCACGGTTACATTTTTCCGCGCAAAAAAATCGTGCAGATCGGCGAGTGCAAATCCGATTTTGAAATTTTCCACGAACTCGGCAAACGCGTGGGGCAAGAAGATTGGGAAGAAAATATCCAAGGCGATCTCGACGCAATTCTCAAACCCGCCGGATTGAAATGGGACGATGTTAAAGAGATGCCGTTCTTGCGCGGACCCGTCGCGTATCGCAAGCACGAGCAAAAAGGATTTTCGACGCCGACGCGCAAAGTTGAATTTTATTCGACCGTTCTCGCGGAACTGAAATACGATCCGCTTCCCCGCTATCAAGAAATTCCCGAAAGCCCGGTCAGCCGCCCCGATATGACCGGCGATTATCCGTACATTTTGATCACAGGCGCACGCACGCCGGTTTTTTTCCACTCGGAGCATCGCATGGTGCCCTGGTTGCGCGAACTCCATCCCGATCCGATTGTCGAATTGCATCCCGACACGGCGGCGAAACATTCGATCAAAGAAGGCGACTGGGTCTACATCCAATCGCCGCGCGGCAGAATCAAACAACGCGCGAAACTCACGACCGGGATCGATGCGCGCGTCGTCGCGATTCAACACGGTTGGTGGTTCCCCGAAGTGAAATCGCCGGATCATGGTTGGGATGTTTCGAATTCGAACATTCTCACCGACAGCGATCCAAAAGGGTACGATCAAGCGATGGGCGCGACGAATTTGCGCGTGTTGATGTGCAACATCGATCGCGTCGAGGAGGGCAAATGATCGCCAAAGAATACGCGCTTGCCGTGGACACGGTCGCGTGTGTCGGATGTTTTTCGTGCGAGGTCGCGTGCAAGCAAGAACACAATTTGCCGGTCGGACCCAAATGGACGGCGGTACTCGAAGACCCGATTCGCGTGATCGAAGGCAAACGCCAATTGCGTTACACGGTTACGCATTGCATGCACTGCCACATTCCGAAATGCAAAGACGCGTGCCCCGAAAACGCGATCACGCGCCGCGCGGACGGCGTCGTGTTGATCGACGCGAAAATTTGCAACGGGTGCCGCATGTGTATGGAAGCGTGCCCGTTTGGCGTGATTCAATTCGACGCGGCAAATGGACTCGCGCACAAATGCGATCTGTGTGTGGATCGCTTGGACAAGGGCAAACAACCCGCGTGTGTTGCCGCGTGTATGAGTCATTGCATTTACGCGGGCGATATCGCGGACGTGATGAAACAAGTTGGCGCTAGTCGTTTGTTGCTCTGGTACAAAAACAGCTAGATGTCATTGCGAGGAGCGTTTTTTGCGACGAAGCAATCCCCGCGCGACAAGTTGGGGATTGCTTCGCAAAGACCGCTCGCAATGACAGTACAAGGAGACCATAGCAGTGGACACGCTGGTCGAAATGATCGCAGAGATGCGCGAACAGGATGCGCTCGCGCGCGTCAAACAATTGCTCGATGATCACACCGATCCGACGACGATTCTCGACGATTGTCGCGCGGCGATGGAGATCGTCGGCAAGCAATTTGAACATGGCGAATACTTTTTGCCGGAACTGATTCTTGCCGGTGATCTGCTCAAGCAAATTTCCGACCTGGTCAAGCCGCACATGCACCACGCGCGCGAAATCCAAAAACACGGTAAGGTGCTCATCGGCACGGTCAAGGGCGACATTCACGACATCGGCAAAGACCTGGTCGTGTTTATGCTCGACGTGAATGGATTCGAGGTTCACGATTTAGGCGTGGATGTGCCGCCGCAAAAATTCGTGCAAAAGATCGCGGAGGTCAAACCGGATGTGGTCGCGTTGAGCGGATTCCTCACCGTAACATTCGCCGCGATGAAACAAACGATTGATGCGATCCGCGCGGCGGGCTTGCGCGATCAAATCAAAATTATGATCGGCGGCGGTACGATTGACGATCATGTGCGCGTGTTTGCCGGGGCAGACGCGTTTGGCAAAGACGCGATGGCGGCAGTCGCGCTCGCGCAACAATGGACGGGACAAAATTGAAATCACCCGCTGAATTACTCGCCGAACGCACTGCGCGCGTCCAAGCCGCGTACGAATTGCGCGTGCCGGATCGTGTCCCCATCGCGTTGAATTTTGGATATATGCTCGCGCGCTTGGGCGGAATCACAAACCAGGAATTGGAACGCAATCCCGTCAAGGCGCAAGAACTTTTGGAACACTGCGCGCTCCGCTTTGAGCCGGACATTATTTCCGGCTTGGGCTTTTTGCCGCACGCCAGCATCGCGCTCGGTGATCGCCAAACGAAATGGGCGGGTTATGGTCTCGACGCGAACGGCACATTTCAGTACGTCGAAGACGAATATATGAAAGCGGAAGAGTACGACGCGTTTTTGGACGACCCCACCGATTTTACACTCCGCACGTTTTTGCCGCGCGCGTTCAGCGAACTTGAGGGTCTCGCATCATTGCCGCGCTTGCCGATAATGTTGCTCGGCTACACCACGATTCGCAGTCTGCGCGCGTTCAGCGCGCCGCCGGTGATCGCCGCGCTCGAAGCGTTGATCAAAGCCGGCAAAGAAGTGGATCAACTCGGCGCGATCGCGCGCGTAAATTCAAAACGCATGCAAGACCTGGGATTCCCAAACGCGTTCGGCACGAGCTCGCTCATCACCGCGCCGTTCGATTTCATGTCCGACACATTGCGCGGGATGCGCGGCATTATGCTCGATATGTTTCGTCGTCCCGAAAAATTATTGGCGGCGATGCAAAAAGTGATTCCGCTCGTCGTCGAGTTCGCCGTGTCCGCCGCGAAACGTACCGGCATTCCGTATTGCAGTATTCCCTTGCATCGCGGCTCGGACGGATTCATGTCGATCAAACAATTCGAAACATTTTATTGGCAATCGTTCAAAGCAATGATCCTGGGATTGATCGAGGGCGGCGTGATCCCGACCGTGTTTTACGAAGGCGTCTACGATCAACGTTTGAGTTATCTGCGCGAACTGCCCAAAGGAAAAACGATCGGACGATTTGATCGCAGTGATATGTTCAAGGTGAAGGAGGTGGTAGGCGACGTGATGTGCATTCAAGGCGGCTTTCCAGTTTCTTTGCTTCAGGGCGGAACGCGCGAACAAATTCGCGAACACACGCAAAAAATGTGTGCGGTCGTGGGCAAGGGCGGCGGTTTCATTATGGGTCCGAGCACGACGATCTCCGAATCCGATCCTGAGTTGGTGAAAATCTGGGTGGACGCCACGCGCGAGTACGGTGTGTACTCTTAGTTCATCGAGTGTAATTCAGCCCATGTCATTGCGAGGAGCGATTTTTGCGACGAAGCAATCCCCGCGCGACAAGTAGGAGATTGCTTCGCAAAAACCGCTCGCAATGACAGTCTGTGCTGGAACGTTCTATTCGAGGAGGGAGAAGTGAAAGGTCGAATTATTTTCGCAGTGATCATTTTGATCGCGGTGATCGCGCTGGTTAGTTGCGCGACGCCAACGACTGCGCCCGCGCCGACCAAGCCGCCCGCGCCAACGAGCGCGCCCGCCGCGACATCCTCGCCGGTTGCAACATCCGCGCCAGCCGCGACAACCGCGCCAACTGCCGCGCCGAAACCCAGCGTCAAGCAACCGACCGGCACATTGAACATCGCGCTATCAACTTTTGAGTCGGAAACATTTTTGCCGTGGAACGGCGGCGTCGCGCGCCAATCGTACTTGTTGATGATTTACGATGTCCTGGTTTATTCGGATCCAAAAACGGATGAACAAAAACCAGGTCTCGCCGAAAAATGGGAAATGTCGGCGGATGGAAAAACCTGGACGTTTTACATTCGCAAGGGCGTGCAATTCCACGATGGTTATGGCGAACTCACCGCCGAAGATGTCAAGTTCTCGTTCGAAAAAATGATCGCGAAAGAATCGGTCGGCAGTCCGGCGCAATTGCTTCGCAACATCATTGACAAAGTTGAAACGCCCGATCCGTACACAGTTGTCGTTTCGCTCAAGACGCCGTATGTCGGACTCGTCGGCGGATATCTGAACGACACGAACGCGGGCGGGAGCATCGTCAGCAAAAAATATGTAACGACCGTCGGCGATGAAAAAGCGAACGCGAAACCGGTTGGCACGGGTCCGTATATGCTCGCGGAAGAACACAAAAAAGGTGGACCGATCAAACTCACCACCGTTGCTGGGGTTGAGAAACATTGGCGCGTGACGCCGGATTATCAGAACGTCAACTTTTTGCTTGTGCCAGAAGAAGCGACGCGCGTCGCGATGTTAAAAACCGGCGAAGCAGATATGGCGCCGATTTCGTACGATTCGATTGACACGGTCAAGCAATCCGGGTTGAGCATCGTTTCGATTCCGAAAAACTGGTCGCCGTTGATTCGCTTTGGTGGCATCGTAACGACCGATCCCAAACGGTACGACGCGAACAATCCCTGGGCAAAAAAAGAAGTGCGCCAGGCGCTCAACTACGCGATTGATCGCGCGGCAATTGCGAAAACAATTTTCAAAGGCGAGGCGACGCCGGTCGGCGCGTCAATGCCGTTGAATGTGTGGTCGGAAATTCCGGCGTATCCGTACGATGTCGCGAAAGCCAAGCAGTTGCTCACGCAAGCCGGTTATCCGAATGGATTCCCGCTTCCACTGCGAACGTTTACCACGAATCCCGGCGCGGAATTGCCGACGCTCGGCGAAGCAGTCGCGCTGTACTGGAAAGCGGTTGGCATTGATGTGAAAATCGTGCCGAGCGATTGGAACACGGTGCGCGGCGATCTGCTCGGCGCAAAGGCGAACAGTTATTTGTTCGTGCAACGCGGTCAACCGTTCGTGGATTTTCAAGCCGGGTTTGATCTCGAATACGACGCGGCAAATATGTTCGCGATTTACGCGACTCCCGAAGTGATCGCCAAGTACACCCAGGTCAAGGGCGAACTCGATCCGAAAAAGCGCGAGCAACTCGCGCGCGAGTTTGGTCTCTTTGTCAAAGATGAAGCGACGAACGTGTTCCTGGTTTCCGCGAACGAACCGTACGGCGTCAGCAAAAAAGTGGGGCAGTGGTCTTCGATTCGAATGCGTCCGCAAAATATCGAACTGATCGCGCGTCCGTAAAATTGTCATTGCGAGGAGCGGTTTTTGCGACGAAGCAATCTCCGCCAAGTTGGGGATTGCTTCGCTTCGCTCGCAATGACAGTATTTGAACCGAGGAGGAGGAAAAAATGAAACAGATCAAAATTGCAATCCTGGTTTTGATTGCGCTCGCGTTGCTCGCCGCGTGCGCGTCGGCGACACCGACGCCCGCGCCGGCACCGACATCCGCGCCCAAGCCCGCGGCAACGTCCGCACCCGCGCCGACATCTGCGCCTGTCGCCGCGCCAACATCCGCGCCCGCGACAAAACCGGTAGCAACATCCGCGCCCACTGCCGCGCCGGTCGCGAAATCGCCAACGGGTAGCATCGTCGTCGCGCTCTCGACATTGGAAGCCGAAACATTTTTGCCGTGGAACGGCGGCGGCGGTCGCACCTCGTACCTCGCGATGATTTACGAATACCTGGTTTATCTCGATCCGAAAACCGGCGAACTGAAACCAGGTCTCGCGACGAAATGGGAAATGTCCGCCGATGGAAAAATGCTGACGCTCGAATTGCGCCAGGGCGTGCAATTCCAAGACGGCAACGGCGAACTCACCTCGGAAGATGTCAAGTATTCGCTCGAACGGATCGCCGCGCAAGATTCGATTGCCGGTCCCGCCGGAATTTTGCGGAACACCTTCGCGAGCATTGACGCGCCTTCGCCGTACAAAGTGGTTGTCAATCTCAAAGTTTCATCGCCCGATTTGCTCGCCGGTTATTTGAGCGACGCGAATCAAGCCGTGATCGTCAGCAAAAAATATGTAACGAGCGCGGGCGATGCGAAAGCGAATACGCAACCGATCGGCACGGGTCCGTACGCGTTGATCGAAGAACACAAAAAAGGCGTACCGATCAAACTCGGGACGATTGCGAATGTTGAAAAACATTGGCGCGTTGTGCCGGCGTACAAAAACGTAACGTTCCTGCTCGTGCCGGAAGAAGCGACGCGCGTCGCGATGTTGAAAAACGGCGAAGCCGATCTCGCGCCGATCTCGTACGATTCGATTGACGCGATCAAATCCGCCGGACTCAAGGTCGTTTCGATTGAAAAAAGTTGGTCGCCGATCATTCGACTCGGCGGTTTGATCGCGACCGATCCCAAACGCTTCAAAGCAGACAATCCCTGGGCAAAGGTCCAAGTGCGGCAAGCATTGAATTACGCGATTGACAAAGCGACGATCGCGAAAACAATTTTCCGCGGCGAGGCAACACCCGGCGGGTCAGGCGATCCGGTCCCGCCGTTCTACGATGTCGAACCGTATCCGTACGATGTCGCGAAAGCCAAGCAACTGTTGACCGAAGCCGGTTATCCGAATGGATTCCCGATCACGCTGAAAACATTCACGACCGTTCCCGGCGCGGAACTGCCGACCATCGGCGAAGCAGTCGCGCTGTACTGGAAAGCGATCGGCATTGATGTCAAAATCGTGCCGACCGATTTCGGCACCGTGCGCGGCGAGTGGACCGGCGGCAAAGCGATTGACTATGTGTGGATTCATCGCGGTCTCGCGTTCGCGGATCCGTTCACCGCGGCGGCGACGGAATACCGGGACAATCCGTTCGCGGTTTTCGTAACTGCCGAGTACTCGGATTTGTTCAACAAATCCTCCGCCGAAGTGGATCCGAAAAAACGCCAACAACTCGCACTCGAGTACGGCAAGTTGATGCGCGATCAAGCCGCAAACATCTTTTTGGTTTTTGCGAACGAACCGTACGGCGCGAGCAAAAAAATCGGCGCATGGCCCACGATTCGCGTGCGCCCGCAAAATATTGATATGATTACGCCGTAGTGCGCGACGCGTAGCATAGCCCCTCGTGGGCGTACGCGTACGCCCACGAGGGGCTATGCTACGCACTCAATTTTCAATGCACGAACAAAATCAATCCCAGGATTGGGATCCGCTTGACCCGGAAACTTGGCGCGATGCGCCCGCGACGTACGATGAAATGCGCGCGCGGTGTCCGGTCGCGCACAGCGATCGCTGGGGCGGCTTTTGGGCGTTGACGCGTTACGCGGACATTGTGCGCGTCGCGTCCGATAGCGAAACGTTTATCAGTTCGATTCAAAACCTGGTGCCAATGTCGCCGCGATCCGGCGTGCCGCGTCGCCCGCTCCAAGTGGATCCGCCGGAGCACGCGCACTTTCGCCGCGCGATGAATCCGTACTTTGAAACGGATCGCATCGCGACACTCGAACCGGTGTTGCGCGAATTGGCAGTGCGTTTTCTCGCACCGCTCATCGCGAAAAAACGCGGCGACGCGATGGAAGAATTTGCGCGGCGTTTGCCGATTCGCGCGATCTGCGCGTTTCTGCGAACGTCGGAGCAGGACGCGGAATGGATTCAAGCGCGGAGCGGAAAATATGTCGAAGCGATTTCGCAGGATGATCGCGCAACCGCGAGCGCGTTGAGTGCGGAACTTGACGCGTACGCGCAACGCTTTGTCGCCGCGCGTCACGCCGCGCCGCTCGATCCACATTTGGACATTGTAACCGGAATGTTCAACGCGACGATTGAAGGCAAACCGATTGAGGACGACATCATCGCGAGTTTTGTGCGCGGCTTGATCGTCGCGGCAGATCGAAGCACCTCGAACGGCATCGGCAGTGCGATCTGGCATCTTGCGACGTATCGCGATTTGCAAATGCAACTGCGCCGCGAACCCGCGCGTATCCCGGATGCGATTGAAGAATTTGTGCGCTTGTATGCGCCGAGCCATGCGACCGCGCGCACCGCGACGCGCGATGTCGAACACGGCGTTCACACATGCGGCGGGCAAGCGCTCGCGCTTTTGCAATTGCGCGTCGCGCTCGAAGAATTGCTCGCGCGCGCGCCGCGTTTCGAGTTGGACGGCGAAGTCATTTTCAATACGTGGCCAGAGTACGGTCCGAAATCGTTACCGATTCGATTTGTGTAGCGCGGGCGGCTCGCCCGCCGGTGAATTGCGGGCGAGTCGCCCGCGCTACAGACAAACAGAAATGCAACGTTACATTTTCCGACGCCTGATCCAAGCGGTCATTATGCTTTTTATCGTCAGCACGGTTGTGTTCGCGTTGAGTCGAATGACCGGCAACCCGGTCGCCTTGCTCCTTACCGAGTACAGCACTGAAGAAGACAAGGTGCGCTTGACCCAGGAATTAGGATTCGACAAATCCATTCCCGAACAGTACATCATTTTTGCGTCCAACGCGTTACGCGGCGACCTGGGACGATCCATTCGCGGCGAGCGCGCCCCGGCATTTCAACTCGTCGCGGAAAGATTTCCGGCGTCCGCGCAACTCGCGGTGATCACGGTGATCGTCAGTTTCTTGATCGGCGTGCCGCTTGGTGTGATCACCGCGGTCAAAAAAGGATCGCTCGTTGATACGCTCGTGCGGATTTTCGCGTTGGCGGGACAATCGGCGCCGGTATTTTGGATCGGCATTGTCGCGATGTACGTGCTGAGCGTGCAACTACGCCTCTTGCCCAGTTCGGGTTACGGCAAGCCGGAACAATTTGTGCTCCCGGTTTTCTCATTGAGTTGGTTCACGCTCGCCGCGTTCGTCCGGCTCACGCGTTCGAGCATGATTGATTCGCTCGAGAGCGAGTACATCAAACTCGCGCGCATCAAGGGATTGTCCGAGTGGATCGTCGTTTGGAAACACGCGTTGCGAAATAGTTTGTTGCCGGTGCTGACATATTCCGGCATCATCCTGGGACGCACGATCGCGGGCGTCGTCGTCGTCGAGACGGTGTTCGCGTGGCCCGGCATCGGACGACTCGCGTATGAATCCGTCCTGGGTCGCGATTTTCCGGTTCTGCAAGCGGTCGTCCTGATCGTCGCGACGATGTTCTTGCTGATCAATTTATTGGTGGATATTTTGTACGCGTACATTGATCCGCGGATTCGATACTCGTGACGGAAAGAAATTCAATCGGCGGTTGAAACCGCGTCTACACAAAGCGAAATCGCCCTGCGGCGATTGAATTTGAACCGGCGTAGGTCGGTTTCGCGATGGGTTGCCGCGACACTTGCACCTGCGGTTACGCACACTTGCCCTGGCGGGAACGCAAGCGCCAGGGAGTGCAGGTGTTTTAATCGTCCGCCACATTTGTTGAGGTTTGAAAATGCGATTGGGCTTGGCTGATACAATCACGAGCATCGTCGGCTTGACGATCATTTTGATTCTCGTGTTGATGGCAATTTTCGCGCAACAGATCGCGCCGTACGATCCGACGGCAGGCTCATTGTTGGATCGGTTGAAACCACCGTTCTGGCAAGAGGGCGGAAGTACCGCGCATTTATTGGGCACCGATGTCCTGGGCAGAGACACGTTGAGTCGTTTGATTTTTGGCGCGCGCACTTCGCTCGCCGTCGCAGTGATCGCGATCCTGGTCGCGGGAACAATTGGCTCGACCCTGGGAATCATTGCCGGTTATCTCGGCGGTTGGGCGGACATTATCATTATGCGCGCGGCTGACCTGGCATTTTCATTTCCGACAATTTTACTTGCGATGGTGTTGGCGGTAATTTTTGGCGCGAGCTTTGCGAACATCATTCTCGTGATCGCGCTCGTGCTGTGGGCAGAGTACGCGCGGATGGCGCGCGGCGAATCGCTCAAAATAAAATCAATGGATTACGTCGCGCTCGCGCGCGTCGCCGGAGTTTCCAAAACGAAAATAATGGCGCGCCACATTTTGCCGAACATTTCGAGTTCATTGATCGTGCTGGCGACCTTGCAGGTTGGCGTCGTCATTATTTTGGAATCGTCGCTCAGTTTCCTGGGTGTCGGGATGCCGCCGCCCACACCGGATTGGGGCGCGATGATTTCGGAGGGGCGTTCGTACGTTGTAACCGCGTGGTGGCTTTCGCTCGTCCCGGGTGTCGCGATTTTGTTGACCGTATTGTCCTTCAACTTGCTCGGCGACGCGCTGACTGAGTGGATGAATCCGTCGAGTCATCGCGACGCGTGATTTTCCCCGAATTTGGACTCGACGCTTTAGCGGGTTGTTTATCAGACCAACCACCGCGTAAACGCTCGACTCCAACTGCTGAAAGGCGATCTCGTGCAAACGATTTTGGAAACCAAAGACATTCGAAAATATTTTCCGGTGACGCGCGGCTTATTGTTTGCCAAAACAACTGGCTGGGTCAAAGCCGTTGACGGCGTTGATTTTACGATTGGCGCGGGCGAAACGCTGGGACTCGTCGGCGAATCGGGTTGCGGCAAAACGACGATCACGAAATTGGTGTTGTTGTTGGAAGCGTTGACCGATGGCGCGATTTTATTCGAAGGCAAAGATTTGAACCGGTTCAGTCAACGCGAACTCGCGATGTATCGCAAACAAGTGCAGGTCGTTTTTCAGAATCCGTACTCATCGCTCGATCCGCGAATGCGCGCGGGCGCGATCATCGCTGAACCGTTGACGGTGGATCGAACATTGAACGATCAACAGATCAAACAACGCGTCGCGACCGCGTTCGATACGGTTGGACTCGATCCGATCTATGCGCGCAAATATCCGGGCGAGTTTAGCGGCGGGCAACGTCAACGCATCGCGATCGCGCGCGCGCTCGCGTGCGATCCGCGCGTGATCATTCTCGATGAGCCGGTCTCGTCCCAGGATGTTTCGATTCGCGCGCAATTGTTGAATCTGCTCAAAGACCTGCAACAAAAATTAGGGATTAGTTTTTTGTTCATCGGTCACGATCTCGCGACCGTGCGCTTTATGAGTCACCGCATCGCGGTAATGTATCTGGGCAAAATCGTCGAGTGCGCGCCGGGCGACGAACTGTGCACCGCGCCGCAACATCCGTACACGCGCGCTCTGCTCGCCGCGAGTTTGCCGGACAAGCCCGATTCGCGGCGCGCCAAGAATGTGATCGCGGGTGAAATTCCCAGCCCGCTGAATCCGCCGAGTGGTTGTTATTTTCGCACGCGTTGTCCGCACGCCATGCCGATCTGCGCGCAACCAACTCCGCAGCT
>JACRPR010000075.1 GCA_016223105.1 Chloroflexota bacterium | reverse complement strand
CACAAGGGGCTATGCTACCCCACTAATTCCTGAAGAGCCCTAATTATTTTGGCGCTATCAGATTCCGCACAGCCGTTCGGTTGTCGTTAATTGCGACAAGTCGTTCGATTGTTTTACGACAAAAACAATGCGGTTCAAGTGATTCCATTTTCGGTCAAGTGCGTGTATGCTGTGCTTCGTTAGATGCGGTACTCCAATTTGTGATCATCGAACGGATCGAACAGATCCGCAGGAGGCAAATCAAAATGGCAAAGATTGCGCGAGAGATGGTCGAGAAAGCCGGCGTGAATGTTGATCAACTTGTCGAACTGTTGGTCAAGAACGCCGCGGCAGAACTCACCACCTTTTATTACTATACAATTTTGCGCGTGAACCTGATCGGATTGCAGGGTGAAGGGATCAAGGAAATTGCCGAGACCGCGCGCATCGAAGACCGCAATCATTTTGAGGCGTTGGTGCCGCGCATTTATGAACTCGGCGGCAAACTGCCCGACAATATGAAGGAATTTCACGACCTGTCCGCGTGTCCGCCTGCCAACTTGCCCAAAGACCCGACGAACATCACGGCGATGTTGACCATCCTGGTCGAAGCCGAGCGATGCGCGGTGCGCGGATATACGCACATCTGCAATTTAACTGCCGGCAAAGATCATCGAACGTATGATTTGGCTCTCGCGATTCTCAATGAAGAAGTCGAGCATGAATCCTGGTTTTCAGAATTCCTCGGCGAAGGACCTTCGGGGCACTTTTTGCGACGCGGCGAGACTTCGCCCTGGGTTGGCAAGTTCCTGCGGTAAAACGCGCCAGGTCTATGCTCAAACGCAGATTCACAAAAAGGGATCTGATCCGATACAATGGCAAGCATGGCGCGGCATCCTTCATCGCATACCAGGGCAAGGTATACGATGTATCACTCAGTTTTCTGTGGCAGAACGGCGCGCATCAAGCGCTTCATATTGCCGGGATTGACTTGACCGATGAATTGGTTCAAGCGCCGCATGGAGCAGAGATGCTCGAGAAATTTCCGGTCGTTGGCGAACTGGTGGAAGATTGATCCAGAACGCCACCCGATCCATATCAGAAAACGCGTTTGCTTATTTTAGCCAAGTGTGCTATTGTATGCGCGGTAGAGAAAAGTAAATAGGGTCTATTTACGCCGCTTAACCAAATGACCGAGCGGCGTTTTATTTTCTCGCTTGCTTTAATGCGTGTCATCCGTCAAAGACGTGGAGACGGAGTGGCACGATTTATTCAGATGAAATCGCCAGTCCACGTAACTGGACTTTTTCCAACCAAAAGGAGATTCTCGAGTGGAATCAAAATTGTACGTAGGCAACCTCTCTTACAACGTAACCGAGGAACAATTGCGCGAGCTGTTTAGTCAAGCCGGCGCGATCAAAGAAATCGCGATGATTATGGATCGCGACACCCAGCGCCCCAAAGGTTTTGGCTTTGTCGAAATGACGACTCAGGTCGAAGCCCAAAAAGCGATTGAACTGTTCAACGACCACGAATTGGATGGTCGGCGCTTGACTGTCAACCTGGCGCGTCCGAAAGAAGATCGCGGCGGATCGCGCGGCGGCTCGCGCAATCGGTACTAAACCAACACCGGTTTTTTCAAATTGACGTTGGCGGAATTCGGATTTCAATTGGCAGGTGTTCGCCAGTAATTCGTGCAGATACGCCTTCAAACTAGGCATCGCTGAGCATCCGTTTGCTCAGCGATGCTCACTTTAGTCCAGATTCATTTTACCCCGCCGCGTCCACGTACCTCAATCGGACTGGAAAATAAATCTATGGTTCAGAATAAATGGCGCAGTTTCGGATTCATTCTTTTGATGGTCAGCATCGTAGCAGTGGCTGGCTATTTCTATTTTTTTCAGCCCAAGCCGCTGATTGTTTTCATTCCGATTAGCCAACTGGGACACGATGTGCAATTGGGCTTTGTCAAAAGTATCGCGGTCAATGACACGGTGATAAACATTGTGTACAAAGATGATTCTGTGGCAACGTCCATCAAGTCGGCGGGGGATCGTGGGATCGAAAAAACATTGACCAACTTGGGCGTGGCGCCGGTTCGCATTGCCGCGGTGGATATTACGTACGAAAAGCCATCGCAATGGAACGATGCGTTGCCGATGCTCCTGGGATTCTTGCCCCTGGTTTTTGTCGGCGCTTTGATTTTCTTTTTTATGCGCCGGGCGCAAAACGGCAATAACCAAACGCTCGCGTTTGGCAAATCGCGCGCGCGGATGTTTTCGGGCGACAAGCCCACGATCACTTTCGCGGATGTTGCCGGGGTGGACGAAGCGAAACAAGAACTGCAAGAGGTCGTCGAATTTTTGAAAGAGCCGAGCAAGTTCTCCGCGCTCGGCGCGCGCATTCCGCGCGGCGTGTTGCTCGTCGGACCGCCGGGGACGGGCAAGACATTGATGGCGCGCGCGGTCGCGGGCGAGGCGAACGTGCCGTTCTATTCGATCAGCGGATCGGAATTTGTGGAAATGTTTGTCGGCGTCGGGGCGTCGCGCGTGCGCGATCTCTTTGCGACCGCAAAAAAAAATTCGCCCTGCATCGTCTTTGTGGATGAGATCGACGCGGTCGGGCGTAATCGTGGAGCCGGGATCGGCGGCTCGAACGATGAACGCGAGCAAACGCTCAATCAGATTTTGGTTGAGATGGATGGATTCGATACCGCTACGAACGTGATCATTGTCGCCGCGACGAATCGCCCGGACATTCTCGATCCCGCGCTGTTGCGTCCTGGGCGTTTTGATCGGCGCGTGTTTATTGATCGCCCGGATATGAATGGGCGTAAGCAGATTCTCCAAGTGCACACCAAAGGCAAGCCGGTTTCCGATGAAGTGGATCTCGGCGCGGTCGCTAAACTGACCCCTGGTTTTTCCGGCGCGGACATTGAAAACCTGGTCAACGAAGCCGCGATTCTTTCCGCGCGGCGCGCGAAAAAAGCGACCGGGATGAATGAACTGGAAGAGTCCATCGAAAAGGTAATTGCCGGCTCCGAGCGCAAAAGCCGGTTGATGCATCCAGATGAAAAACGGATCGTGGCGTATCACGAAGCCGGGCATGCCCTGGTGATGCATATCTTGCCCAACTGCGATCCCGTGCATAAAGTTTCAATCATCGCGCGCGGCACCGCGCTCAGCTACACGATGCACTTGCCGGAAGATGATCGCTATCTGCAACGGCGGTCAAAATTTATGGACGATCTCGCCGGTATGCTCGGCGGGCGCGTCGCCGAAGAAATCGTCTTTGGCGACATCACCACCAGCGCCGCGGATGATTTGGCAAGCGCGACCAATCTCGTTCGGGCAATGGTCACGCGCTACGGCATGAGCGAGGCGCTCGGTCCGCGCACGTATGGCGCGCGTGAAGAAATGATTTTCCTGGGGCGCGCGATTTCCGAACGGCGCAATTACGGCGAAAAGATCGCGCGGCAAATTGATGCAGAGATCAACGCGATGATCGCGACGGCATACGCGCAAGCCAAGCAAATCATTTCGACGTATCGTCCTGCGCTCGACGCGATTGCGAATCGCTTGATTCTCGCGGAGACCATTGACGGAGTTGAATTGGCAATGTTCACCGGGAAATCAAAACCGGCTTTGATGCCCGCGCCGGTTCCACTCAACTGACGATCAATCGGATGAATGGTAGACTTTCGGAATTAATTCTGGACACTGATCAACACAGATGGACATGGATTAAAAATTGAAAGATCAGTGTTCATCAGGGTTAATTTGTGTCCAAATAATGCTCTTGGTTTATTTCCGACGCGGTCTAGTGAATCACGCGATCAGCGCGCGCTAATCCCTGGAGGTTCGTGTGCAATTTCAAATCGGCGATCAAGTCGTCCATCCCGTGCATGGGATCGGTACAATCAAGACCTTTTCGAAACAATTATTTTTGAGTAACAAGCCGCTCGAGTATTACCAGGTCATTGCCGGGACTTCGACGCTCTGGGTTCCGATCAAGCGCGCTGTGACGAAGGGGCGGCTTCCTCTGGCGTGCCGCTCAAAATCGCGCTGGACGAAATTGAAGCGCTCCTCCAAGCGGGGCGCTAAGATGAATGAGAAGCAGACCTGGATGGTGATTGAAGCGATCAGTAAGAATGGGTGGTGCGGCGACCGCCAAGATATCCGGCTGGATGTGTGGTCCAACTTTCATGGGTCGCCGGAGGTTCTTGGAAATTATCTCTGCAAGGATCGGAGCGGATACATTCGCGGCTACTATGATGGAGTCGGCGTCTTTTATGTGATGCGATTTCATTTGCGCGATGACGAGTGGACGGAACCCCAAGCATCGGTATCCTAAAGATGCGCGACGAATGAATCCCGCGCGAAAATTAAACGCCGCCGGACAATTGTGTCCGGCGGCGTTTCTGTTTACCGTGTTTACATTCGCGCGATCAGCGCGTCGCCAAACTCACTGCACTTGACTTCGCGCGCGCCTTCCATCAACCGCGCGAAATCGTACGTTACGAGTTTGTCGCCAATCGCCGCGTCCATCGCTTTGATGATCAGATCGGCGGCTTCGACCCAGCCCATATAGCGCAACATCATTTCGCCGGACAAGATCACCGACCCAGGATTCACCTTGTCGAGATTCGCGTACTTGGGCGCGGTGCCGTGCGTCGCTTCAAAGACCGCGTGCCCGGTGAGGTAATTGATGTTGCCGCCCGGCGCAATACCGATGCCGCCTACTTGCGCCGCCAGCGCGTCCGATTCGTAATCGCCGTTGAGGTTCATCGTCGCGATCACGTCGAACTCGTCCGGGCGCGTGAGCACTTGCTGAAGCGTAATGTCCGCGATCGCGTCCTTGATCAAAATTTTGCCGGACGCGAGCGCGGCTTTTTGTTCCGCGTTCGCCGCCGCTTCACCGTGCGCGGCTTTGGTGCGTTCCCACTGTTCCCAGGTGTATGTGTGCGCGGCGTACTCGCGTTCAGCGAGCGCGTAACCCCAATTGCGAAACGCGCCTTCGGTGAATTTCATAATGTTGCCTTTATGCACGAACGTAACGCTTTTGCGCTGGTTGACAATCGCGTAATCAATCGCCGCGCGAATCAAGCGTTCACTGCCATCGCGCGAAACCGGTTTGATGCCGATGCCGGACGTTTCCGGAAAACGAATCTTGCTGTACTCTTTTGGAAAATTTTCTTTGAACAACGCGAGAAATTTTTTTGCGGCGTCCGACTCCGCTTCAAATTCAATGCCCGCGTAAATGTCTTCGGTGTTCTCGCGAAAAATCACCATGTCCACTTTTTCGGGATGCTTGACCGGCGAAGGCACGCCCTTGAACCAACGCACCGGGCGCAAGCACACGTACAGATCGAGCAATTGCCGAAGCGCGACATTCAACGAACGAAAACCGCCGCCGATGGGCGTGGTCAATGGACCTTTGATGCCAACCAGGTATTCGCGGAATGCTTCGACCGTTTCATCGGGCAACCAATTACTCATCGTCTTGAATGCTTTTTCGCCGGCGTACACTTCCATCCATTTGATTGCGCGTTTGCCACCGTACGCTTTTTTCACCGCGGCATCCAGCACGCGCACGCTCGCGCGCCAAATATCGGGACCGGTGCCGTCGCCTTCGATGAACGGCATAATCGGATTATCCGGCACATTCAACTTGCCGTTTTGAATTGTGATCTTTGCGCCGTCGCGCGGCGCAACGATTTGTGGATTTGCCATAACTCGACTCCTTGTGGTTTTGATTTTAACGGGCGCATTTTATCCGGTTCTGGGTGTTTAGGCAACTAGCCACCCAAAAATTGGACACAGATGCACACAGATTTCCACTGATTTTTTTAGTGATCAGTGTTTATCAGTGTTCATCTGTGTCCAATCAAACTATTTCGAGAATTGCCGGACGCGCGATGGTCGTGCCATCCATTTCGATTTGCAACGCATCCCAGTTTTTGATCGCGGTGATGATTTCGTTTTCGCGTTCGCCAACCAAAATCGTGTCTTCCGATTTTGTCCCGGTGATGGATGGATTCCACGCGAACGCTTGACCGATCGCGACAACATCCGGCGAGTTGGGCAGACCCAGATATTCGCGCGATTCGTACCCCGCCGCGCCGCCTTGATGGTGCAATTGCCACTCGTCCGCGAACCCGGTTTCCGCATACGCGATTTTCGCGCGCTCGAAAATTTCGCCGAGCGTTTGTCCTGGTCGCGTTCCGGCGATGATCGTCGCATCTACGCGCGCGGTCGCGCGCATCTTAGTTCGCAGATCGTCCGGTAATTTGCCGAAATGCACGAGCCGCGTGATCGAGCAGACCAAGCCGCGCGCGCGTCCGCACAATACGAGCATCGCGTACCGTTCGAGTTTTTTATCGGTCGGAAGCGGATGGCGAAATTTGAACACGCGTCCGTCGGTTGCGATCAAATTGACGATCGGTTGCGCGCCGCGACTCTGCGCCTCCAGTGCGAGCCGCGCGGCGATTGCGTTTTCGGTCATCCCAGGTTTCACCGCGCGAATTGCCGCGTCCATCGCCTCCGCGCAGAGTTTGCCGAGCGCGCGGAATCGTGCGCCTTCGTCCGGCGTGAGATGCGCGCGCAGTCG
>JACRPR010000166.1 GCA_016223105.1 Chloroflexota bacterium | reverse complement strand
ACCTCAATCACCCGCACGGCGTGACGGCACCGCGCTTGCGCTTCACCGAGCAGAACAATGCGGTCTCGCACCTCAGCGGTTTGAACCAAAACCTGTTCGACCGCGAAGATGGTATTCGACTTGAGCCGGGTGATCCACGCGACGCCGTGATCAATCAGATCATCGAAAAAAGTGAAATCGTAAAAGCCGCGATCAAAAACCCAGAGCGTGCCGGGCTGGGCAATCGGTCCATCAACACGCGCTTGAAGATTTCGGCGGGAAAATTCAGGAAACGTTTGCTCAAGGCTTGTTGGGACACCTGCACCCGGGGTATCCAAAACACGTCTTCGCGTGCCAGCATTTTTGCCAGTTCACAGACCGATGGGACTTGCCGCCAAATGAGCATGGCTACGGCGGCGACCATGACCGCGCGTCCCAGGATGCGGTTGCGATGACCGAGCTGGCGATATACTGCTCTCGGTCACTGATTGCGCTTTACCTCAGTTTGTGACCGTGCACGGTATAGCATACCCACTGGGCAGATCAAAATAACGCGTGGGCGGAAGCCGATGGAATTGTCAACGAATTTCCGGTATAATTCACGCGGCTCTAATTTCTAACCCGAACGGGAGGACACGATGGACGAACAAACCGCGCGCGCCTGGATCGATGCGTTGCAACGCGCCTGGCTCGCGCAAGACGCGAACGCGATGGCGGAATTATTTACCGACGACGCGACCGCGCAAACCGATCCGTTCAAAACGCCGGTGCGCGGACGCGACAATCTTCGCAAAGGGTTCGCGTGGTGGATGAAAGATCAGCGCGAGATTCAAATGACGATTGGCAATGTGGACATCATCGGCAATCGTTTTTATGCGGAGATTGACGCGCATTGGATCGTTGCATCGAGCGGCGAAAAAATTCAAGAGCGCGGTTTGCTCGTGTGCGATCTCGAAGGCGCGCGCGCGCGCGTGATGCGCGAGTTTTGGAAAACGAAAAGACCCTAAAGGTTTTCAAAACCTTTAGGGTCTCTCGCGGCGAACATCGTTCGGCATACAGAACGCCGGCGCGCGCCAACTACTCATTAGGGTAGTAGACGCCGAAATTAAAAATTCGTATAATATAAACGGTTCGATTGCCATCGTTGAAAGAACGCCGTAACGGACGCGGTGTTCTTGGGTTCGATTGTCAATTTCTCGCAAGACGCGAGTAAGGAAGAACGTAATGAACGCGTTCCCCTCTCAACCTCGGTCAATTGAGGCATTGCGATCCATGTGGCAAGCCAAGCGCACAGTGGTCATTATGCGCGCCTGGTCAATGATGTACCACGGCATTGCGTAATTTTGGAACAGGCAGATATGTTTTTGTATCTGTCTGTTTATTTTTTGCCCGGTACAAACAACTCACCACAAACGAAATTTCTTTCGTTCCCAAAGGAGGACAAATGAACGACTTGCGAGATTTTATCGCGACGTGCGAAACCGAGGGCGAACTCCGGCGCATCGAAGCCGAGGTGGATTGGGATCTCGAACTGAGCCACATCGCGAAACTCAATGAAGAAAAAGGCGGACCCGCGTTATTGTTCCAAAACGTCAAGGGCTATTCCAGTCCGGTGTTGACGAGCGCGTGCACGACAACGCAACGGCTCGCGCTGATTATGGGGATGGCGAAAAGTTCGAGTCTCGTTGATCTGATGCGCGAGTGGGTCAAGCGCACCGCGAATAAAATTCCGCCGCGCTGGGTCGAGCACGCGCCATTTCAGGAAAATGTTGATCGCGATGACCAGGTTGATCTCTTTAAATTTCCGGTGCCAAAAGTTTATCCATTGGACGGCGGTCGCTTTTTCGGCACCGCGGTTTTTGTGATCACCAAAGATCCAAAAACCGGCTGGGTCAACCTGGGAACGTATCGTCTGCAAGTGCTCGACAAGAAAACGCTCGGCACGCAATTCATCAAAGGCAAGCACGCGGACATTATGCACAAGGTGTACGCCGAAATGAAAAAACCGATGCCGGTCGTCGCGGTCGTCGGCGCGGACCCGTTGATGTTTTTGATGGGCGCGGCGCGCTTGCCCGCGTTCGAATCCGAATTTGATTTTGCCGGTGCGATTCGCGGTCGCCCGATTGATATTGTGAAAAGCGATCTGTATGGCTTGCCGGTTCCGGCATCTGCGGAAATTGTGGTCGAAGGCACGGTTGATCCGGTCGCGATGCGCCCCGAAGGTCCGTTCGGCGAATACACCGGTTATTATTCCGGCATCGGCACAACGCCGCGACCGTTCATCAACGTCGAAAGTATTTCTTATCGCAAAAATCCGATCTTTTGGCTTAGCACCGTCGGGCGCGCGGTAACGGACACGCACATGACGATGGCGTTGACGTATGGCGCGACGTTGTGGCAAGGTCTCGAAGCGATGCGGATTCCTGGGATCAAATCCGTGTATTGTCCGCCGGAAGGCGCGGGACGTTTTCTCGCGATCATTTCGGTCAAGCAAATGTACCCTGGTCACGCCGCGCAAGTCGGTACTGCCGCGATCTCAACCGAGATGGGTGCGTATGGTTTGAAAACCGTGATCGTCGTGGACGATGATGTGGACGCCTGGGATTTGCCGCGCGTGTTGTGGGCGTTGAGTTTCCGGTTCAATCCCTCGCGCGCCGAGTTCATCAAACGCGGTCGCTCGACGCCGCTCGATCCATCTCTGCCGATTGACGCGCGCGACATTACCTCGCGCATCATTCTTGATGCGACAATTCCGTACGAATGGAAAGACAAACCGGTGCCGATTGAACTCGACAAGGAAATGGTCAAGCGCGTGCAGGGGCGCTGGGCGGAATTGGGATTGGATGGTTGATGTTGGAAATTGGAAGTTGGATGTTGGAATGTGATCCAACGTCCAACATCTAACTTCCAACTTCCGCCTGTGGAGGAATCAAACCGTGCCAATCCTAATTATCGGAATGGTGGACGAGCGCGAAGAGGCGCTCACCTTGCTCAAAGAAAAAATCGAACGTCGCGGTCACCAGGTCGCGCTCGCGGATGTGAGCATCGGCACCGGCGCGATTGTGCCCGCGCTCAAGCCAGACATTTCGCCGGACGAAATCGCGCAAGCCGGTGGAAGCAGTATCGAAACGATTCGCGGAATGTTGGCGAAAGAACGCGATAAAGCGATCGCGCTGATGGCAGACGGAATGGCGAACAAAGCCGTCGCGATGTACGCCGCCGGTGAATTGCAAGGCGTGATCGCGGTCGCGGGAATGACCGGCACATTTCTTTCGCTGACCGTGATGCGCGCGTTGCCGTTCGGCTTGCCCAAAGTTTTGATCTCGAGCGTCGCGGCGATGCCGGCGTATGCCGGAAAATTCGCGGATTATTTCGGCGTGCGCGATATTACCGTGATGCACACCGTAACCGACACGGTCGGAATGAATTCGCTCGTGCGGAGTTTGATGATCAATGGTGCGGGCGCAATCTCCGGGATGGTTGAAGCGTACGAGCCGCCGACGCGCACCGACAAGCCGTTGATCGCGATGACCGAGTTTGGTTTTTGCGACAAGGGCGCGGGGTACGTGCGCGCGCAGATTCAAGCGCGCTATAACATCGTTTCGTTTCACGCGACCGGCTTGGGCGACCGCGCGGTCGAAGACCTGGTTGGGCAAGGTCTCTTCGATGGGTTCATTGATCTCGTGCCCGCGAATTACGGCGAGTACTTGCTCGGCGGCAATCGCGCGTCCGCGCCGGATCGCCTCGAAGCCGCGTGCAAGCGCGGCATCCCGTACATTCTTTCGCCGTGCGGATTCGATATGCTCAGTTGCGGACCGATCGAACGCAAAGACAAAAATGATCCGCTCTGGACAAAACGCCATCTCGCCGAGCGCAAACTGTTCGTGCAGGACGCGATGCGCGTACAGGCGCGCACGAGCGCGGACGAAATGACGACGGTCGCGCAAGCGGTTGCGGAAAAATTGAACCGGCACACGAAAAAACATTTGGTCAAGTTCATCATCCCGACCAAAGGTTTTTCGTCGCTCAGCGTCGAAGGCGGACAACTCTACGCGCCGGAAATTGATCGCGTGTTCATCACCGCGTTACGCGAAAACTTGGATCCCGCAATTGAAATGATTGAGGTGGACGCGCACATCAACACGCCAGAGTTCGGTCAAGCCGCGGCGCGTGCGCTCGAACAAGCGATTGCCGGATAGATTCGGCGTCGAGCGTTTACGCGGTTGTTCGCCCGGACAAGCAACCCGCTAAAGCGTCGAATCCAGAAACCCGAAAATTCAGATTGGGCGTCGAGCGTTTACGCGGTTGTTCGCCCGGACAAGCAACCCGCTAAAGCGTCGAATCCCGTATATCAAACAATACGATGAAAACCCAATTCCAAGTTCTGCTGTTTGATTTTGAAGGTACGCTCGTAGATTTCCAATGGAATCTGCAAGACGCCGCGCGCGATGCAAAAAATGAATTGCGAAACCTGGGATTCGATTCGGCATCCTGGGAAGACAATTACGCGATTCTGCGGAACCGCGCGGTTGAACTCGCGCCGCAACGCGGCATGGATCGACGCGTCGTGATGGAGCGGATCGACGCGATCTATGATCGCTACGATCAGGACGCGGCATCGCGTTGGTCGGCGTTTCCGGATGTGCACCCGGTTCTACCGCATTTGAAACGCGAACAGCACATCAAATTGGGCGTCGTGTCAAACATCGGACGGCGCGCGATTGAGAGCGCGTTCCCGCGTTTGGGGCTTGCCAATTTGTTTGACATCATCATCACGCGCAACGATGTCGAACTGCTCAAGCCGAATGGCGCGGGGATCAACCTCGCGCTCGAAAAACTTGGCGCACAAAAATCCGATGCGCTTTTTGTCGGCGACAGCGTAACCGATGTGCTGGGCGCGCGCGATGCCGGTGTGCCGGTCGCGATCATCCAGGGCGGCGAAAGCGCGCGCGCGATCCTGGTCGCCGCGCAACCGGATTATTTGTGGAAATCGTTCGCGGAGATCGAAACGTTGTACCAGTAGCATCGCCCCTCGTGGGCGTGTGAGTAAAACGCCCACAAGCACGCCCACAAGGGGCTATGCTACGCGACCGAACACATTGAAATTTTTAGTTCAATAGGAGGTGATGAACCCAGACACGCATTGTTCGGTTCGGCGATCCAATCAAAAAATGTATTCGCTCTGATGAAGGAGGGATGACATGCCCGAAAAGAATCGTTTCCCCTATGGTCGGGAAGTGCAAGTGCCGAAGGAAATGGAAGGATGGGAGGAAATGTATCCCGCCCATCGTCTATTTTCGGCGGAGCGGCAAGAATGGGAAGATGCCAATTTTTGGTACGGCGACAAGATTCACGCGCCCGATCCAATGGTGCCGCTCGATGAAGTGTTTCATCAAGCGTGGCAGATCGCGCTGTCGCAACACACGACGCGCGTCTTTTGTATTCCCCCGGCGCAAGGTATCGCGCATCGCATGCTCGGGTGTTATTTGTACATCACCGCGATCGCGCCGCCGTCCGGCGATGTGATCCAAGCCAAAGCCGAAAAATTTGGCGCACGCACTTTCCCGGTTTTTGAGCATTACGACGAACTGTGGGATCAATGGCGGACGCGTCAGCAAGGTTTGGGGCGCGAATTGCTCGCGCTAAAAGTTCCGTCCGAACTGCCGCGCTTTGTTCCCGATTTCGATTCCGCAACCACGATCCCGAATGCCGGTCCCGCGCAAGATTTGATCGAAGCGTTCAACAACGCGGTCAACATTATTTATCGCGGCTGGCAGTACCACTTTAGTTACCTCAACGTGACCTACCTCTCGTATTTGATGTTTGCCGATGTCGCGCGCAAACTTTTCCCCGGCATCAGCGAAAGCGCGATTGGCAAAATGGTTGCCGGCGCGGATGTTTCGATGTTTCGCCCCGAAGAAGAATTGTGCCGGCTCGCGCGCCTCGCGCACACGCAACCGCGCGTCGCCGCGATCCTCAAGAGCGACCGTATCGCCGCGCGCAAAATCGAAAGTCTGCGCGAACTCGACGAAGGCAGAATGTGGCTCGAGTCCATGGAAGAGATCAAGGATCCCTGGTTCTACGTTTCGTGCGGCAGTGGGTGGTTTCACTATGAAGGCAGTTGGATCAACAAACTCGATGTGCCGTTCAGTTACATCAAGGGCTATGTCGAACGGCTCGATCGCGGCGAACGCATCGAACGCTCCTTGTCCACGATTTCGGATGCGCGCGAAAAATTGCTCGGCGAATATCGCAAACTGATCAAAAATGACGACGATCGCAAATCGTTCGAAGGCGCGTTCAAAAACACGCGCACGATTTATCGCTACGCCGAAGATCATCTCTTCTGGGTCGAGCATTGGTTCCACACGATCTGGTTTGAAAAGATGCGCGAGTTTGGTCGCCTCTTTGTCAAACAAGGTGTGCTCAACGATGTCGAAGATTTCTTCATGTTCAACCGGCTCGAAATTCCCGCGCTGATCGAAGACCTCGCGACCTCGTGGGCGCTCGGCGAAAATATCCCAACGCTCAAATGGGCGGACAAAGCCGCGAAACGCAAAAAGATTCTCGAAGCCGCCGCGAAATGGTCGCCGCCGCCCGCGCTCGGCGTGCCGCCGGATGTTGTCGCCGAACCGTTCACGGTGATGCTCTGGGGCGTTACGACCGAACGCGTGCAAGATTGGCTAGCCGGGGTTTCCGCGAAACCAGGGGACACGAACGAACTCAAAGGATTCGCGTCGTCCGCCGGTGTGGTCGAAGGCAAAGCGCGCGTGCTCAAACTGCTCGACGAGATCGTTACGCTCGAACAGGATGACATTATGGTTGTGCCGAACACCAATCCCGCGTGGGCGCCGGTCTTTTCGAAAATCAAAGCCGCCGTTACCGACATCGGTGGCATCACCTCGCACGCCGCGATTGTGTGTCGCGAGTACGGTGTGCCATCGGTTACCGGCACGGGCACCGCGACGCGCACGATCAAAACCGGCGATTGGGTCAAAGTGGATGGTGATCGCGGCATCGTAACCATCGTCAAACGCGCGAATGGTCACGCGGAACCCGAAGCAAGTATCGCTCAGCACGAAATGTAATCCCAGGTTGAACGCGCGCAAGTGATGTGTTGCCGCGTTACAATTTGCTTGCATCAAGCGTGCCAGTTTTACCGCAGAGACGCGGAGCACGCGGAGAACGCAGAGTGGATTAAAAGAATTTCTCCGCGCACTCTGCGTCCTCTGCGACTCTGCGGTGAAATCCAAATTCGCGGTCGCACCGGGATCAGACAGGAGCAAATGCAATGGCGTATGTTTTAGGATTCGATCAAATTGATAAATCATCTTTGCCGATTGTCGGCGGCAAGAACGCGAGCTTGGGCGAGATGCTCAAAGCCGGAATTCGCGTGCCGCCCGGTTTCGCGATCACAACCGAAAGTTATTTCGAACTCATCACCTCCGCCGGCATCGCCGGTGAAATCCAAACAATTCTTTCGCATGTCAATCCCGACAGCGTGCCGTCGCTCGATCATTCGAGCGAACAAATTCAAAAACTGATTATGCAAGCGCCGATGCCGACGCCGATTCGTCGCGCGATTGCCGAGAATTATGAAAAATTGTGCGAGATGTGTTTGATTGATGATTTGCCGGTCGCGGTGCGTTCGAGCGCGACCGCGGAAGATTTACCGAACGCGAGTTTTGCCGGACAACAAGACACGTACCTCTGGGTCAAAGGTCTGGGCGATGTGATCGCGATGGCGCAAAAATGTTGGGCGAGCTTGTTCACCGCGCGCGCGATTGGTTATCGAATCAAAATGAATTTTCCGCACGACAAGGTGTTGATCAGCGTTGGCGTGCAAAAAATGGTGCGCTCGCGCACGTCGGGCGTGATGTTCACGCTCAATCCGCTCAACGGCGATCTGTCGCGCGTCGTCGTCGAAGGTAGTTGGGGTTTCGGCGAAGCGGTCGTCTCCGGCGCGGTTACGCCGGATCGCTTTATGGTGGACAAAGTGGTGCACGAGATCAACGAACGCACGATCTCCGCGAAAGAGATCGAGTGCATCTTCGAACCAGGCAAGGGCGTGATTCATTCGCCGGTCGAAGCCGAGCGTCAAACGCTTCCGTGTATGAACGATCAAGAGTTGATCGAATTGGTCGAGATCGCGAAACGGATCGAAGATCATTACGGTCGCGCGATGGATATCGAATGGGCGATTGATCACGATCTCGAATTTCCGGAAAATGTTTTTATCGTGCAGAGTCGTCCCGAAACAGTGTGGAGTCAAAAGCCGAAACTCTCCGTGCTCGGAAACAAGAGCGGTTACGAATTGCTGATGGAAAAGGCGCTCGCGCAAATCAAACTTCCAACGTGAATTGTTAATGGAAGTTAGATGTTGGACGTTGGATGTTGGATGACCTTCCAACATCCAACGTCCAATTTCCAACGTCCAAATCCCCAACAATGATTTCTACATTGATCTATGTGGTGCGGCACGGACATGTCGCGGATCATCAAGGCGATGTCGCGATTTTGCCGGCGGGCAAGCGTGCCGCGTTCGATGCGGGTGCGCGCCTTGCCGACCATTTGCGCGACGGTGGCACCGCAACGATTCTGCACGCGCCGACCGCGCGCACGCGCGAGACCGCCGAAGAACTCGCGCGCGGGTTAGAATTGACTGCGCGCGCACAAAACAAAAACGCGGCGCGCATCTTTGCGCCGCGCGTCGAAAACGCGATCCGCAATTTTCAGTTCATCATTGGCGGTCGCGATTTTCCCCCGACCGATGCGATGCACGAATCGCTCCCGGCATCCGCTGAGTGCGATCCATTTCTCAACGGTTTTTGGCAAGCAACGGACGATCCGATCGCGTACTGGCTCACGCATCCCAGCGCGTCCGCCGAAGCGCCGGCGCTGGTCGCGGAACGCCTGCGCGAATTTTTTGTCGCGACGCTTGCGCGCGCCCCAGGTTTCTGCGTCGTCATTACTCATTCGGGACCGATGCGCGCGTTTCTGCGCGAATCGCTCGGTGCGGATCCGGGCGAGCCGGATTTTTGCGAAGCGTTCCTGGTTCGCGCGGACGGCGTGCGCTATCGCGATCAGCACGGCAAATTACAAATCTGAAATCACATTATGGCGCTCAAATTTTGCGCGCATTGCGCGACCGAACTTGTTTGGCAAATCGAATCGGGACGCGAACGCCCGGTGTGTCCCCAATGCGGCTTTGTCGTTTATCGCAATCCCGCGCCGGTCGGCTTGATCGTCGCGACCCAGGATGACAAAGTGTTGCTTGTGCATCGCGTCAATCCGCCGCTTGGCGGCTATTGGGCGCCGCCGACCGGTTATATCGAAATGGACGAATCGATCGAAGAAGGAACGGCGCGCGAAACGAAAGAAGAAACCGGGCTCGATGTCGCGGTGGACAAATTGCTGGGCTTGTATAGTCGCGCGAATGTCGGCGTTATGATTGCCGCGTTTGCCGGGCGCATCATCGGCGGCGCAATCGCGTTTGACAAAAAAGAAGTGGACGCGGTGCAATTTTTTGCGCGCGATGAACTGCCGCGTCAATCTGCGCCCACAACCGGCAAACTGATCGATCTGTGGTTTTACGAACTTGTGCAGGAAATTTTTAGCGCGTTGCGCGCGCACGGAGAGCGTGTTTTGAAATTCAGTTCAGGCGAATGAATTCGCGGCAACACACGGCAAAACCGACCTTCGTCGGTTTGGAATCAATCGCAAAAGGGCGATTTCGCCTTGTGTAGACGCGCGCGCAGCGTCCAATCGCCGTTTGGAATTTCAAAACACTCTCTAAGGCGACTTGAAAATCCAGGTTTCCCCGAAGGGAGAAACCTGGATTTTTTATTATGCGCCGGGAAACGTTACGACAAAAGTTGTGCCTTCGCCGAATTTGCTTTGCGCCGCGATGCGTCCGCCGAAACGCGTAACCAGGTCGCGTGTGATCGCGAGTCCCAATCCCGTGCCTTCCTTTTCGTACAGTTTTGCATTCGGCGCGCGATAAAATTCTTCAAACAGATGCGGCATCGCGTCGTCGGGAATTCCGATCCCGGTGTCCGCGATTTCGATCTGCGCGTGATCGTTCGCGCAACACACCGTTACCGCGACGCGTCCGCCCGCCGGCGTATACTTGATTGCGTTCGATACCAGATTGTTCAAGACGCGATCCACACCGTTGCGTGGCGCGCGCGTTTTGATCGGCGCGCCGCGGCATTTGCAAATCTGCTCCAACCTGATCTGTTTTTCCTCCGCCGGAATTTGAAAGCGGCGGACGACCTGGGTCGCCGCGTCGCTCAACGAAATCTCGGTCGCGTCTTCCGCACCGAGTTCGCTTTTGCCGGCGGCGAGATCGAGCAAATCGCCGATCAAGGTCTGTAAAAAATCGGCGCGGTGTAACGCGCGCTCGGCAATGTCGCGCTGACGTTCATCCATCTCGCCGGCATAGCCCGCGTTCAGCGTGCGTAACAAACTTTGGATCACGCTCACCGGTGAACGCAGTTCGTGCGTAACCGTCAACACGAACGCCGATTTCATTTGATCGAGTTTGCCGAGTTGCCGGTACGCGAGTGCGTTTTCCAGCGCGATACTGCCCTGGCTCGCGATCGCGGAAAGAAAGATCGCGTCGTCCGCGCTGAAATGCGCGGGTTCAGTGCTGTACGCGCGCATCAAACCGAGCGGACCACGCTTGCCGATCAATGGCGCGGAGAGCATCGCGCGAATGCCTTCCGCAATCGCGTGCATCGGATATTGCAAACGTTGATCGCGCGCGACATCGTCAATCGCGATCACCTCGCCCGCCAACACCGCGCGCGCGAGCGGATTCTGCGCCAAGATCAAATCGCCCTTTTGAATGTACGCGTCGCTCAAACCGTATGCCGCGGCGACGTTCAAGCGCGCGCCGGTTTCATCAAGCAAGCGGATCGAACAGGCGCGCACACTCAAGGCGTGCGCGGTCGCGCGCGCGAGTCGATCCAACACGGTTTGCTGTTCGAGGGTCGCGTTGAGAGTTTGCGCGGTATCGTACAACATTTGCAAACGCCGATACGCGTGTTCCAAACGCGCGCTCAATTCCTGGCGCAATCTTTTTTCGCGTGCCTGGGTTTCGATTGCCCACACGACCGCGTAACCGACGAGCGCGACGGCAAGCGTTTCGATCAACGCGTCGGCGGGATTGGGCGAAACAAAAAATACGCGCGGCAACATCGCGATCAGCGCGAGCGCGAGCGCGCTCAATCCGCCGCGCGCGCCAAAGAAACAGGTCGCGCCGACGATTGGCAAAATAAACGCGATGCGTTCGACCGTGTGCCTGCCGAGCGTGTACGCGCCGAACGCGCGTTCTTGCGGCGAAAAATAATGCGCGAGCGCGATCGCGCTGAACGCGATCACGATCAACCAGAACCGGCGATCTCTAAAAAAAATTTTACTCATCGCATTCTTCAAAAGATCGGCGAGGAGCGCGGGTCGTCCAACCCAGCATCCTCGCCTGTGCGCGCATCGCGTTGCCCTCGTCTTTCCAACGCGCCGCGCGATTTCTCTGGAGTCGAGTGTTTACGCGGTTGCTCGACCGGACGAACAACCCGCTAAAGCGGCGAGTCCGGCGGCGCAAATGATCATTCCGCCGGGCTGGGCGCGGGCGCGGGTTCGTCCGCGAAGAGCGGCAGAAATTTCGCGACGAGTCCGTACGCGACGACGCCCGCGGAAACGATGCCAAACGTGATCGCAAATTCCAAAAGATGCGGCACATACCAGCCCTCGTTCGGGCGCGTCCAGCCGATCAAGCTCACGTTGAAACGATTCAGCACGATGCCCGCGATCACGAGCGACGCGCCGATCAATAATCGCGACGGATTGTGCCGCACGGATGATCGCGCGAACAAAAGCATCGGCGCGATCACTCCGAAAATTATTTCGATCCAAAACAGCGCGCTCATTCCATCGCGAAATGCCGCCGCCCATTTGTTCGCGAGCGTGAGATCAACGATCTTGATCGCGAGATACGCGCCGAGCGCGAACGGAATCGCGCGCGCGAGTCCGCCGATCACATCCGTTTCCAAACCGCGATGCAAAACGCGCGAACTGATTGACGATTCAAGAATCACCATCGCGGGACCGACGGCAATCGCGGTGAGGAAAAAGTACAGCGGCAGAAACGCGGAGAACCACAATGGATGGACTTGTCTCGGCATTGCGAGAAAGAGCGAACCGAGCGACGATTGATGCAAGGTCGAAAGCAGTGTGCCGAGAATTACCAGGACGATGGTGAGCCGATGAATGATCGCGAGCGGCGCGCGCCACCGCAAGCGTTCGAACACGAGTGGACTAAATTCGAGCGCGAGCACCGCGGTGTACAACATCACGCACCAACCGACTTCAAACATCACCGAGTGCGGATTCCAAAAAATGATCATATGCCAAATGCGTTCGGGGCGACCCAGGTCAACGAGCAGAGCGACGATCACCATCACGTAACCGAGAAAGCCGGTGAGGATCGCGGGGCGCAAAACCGGGCGAAAGCGATCGAGTTGAAAAATGTGAACCGCGAACGCGGTGGTGAATGCGCCGGACGCGAGCGCGACGCCGCACAACAAATCGAAACTGATCCACAAGCCCCAGGGATACGCGTCGCTCAAATTGCTGATCGCGCCAATGCCCGCCCAATAACGCACGAGCGCGACGATCAGCCCGAACGCGACGAGCGCGACCAGGACGATCGCGAGTTGATGGCGTCGAATGAATTGCATTGTGCCTCCTTGATGCGTGATGCGTGAAACGTGATGCGTGAACGCACTCACGCATCACGCATTACGCATCACGTTTCACTCTTCTCGTTCTCGACAATGCGTTTGCCGCGATTGCGAAAGCGCACCACCGCCGCAACCCCGGCGAGCGTCGCGCCCCACGCAAGCGCGAACGGCACCGTGTACTCCATCACTTGCTCGCTGAGCGCGGTGACCGGCGTTGTGCCGAGCGCGGGCAAACCGAGTTGATCAAACGGCACGGACGACAAGTACAACATCGAAGTGCCGCCGACTTCATCTTTGCCGTAAATGTGTTTGATGTACTTGTTCGGATTTTTTTCGATGCGCGCTTCTGCTTGCGCGATCAACTGCTCGCGTTCGCCAAACGCGATCACGCGCGACGGGCAGGATTTCGCGCACGCGGGAATCAAGCCGTTGCTCACGCGATCCACGCAAAACTCGCACTTGCGAATGAGCGCGTTGTTGAGCAAGCCGCGATCCCAATCGAACGTCGGAATGCCGAACGGACACGCGGACATACAGTACCGACACCCGATACATTTCGAATCGTCGTACACGACGGGACCATCCGGTGTTTTGTGCAACGCGCCAACCAAACACACCGACGCGCACGCGGGATGTTCGCAGTGCATACACCCGCGTTTCAAAAAGTAAAAGCCAACCTTGTCGCCGGTCTCGATTTCGTTGAATTCGATCATGCTCCATGTTTTCGCGGAGAGCGCGGGCGGATTTGTGTACGTGCCGCGATTGCGCGTCTGCTCGCCCGGCAAATCGTTCCACTGCTTGCACGCGACCTGGCACGCGCGGCATCCTGTGCACCGGGTTTCGTCAATCAACATTGCGTATCTACTCATAGTACCGCCTTTGTTGTGTTTGATAGTTACATAGTTTTTAGTTGGATAGTTGCGTGAACTATTCAACTATGCAACCATCGAACTAACCAACTATGTTTTTCGCACGTCCACCAGAAACGCCTTGTACTCCGGGATCATCGTGTTCGCGTCGCCGACGTGATGCGTGAGATCGTTCACGCAATCGCCGGTTGCGAGACCTGCCCAGCCCCAGTGCCAGGGAATGCGAACCATATGCACTTGCTTGCCGTCAATCACGAGCGGCTTCATCCGCGCGGTAACAATCGCGACCGCGCTGATCTCGCCGCGCGCGGAAATGATTTTGGCGCGCGCGCCATTCGTGATCCCGCGCGCCGCCGCGAGGTCTTTGCCGAGCATCACGAACAATTCGGGTTGAATTTCCGCGAGCCAGGGCAATGTGCGCGACATTGCGCCGGCTTGCCAATGTTCGCCGAGCCGGAACGTCGTGCAGATCACCGGGAATTGTTCGCACAATCCCAGTTTGTCGCCAATTGGTTTGTCCTGGTTTGTTGCCCAGATTTTGACGACCGGGTTCGTGTTGCAACCGGACAAACAATTTGTTACCGGCGATTCGATCGGTTCGTAATGTTCCGGCAGAGGACCTTCGCTCAAGCCGGTCGGCGCAAAGAGCCAGCCCTTGCCATCGGCTTTCATCAGGAACGCATCCGTGCCGGTTTGCGCCGCGAGTCCCGCGCCGCCGATCACCGCTTTTGCATCCGGCGCTTTGGTCGCGACAAAATCCGGTACGTCGTAGCCGGTCCATTTTTTCTGCGCCGCGTCCCACCAGATCAATTTTTTATTTTCGACCCAGGGCGATCCATCCGGGCGCGCCGACGCGCGATTGTAAAGGATGTGCCGATTCGCGGGCCATGTGAATCCCCAGTACGGAAACAAACCCAGGTTGCCCGGATCTTTTTGCCCGCGTCGCCGCGCCGCCGGACGCCAGATACCGCGTCCATCATCCGCGGGCGCGAAATAGCCGGCGTACAACCAATTGCCGCACGCGATCGCGTCGTAATTCGCGGCGGATGCAATCGTCGCAAATGCCGGGAGCAACGCGCCTTTCGCGAGAATCACTGCGCCGCTCGCGTCTTTCACATCATCGAGCGCGTAACCGTTGATCTCTCGCGCGACGATTTCCGGATCGGGATCGGTGCCTTCGCCGTAAAACCAGGTCAGGTCGCGAATCGGGAGATCGCGCGTTTCCGGCGAACCGTGATAAATTTTCTTGATCGCTTGCGCGAGCCGGTCGAGAATCCAAATATCGGTTTGCGCTTCACCCGGACCGGCGGAAACGCGCGGTCGCCATTGGATGCGGCGTCCGCTCGTAACAATCGAACCGACTTTTTCCATCGCGTCGAGCGCGGGCAAAAGGAAAACTTCGGTTTGGATATTTTTTGGATCCGTGCCGGGCGCGCGCCAGAAACTCGCAGTTTCGGTTTCGAACAAATCCATCACGACGAGCCAATCGAGATTCGCGAGCGATTGCCGTTCCATTCGCGAATTGGGACCCGACACTGCCGGGTTCATCCCCATACAAAACAGCCCTTTGATTTTTCCCGCGCCCATCGCTTGAAAAAGCGGAATCCAGGAATAGTTGCCGCTCGTCTTGGGGAGATAATCGTACGCGTAATTATTTTCCGGTTTCGCCGCATCGCCGTACCACGCTTTCAGCAAATTCACGACAAAGCGCGGACCGTTGATCCAGTACGATGTCGTATCGAATTTCGCGGCAAACGTTTTGAAATCGGGATGGCGATCGGTTGGCGCGCCGAGATAGCCGGGCAAATCCTGGTATAGCAACGCAAAGTCGGTTGACCCTTGCACGTTCGATTCGCCGCGCAATGCGTTGACGCCGCCGCCGGGAATCCCAATGTTGCCGAGCAGTAATTGAAGCATCGCCATAATGCGAACGTTTTGCGTGCCGACCGTGTGTTGCGTTTGTCCCATCGCGTACAAAATCGTTCCCGATTTATCCGCCGCGCCGGTCGCGCAAAAAATTTTCGCGACTTGAAGAAATTTTTCTTGCGGCGTACCGCAAATGCGCTCGACCAATGCCGGTGTGTAGCGCGCGTAATGTTTTTTGAGAATCGAAAATACGGTATTGGGTTCGTCAAGCGCGACGGCTTGTTTCGGAACACTGATGTCATTGCCCGCGGCATCCTTCACTTTTTCACTTTGATATTTCCACGTCGTCGTGTCGTACGATTTTTTCTCCGCGTCGAAACCGGAGAACAAGCCATCGAGATCGGCGGGACCTTTGAAATCGGGACTGATCAATGTGAGCGCGTTTGTGTACGCTTTGATGTATTCTTCGTGGTATAGTTTGTTTTGGATCGCATAATTGATCAACGCGCCGAGAAACACAATGTCCGTGCCGGGGCGAATCGGCGCGTACACATCGGCGGTTGCCGCGCTCCGCGTGTACGCCGGATCAACGACGATCAATTTCGCGCCGTGTTCGCGCGTGTCGTTGATCCAACTGAACGAGGCGGGGTGATTGCTCGCGGGGTTTGCGCCGATGATGAAAATGACATCGGCATTTTTGAGGTCAACCCAATCGTTCGTCATCGCGCCGCGACCAAATGTGGGACCGAGACCGGCCACCGTCGCGCTGTGTCAGAGCCGCGCCTGGTGTTCGAGGTACACCACGCCGAGCGCGCGCATCAATTTGGTCGCAAGGTAACAATCTTCGTTGTTGTTCGCCGCGCCGCCGAGCCACGCGATTCCTTCGGTGCGATTCACGGTAACATCTTTGTCATTGACCTTGATCGTTCGCACAAAACTTTCATCGCGCGCTTTGCGGACGCGTTTCGCGATTTCTTCAATGGTCCATTCCCAGGATTTTTCTTCCCACTGATTCGAGCCGGGCGCGCGATATTTTACTTTGCCGAGTCGGAGCGGACTGTTCGCGAGTTGGCGCACGGCGATTGATTTCGGACACAGGATGCCGCGATTGATCGGATTTTCCGGATCGCCTTCGACGTTGCTAATGTGTCCGTGTTCATCGGTCGCGATGACGAGACCGCACCCGCACGAGCAGTACGGGCAAATCGTCGCGAGTTCGCCGACGCGTTTGTGCAGTGGAAAATCTTCGCCGCCCGCGGCATCCGCGACGTGCGGCAACAAGAGCGATCCGCTAACGCCGGCGGAGAGTTGCAGAAATTGTCTGCGCGAGAGGTGAGGCATAGCATCCTCCGGTTTCTAGAGATTGAGAAAGTGATTGAGAGATTGAGGGATTCTGACCGGTTTGAATGTAGCACACGCGCGCGGAAATGTGGATCAGGGAAAGTTGGTATTCGCGGAGGGGAAAATCAAGTAGGGGAAAGTAGGGGAAAACGGAGGAAAAAAGAGTCGGAATATTCTACGTGAATTTTGCCGAGGAAAATCGAACAAAATTCATTCTTGACATCAATCCGATTGGCTTTATAATAGAGACAGAATCTGAACTCCGGCTCGTTCGGTTAGTAGGATTCTTCCGGGGGCGGCAACGCCCCCATTTTATTTTTCAAAGAAAGACGATTCCGTTGGGGTCTTTGTTGGAAGCGTGTGAACAAAGAATTGGCTTGAGCAACTGAAAATAGTTTTGCGCGGATTTTTTTCGCATATAGGCGTTCGGCGCGAGCTTCTGATACAGCAAGAATGCCGCCAAGTCAACGGCTTGCACAAAATAGGAATGAGCCGAATCGCGAAAACTTGGATCTTCGATGATGTAGAACAGAGGCAGATTGCGATGCCCAGCGGTAAAAGATTGTTGATATGGCACCGGGTTATAACGGCGCATCTGGCGCAATAGGGTCATCAATTTTTTATCGTCGGTGTGATCGCAAAGAATTATGCCGCGTTCATCGGCATTGGCGGGACCGGGAAAATTGTGACGCGAAATGGTATTCTCAAAGCGTTGGATCAAAACTTTCCATGCCATTCCAAAAACATCATATCCTTGTGATTTGCTTTGTTTATCTACCACCACATTGATCAGATTCAAGTCTGTCATCGTCGCAAGTGTACGCGCAAATGTATGAATCATTGCCAGGCGATGATGTCGTTTAATCTTGACTAGATTGCCTGGATTTGAAATGAACGCCGCCGCGTGAAATTCATCGCGCAAACGCAATTTGTATGTTTGTTTAAATTGACGCCGCAATGTGATGAAGGTATCCAAATATCCTTGCCACCGCAATTCGTGAACAACCATACCGGTAATCACAAAGTATCGCGAGGGAGAGTTGTGTACTCCGACATCGCCGCTTTCATCAACATACATCAGGTACATTGCGCGCCTCCGAGATACTACAAATGCGTTCAAAATTTTTCACATTATAGCCGGGAATCAAATCCATCGCAAAATATCCAGGTGCGTCAACAAAACAACCGAGATGACCATAGCCATCTCGGTTGAATCTCTCCATCTCTTTACGCTTTCACCAGCCCCTCCCGAATCGCGTACTTGATCAACTCCGCCGTCGTGTGCGCGTTGAGCTTTTCCATGATGTTCGCGCGATGCGTCTCGACCGTTTTCGCGCTGATCGTCAAACGCTCCGCGATTTCGCGACTGCTCAACCCTTCCGCGACCAAGCGCACGATTTCTTTTTCGCGTTCGGACAAGATCGAACCGGCGCGCGCTTCGCTCGTCGGTTGCGCGAGTGCGTCCACGACCGCGTGCGCGACTTGCGGCGGCAAGTACGCGCCTTCCGCAAAGACCGCGCGAATCGCGCCGATCAATTCTTGCGCGCGCGCGCGTTTGAACACATAGCCCGCCGCGCCGGCGCGCAGGAGCGGAAAAATAAATTCCTTGTTTTCGTGTTGCGTCAAAACCAGGACGCGCGTCGCCGGGAATTTTTTGTGAATCTCTTGCGTCGCTTCCAAGCCGCTCATTTCCGGCATCGTAATATCCATCAGCACGACATCGGGGCGCAGTTCCGCGACGCGCGCGACGGCTTGCCTGCCATCGGTCGCTTGCCCGACGACTTCAAGGTCCTTGTGCCGCGCGAGCAAAAGACAAATGCCCTCGCGGACAATCGCGTGATCGTCCGCGATCAACACGCGAATTTTATCCATCGCGGTTCCTTTGGCGTCAACGAATGTGAAACGAATAAACGAATGGTGCGCGCGGTACCGGGATTCGTTTATTTGTTTGGATTCGTTGACGCAAAATTCGTTCAATTCTGCGATTCGTCGTCGTCTTCCGTCGGCGCGATCAGCGTGATGCCGGTGCCCGCGCCCGGCGTCGAACGCAAATGCAACGCGCCGCCAATCGCGCTCATCCGTTCTTCCATTCCGATCAAACCCAAGCCGCGTTTGCCGTTCACCGCGCGCGTGATCGATTCTGGATCGAATCCAACGCCGTCGTCGGTGATGCGAACGATGACGCGATCCGCGTCAAATTCAAAAACGCAATGCGCGTGGCGCGCGAACGAATGACGCGCGATATTGTTGATCGCTTCTTGCACGACGCGGAACAATGCGATTTCGACCGGCGGCGGTAATCGCCGCGGCGTGCCGATCTCGCGCACGGTCAGTTGAATGTTTTGAACTTCCAATCGCGTTTGCGCGTACCAGCGCAACGCGGGCATCAAGCCGAGATGATCGAGCATCGTCGGACGTAGATCGAGAATGATGCGCTGAATTTCTTGGAGCGCGGTTTCGGCGAGCGTGTGCATCCGTTCGAGCAGGGCTTGAATTTCCGGCGCGGTCGTTTGCTCCGCGGCGTGATCGAGCGCGTACGCCAACCCGGTTAACACTTGCGCGGTCTCGTCGTGCAGTTCGCGCGCGATGCGTTTGCGCTCTTCTTCTTGCGCGGAAAAAACGCGATGCAGTAATTCACTGCGCGCGTGTTCCTTACGTTGCAACTCGGCGTACAATTGCTCGAGTTCGTTTTTCGCGGTGCGACATTCTTCGGTCCGCTCGTGCACACGCGTATCGAGTTCGCGATTCCACGCGGAAATTTCCGCGATCGAATCTTTCAACCGCGCGCGCATCGCTTCGAACGATTGCGCGAGCGCGCCGATCTCATCGCGCCCGCGCGCGCGAATTGGCGTGTCGAGATCGCCGGTCGCGATGCGTTCGGTCGCGCGCGTCAAATCCTGGGTCGGCGCGATCACACTGCGCGTCGTGAGATACACGAGCGCGAGTGCGCCGCCGATGCAAATGATCAACAACGCAAAAATTCGCAATTGCAAAAGCCGCGTCGCCGCGAACACTTCCTCTTCGCTTTGATGCACGGTTACGCCCCACGCGGCGCGTTCGAGCGGCGCGAACGCGAGCACTTCATCGCGCCGCGCCGGTTCGGATGGATTCGGGTGACAATCGTAACACGTCGAAACCATTTGTTGCTGATTTTGAATCATCCACGCGAGACTTGTGCCGTGATAACTGACTTGTTCGACGCGTTCCGCGCGCGTGCTCGCGAGAATGATGCCGCCCAAATCCACCAAATCCATATACCCGGTTTCGCCTAAGCCAATCGGATGCGTGAACAAACTATTTTCGCGTTGCGCGAGATCAATCGTGAGGACGAGCGCGCCAATCACGCGATTCGAATGATCGCGTACCGGCGCGACCGCAATCGTCGCGGTGCCAAGCGAATCGAGCGGACGTTTATAACGCGAGACCGCGAACGGTTGACCATCGAGTGCGGCGGTGACGGACGCGAAATGATCGAACGAAATCGTGTCCGTGATGGTTGGGCGCGACGCGATGAGTGATCTATTTTGATCGAGGAGAAAAAGATGCGCGCCGAAAAATTTTAGGCGCGCGTGCGCGCGGTCAAGAAGCGCATTGACCTGGTTTGGATCCGACCACTCGGCTTGCGCGGCAGTATCGGTCAAACTATTTTCGATGCTGGCGAGGAGATAATCAATGTGGCGCGCGGCGGTTTGCGCGAGGATGACGCGCTCTTGCAGAGTGCGTTGCGTGCTTTCAGTGAGCGCGGCGGTGCCGAGGTACGCAAACAGCGTAACGAGCGAGACGACGCCGATGACGACAATGACCGCCATCTTTGCGCCCAAGCCGATGTTGTACCAGACGCGGAGAAACACATGCGCCTCGCCCACAAACCCGAAGGGTTTTTAGAAACCCTTTGGGTTTTCTGGAAACGTTACGACAAACGTCGCGCCTTCGTGGAGTTTGCTTTGCGCCGTGATGCGTCCGCCGAAACGCGTGACCAGGTCACGCGTGATCGCGAGACCCAACCCCGTGCCTTCTTTTTCGGATTGCTTTGCGTTCGGCGCGCGATAAAATTCTTCAAACAGATGCGGCATCGCGTCATCGGGAATCCCGATCCCTGTGTCCGCGATTTCGATCTGTGCGTTGCCGTCCGTGCGGCGGAGGGTGATCGCGACGCGTCCGCGCGCGCGCGTGTACTTGAGCGCGTTTGAAACCAGGTTGTTGAGAATGCGATCCACCGCATCCTGGGTCGCGAGAATCGCGATCGGCGCGTCGTCGCAATCGCAGTGCCATTCGAGCGCGATCTGTTTTTCTTGTGCGGGCGTCTGAAAGCGTTCGACGACGCGCGCGACCGCATCGCCGAGGGGCACGCGCACGCGGGCTTCGTTGACGCGCAATTCGCTTTTACCGGCGGCGAGCGCGAGCAGATCGTCAATCAGCGTTTGCAAAAAATCGGAACGGCGTAGGGCGCGTTCGACCAGATCGCGTTGCGTGTCGCTCAACGCGCCGGCGTACCCGGCGTGCAGAGTTCGCAGTAAACTTTGCACGACGCTGACCGGCGAGCGGAGTTCGTGCGTAACCGTCAACACGAATTTGGATTTCATCTGATCGAGTTTGCCGAGTTGTTGGTACGCGAGTGCGTTTTCAATCGCGATGCTCCCCTGGCTCGCGATGGTGGACAGAAAATTCGCATCGCTCGCCGTGAAATGATCGCGCTCGACGCTGTACGCGCGCATCAAACCGAGCGCACCGTGCTTGCCGATGAGCGGGGCGGAGAGCATCGCGCAAATTCCTTCGGCGACGGCTTCCGCCGGATATTGCAAACGCGCATCGTGCGCGATGTCGGCAATCGCGATCACTTCACCTGCCAACACCTGGCGCGCGAGTGGATTTTGCGCGAGCACGAGATCGCCTTTTTGAATGTACGCGTCGCTCAAACCGTGCACGCCGCCGACAATCAACCGCGCGCCGTCATCGCTCAGCAAGCGAATCGAGCACGCGCGCACGTTCATCGCGTCGGCGGTTGCGCGCGCGAGGCGCGTCAACACTTGTTGCAGTTCGAGCGTCGAGTTGATCGTTTGCGCCGCGTCGTACAGCGTTTGCAATCGTTCGTTCAGTTGAATCGTTTGCGCTTGGCGTTCGCGCAAGCGTTGATTCAAACCGTTGCCGAGATACGCCGCGACGAATGCCGCGCTCGCGAAAAAGAAAATCGCGCCGGACACATACAGTGGATCGCGCGTGAGCGCGAGCGTGGACGCGCGAAACACCTCAACGTGCGGCAACGCGCCGCCGAGTTCGAGCGCGCCGAGCGCGCCGATCAACCCGGTCGCGAACGCGGCGAAAAAAAATGTCGCGCGCGCGGTGAGCAAAATCGAAGCGATGATGATGTGAAAAAAGAAATAGAGAATCGCGGGGCTGGTCAAGCCGCCGGAAAAATAAATCAGCGCGCTCATCGCGATCCAATCGCACGCGATTTGCCAATGCGTGAGCCGATGTAGATCGGGGAGATCGCGCGGGGCGCGCGTGAACGCGTATCGAAAAACCAGGTTGTAGGCGAGGATGATCAACCCGATGGCATACAGAGGAATGACCGGCAGATGCAGAGGGAGAAAAAGATCAATGAACCAGACCGCGCTCAACACGCCTGCGCCGGCGAGCCAGCGCAAGCGAATGAACCACGCGACGCTCGCGGCGAGTTCGCGCGCGGGCAACGCGCTGACGCGATGCGCTTGACTCGAGGCGTTCTGGTTCATCGTTGATCTCGTTGCACAACAACGAATGGAGAAAGGAACGAATTGGCCAGTCCGATGTGGCGTCGAGCGTTTACGCGGTTCGCTTAGCGTGTCTGACACGCAACCCGCTAAAGCGTCGAATCCGTTTGGGCGATTCGTTGTTTTCCAAATTCGTTGTTGTGCCGACTACGCGGTTTGTTTCTTTTCCAAATGCTTGCGGACTTGGCTCAACAATTTTTCGGGACCGACCGGTTTTTCGACGAACGAATCAATCGGCAAATAATCCTGGTCGGGCGCGAATCGCAACGCGGTCGTCGAATGAATCGCGCTCAACATCATAATCGGAATGTGGCGATACGCGGCGTACTCGGATGCGGGCGTGGGATTGCGCAGCGTGAGACTCACTTGAAAACCTTCGGTCGTCGAATCCATCATCACATCGAGAATGATCAAATCGGGATTGACCGTCTTGACCATTTGCAATCCTTCGTTGCCGTTCGCCGCGCGAAACACTTGATAGCCCGCGGCTTCAAGTGGTAGGCGCATCGCGTACACCAGGTCGTCGTCATTGTCAATGATCAAAATTTTTTCGTTTGCCATGTTGTGCCTCCTATTGATTCCCGGCATTTCCCTTATTTCCCGCATTTCCATTTTTTCCGCAACAAAGGAAATTAGGGAAATAAGGGAAATTAAGGAACTGCGTCAAGTTGTTGGATTACCGTTTCAATCACGCGCGGCAACGCGGCTTGAACGCGCGGCGTGAGTTGCGCGCCCCACTCGACGCGCGCGGGCTGGACGCCGACAAGCGTAATCTCCGGCAAGGTAAGTTTTAGCGCGTCCGCGAGCGCGAGCGCGTCCGCGACGCCGCAGTGATGCAGAGAGAATTGTTCGCGCGCGCGATCCAAGTGAACCTGGCGCGGATCGAACACGCGCACTTCGCCGGGTAATAATTGCATCTCCGCGGCGTCCACAATGATAGCACGCGCGCGTCCTTGGAGCAAATTGATCAAGCCGACGCCGGGCGTGCCGCCATCCATCACTTCAACGTCCGGCAACGCGCGCGTCGCGAGCTCTTGCGCGACGCGACACCCGATCCCATCGTCGGCTTGGAGTGGATTGCCTAATCCTAAAATCAGCGTTGGTTGCATAGTTGGATAGTTGGATAGTTGGATAGTTTGTTGCAACGATTCAACTATGTAACTATCCAACTATCCAACGCACTAAACGAACTTGACGCTCAAGAAATGCACTGAACACGAAATACACGGATCGTACGCGCGCACCAACATTTCGAGCGCGAGCGTAACTTTATCCTGACCCTGATCGAGAATCTGCGGAACGAGCGCGCGCATATCCGCTTCGATGTTCGCGAGATTTTGTCCGGTCGGGATGATGCAATTCGCGTTGACGATGCGCCCATCGTCGCCGATTTCGTAATCGTGATAGAGTGTGCCGCGCGGTACTTCGCACGCGCCGACGCCCGCGCCGCCCTTGCCGGAAAACGTGTACGGTTTTTCCGGTTTGATACCGCGCGCGATCAATTCATCGCAAACCGTGATCGCACCTTCGACGCTATGCACCATCTCGACGATTTGCGCGGCGGAATTGAAATATGGATTCGTGCAAACCGGTTTCATTCCCAGCTCCTGCGCCGCGGCTTTCGCTTTCGGATGCAAGAAATTGTAATTGACGTTGAACCGCGCGAGCGCGCCGACCATATACGCTTCGCGTTTGTGCTTGGTGTGTTTCGACGATGAATGTTGAACCAGGTGTTCGTTCGTGATCGTTTTGTAATCGGTAACGTCCCAGGATCCGCCGTCGGTGCTGGTGATCGCGCCGTCAATGAACGCGTACTCGTTCGGCTTGGACAGTGCGATGTATTCGGTCTCGCGTTTGAAACGGGGCCACGGCAGAGTTTTGAATAGCGTGATCGTGTCGTCCATATCTTTGCGCGCGAGAATCAAACGCTCGCGCAATGCTTTGATTTCTTCGACCGTCGGCAGATGCGTGAACCCGCCGACCGTCATCGCGATGGGGTGCGTGTGGCGACCGCCGATCACCGCGCACAGATCGCCCGCGAGTTTTTTCACGCGCAGGGCGCGCAGAACCGCGTTCGCCGCGACCTGCGCGAGCGGAATCACACTGCCCACGCCGAAAAAGTCCGGTGCGATCAACATATACGTATGCAAAACGTGACTGTCGAGCATCTCGCCGAAGAAAATCAAATCGCGCAAGAGGCGCGTTTGCTCCGACAACGCGACGCCGAGCGCGTGCTCGGTCGCGCGCAGAGACGCGGTCGCGTGTCCGACCGCGCAGATGCCGCAGATGCGCGACGTGATGTGGCTCGCTTCGGTGTACGGTCGCCCGCGCAACAACGCTTCAAAAAAGCGCGGCGTCTCCACAATGTCGAGCCGACATTCTTCCAGCACGCCATTTTTCGCGTTGACGACAATGTTGCCGTGTCCTTCGACGCGGGTGATGTGGTGAATGTCAATGTGCAAGTTTTGTGCCATAGGTATTCTCCAAGTAAAACGTAATGCGTAAAACGTAATTACGCATTACGTTTTACGCTTTACTTATCTCGTACGATCCAAACATCGTCATCCGCGCCATCACATCTTGCGGCGTCAGTCCGCGCGCGGCGAGAACGCTTTGCATTGAATCGCGATTTGGATTCGGAATCAAACCGCGACATCCTTCGCACCCATCGCCGTACGTCGGACAGATCGCGCCGCACCCCGCGCGCGTGATCGCGCCGAGACAATCACCGCCCTTGTCGAACAAGCAAACATTTTCTTTGAGTTTGCACTCGACGCACATTGGATAATCCGGGATCGGCGGCTTGATGCCGCGCAAGAGCGCGTTGACGACGCGAATAAATTCTTCGCGATCAATCGGGCATCCTGGGATGAACGCGTCCACCTTGACGACCGCGCTGATCGGACGCGCCGCGTATGTCGCGAACCATTCCGCGCGTTCGCCGTACACGTACTTGCGAACATCGTGAAGCGGCGCGAGATTTTTGATCGCGTTGACGCCGCCGATGTGCGCGCACGCGCCGAGCGCGACCAACACTGCCGCACGTTCACGAATTTCTTTGAGCCGCGCTTCGTCCGACTCGCGCGTGATCGAACCTTCGATGAACGCGACCGCGTAATCTTCGCCGCGCTCGCTCATCGCTTCGCGGAATTGCACGATCTCAACCATATCGAGCAAATCGAGATGCGTTTGCAAAGAATCCACGACGGTGAGCTGACAACCTTCGCAACTCGTGAAATCGAAGAACGCCACTTGGGGTTTCATTAGATCGCCTCCTCGATCCCGCGAATTTGCGCGTAATTGAACGCGGGTCCTTGCTGGCAACAATACAAATGATTGATCTGGCAATGTCCGCATTTGCCAACGCCGCATTTCATTCGCCGTTCGAGCGACAACCAAATCTGATCATCGGGGATGCCTTTGCCGAGCAGTTCCATCAATACGAAACGATACATCACCGGCGGACCGATCGTGATCGCAATCGTGTTGCGCGGACTGACCGCGACCTTGGGGAAGAGCGTCGTGATGACGCCGACATTGCCTTTCCAATTTTCGTCGCCGCGATCAACCGTTACGAAAAATTCTACATCGTCGCGTTTGCTCCACGCGGCGAGTTCGTCCTTGAACAATAATTCGCCGGGAGTTTTCGCGCCGTACAAAATTATCACGCGCGCGAAATCGCGCCGATGATCAAGCACCTGGTTGATCACACTGCGCGCCGGCGCGAGTCCGAGTCCGCCCGGCGCGAACAAAATATCTTTGCCCTTAAATTCGTCGAGCGGGAAACCGTGTCCGAACGGACCGCGCAAACCGATCAGCGCGCCTTCGCCGAGAGTGTGGAGCGCGCGCGTTACATCGCCGACCTGACGCACGCACAATTCGAACGTGCCGTTGCTCCGGCTCGGCGACGACGTAATCGAGATCGGCGCTTCGCCGACGCCGAACAAACTCACTTCGACAAATTGTCCCGGCGCGTGTCCCAGGGTTTGACCGCGCGGCAATTCAATCGTAAATAATTTTTCCATCGCGGTCAGCGTTTGGATTTTCGCGATGCGGGCGGGCGCGGGCGTGTAGAGCGAATCGGTGGTTGGGATTGCCATATTTGATCTCCTGTTTGTAGTATGCGCTTTAGCGCAATTTACTGCGCGCTAAAAGCGCGCGCTACAAACCTCGCGTTTGATGCAACGCGTTGAACACTTGCACCGGTGAAATATCAACGAGGCACGCGCGCGCGCATCGTCCACAACCGACACAGCCGAGCGCGCCGTGCATCTCCGGGATATATTTGCCCTTGCGGAAAAAACGATGGCGTTGGCGTTGCGCGCGCGTCTTGCGAAAATTTTCGCCGGTCGCGACGCGCGCAAACTCGTCGAGCTGGCACGAGTCCCACACGCGTTTGCGTTCGCCGGTTTTGTGATCGAACCCGGTGTCGTCTTTGACGTTGAAACAATAACAGGTCGGACAAACCAGGTTGCACTGTCCGCACGCCAAACATTTTTTACCGAGTTCTTCCCACAGCGGATTTTTGTAACTCAACGCCATCACTGCCGGTAAATCGTTTGCGTTGAAATCCAAGCGGTACGCAAAGTTCGACCATTTCGCCGCGAGTTTTTTGTTGAGGTGATCCAGGTCGAGCCGTGTCGCGTCGCCCGCATTCGCAAAGCGCGCGAGCAATTGTTTGCCTTGCTCCGTGCCAACGTCTACCGTGTACGCGTCGCCGACATCGGTCAAATGCAAATCGTACCCGTCGCGCGCGGTCAACGTTTCCATACTTTTGCAAAACGAATGTTCGTCGCACGGCGCGAGACATTCTAAACTCACGATCAGCGTGTGCGCGCGGCGTTTGCGATAATGCTCGTCCGCGAAACCTGTTTCAAAAACCGCATCGAGCAATTTGATCGCGTGCAAATCGCAGGTGTGCGCGCCGAGCAAAACGCGCGGACGTTCATCGAAAATCGGTTGCGTGGTGAACGCGCCATTCAGTTTGAACGCGAACAAGGTTTCTTCCGGCGGCAAGAACGCTTTTTTCGGTGGCAGGATCGTCGTGGTGTAATCGAGCCGCACCTGGGCAGGATCGGTGATCGGCGCGAACGCGAATTTGTTTTCGCGCGCGACCGGCGCGACCACTTCGTACTCGGTTACGAGTCGCGCGATAAACGATGCAATGTCTTCTTTCGAAATGACTAAAAGCCCCATGGACTCCTCCTGGCAAATGTGGTGCGGGCTTGCGTGCCCGCTCCGGCGGCTTGAAAAGCCGCCCCACGGATCTGATGGTAAAACAAAAACGCCTCTCGAACAATTACGCTCGAAAGGCGTTCAACACCCGAATCGCAACGCGCAACTCTGCGCGACAGATTCAGCCACGCCGATTATCGCGTTCGCAAGTCAAACGCCGGTCAAAAGCCGGTCAAAAGCACGACGCGAGACAATCGGCGCGAATGAGTAGCGCGCGCTATGTTGGGGCGTGTAGGGCAAATTTACAAATTTGCCCTACGGCGGCGCGGTAACCGTGATCGTAAAGTAAATTTTGAAAAACGTATTTTCGAGCGTCTTGATGCCGTGACCGAAATTACTCGGCATTGTGCCGGCGTACCGCGCGGTTACAGTGCCCATCGGATCCGGATCGTCGCCCACGTCTTGCGCGGTGATGCTGAGATCGAACGACGCGCTCCGCGCGAGTGTCGCGTTAAAGACGACGCTGAAACTTTCATTGAACCCGCTGTGAATAGATTTCGAGCCGGTCGCCGAGGGCCAATCTTTGGTTTGTCCCGCGACGTTGAACGTGAGACGAATTTCGCCGGGATCGAACAAGCCGGAATCGGTGTCGTCCTTAATGTCCACGCGCGTAAATTCGATTTTGATTTGGCACGGCGCGGTCGTCGCGCTCGCCGCCGTTTCACTCTTGGGCGATTCGCGCGCGCCGTTGATCGCGCTGACGCGAATATCGCTGTACGTTGTGCCGCACTCTAAACCGGTGAGTGTCGTGGTCGCCGCGCCAATCCCAGGATGCGCGTCCACGGTTTTCTTCGCGGTCGCGCCGAAATAAATTTTAAACCCGGTTTCTTCGGGCGTCGTCGCGGTGTCGTTCCACGCGAGGGTGATCGTTTGCCCGGTCGGATTCGACGCGACCACATTCGTCGGCGTGCACGGATCGGTTGCAAGCGTTACCACGTTGCTTGCCGGTGATTCGAGCGATCCTTTGAACGCTTTGACGTAGAACTCGTACTGCTCACTGCACACGAGCCCGGTTAAATTCAAAATCACATTGCCGATGTTATTGTTCGCGGCGCGTTGTGCGATCAGCACATCACCGCTCGCCATTTTGCGATAGACGCGAAAACCATCTTCATCGCGCGCATTGTCCGCCCAGGTGAGATCACTCGTCGTTTGCCCGGCGACAATCGCGTTGAACCCGCTCGGCGCGAGTGGCGCGACGACCGGGGTTGATGTAAGTGTGGGCGTGGGTGTTCGCGTCGCGGTGGGCGTGATCGTTGCGGTCGCGGTGATCGTCGGCGTGAGTGTGCCGGTTGGTGTGAGTGTCGGGGTGAGCGAGCCGGTGGGAGTTGGGATCGTCGGCGTAAAGGTCGCGGTGCGCGTTGCGGTCGGCGTGAGCGTGGGTGTGTTCGTCGCGCGCACGACGCCCTCGCGCACAACGACGGCGATGCGCGCCGATTCACTCACCCCGCCCGCGCGACTGTACGCGCGCGCTTCAATTGTGAACGTCCCGGCTTGCGTCGGCGTCCAATGCAGAACTGTCGAAAAAAATCCTTGTGTGCCAAGTGTGGGATTGGTCTCCGCGCCGACGAGCGCGTTGTTGATCCAAATTTCGATCCGCGCAACGCCGGACGGATCGGACGCGGTGGATTGGATCAACACCTCATTGTTCACTTCGATCACCGAGTTGTTGGGCGGCGCGTTGATCGTTACCAGGGGACGCGTGCCTTCGGGCAAACACCCGACGAGGAAAAAAATGAGCGCAAGAGCAAGAAGAAAAAGTTGAGCGATGTGACGCCGATCAAACATACGTGCCTCCTTTCAGCTTGCATTTTAATTATAGCCCGGTTCGTCAAGCGTATCAAGCCCGGTCGGAATTCATTTTTGAAAATCGGCGCGCGCGGCGTATAATGAACTTGCTGGATTGAAATTTTTATTCGCGATTCAGAACGGTGGCGCGAATCAGCATGAGGAGGCGCGATGAAAGATTATACCATTGCAGTCATTCCTGGTGATGGGATTGGCGAAGAAGTTGCTCCTGAAGGGGTCAAGGTGTTGAACGCGGCGGCGGACATTACCGGCGCGTTTCGTTTGCAGTACGAGGATTTGCCGTACGGGTGTAATTATTATCTCAAGACCGGCAAGATGATGGCGGACGATGGTTTGAAAATTCTCAAATCATTCGACGCGATTTATTTTGGCGCGGTCGGTTTTCCGACGGTGCCCGATCACATTTCTCTGCGCGGTTTGCGCCTGCCGATCTGCCAGGGCTTGGAGCAGTACGTTTGCTATCGTCCCAGTTTGCTTTTACCCGGCGTCAAAACGCCGCTCGCCGGAAAAAAAGTGGGCGAGATTGATTTCGTCGTGATTCGCGAAAACACCGAAGGCGAATATGCCGGCGCGGGCGGACGATCACATCGCGGCTTGCCGATTGAAGTCGCGGTCGAAACATCCGTCTTTACGCGCGTCGGTGTCGAACGCGTCGTACGTTACGCGTTCAATCTCGCGCGGGCGCGGCGAAAAAAGTTGGTGAGCGCGACAAAATCAAACGCGCAACAACACTCGCTTACGTTTTGGGATGAGATCGTCGAAGCGGTCGGTAAAGAATTTTCGGATGTGCAAATCGAACGCGTGTTGATTGACGCGCTCGCCGCGCGTTTTGTTCTGCGTCCCGAATCGCTCGATGTAGTGGTCGCGTCGAATTTATTCGGCGATATTCTCACCGATCTTGGCGCGGCGATCTGTGGCAGTATGGGCATCGCGCCGAGCGGCAACATCAACCCCGAACGCGCGTATCCTTCGATGTTCGAGCCGTTACACGGCTCCGCGCCGGATATTGTGGGCAAAGGCATCGCGAATCCAATCGCGATGATTTGGTGCGGCGCGATGATGCTCGATTTCATCGGACAAAAACCAGCCGCGCAAATGATTGAACGCGCGATCACAGCCGTAACGCGCGCGGGACGCGTGCTCACGCCGGATTTGGGCGGCACGGCAAAGACAATGGAGGTAACCAACGCGATCATCGCGGAGATGCGCGCATCGGCAAAATAGCATTTTGGGCGCGAACAGAGTATAATAGGTTTGAAATGACGCGCAAGGACGCGCGCCAATTCGATGGGTGCAGAGCGCCTCTCAAATTTTTTGAGAGGCGTTTTATTTTTTCAAGGTAACTGCTCAGCCCTTGTGTCACCCTGAGCAAAGCGAATGGTCTCGCGCGCAACGATCCGAGATTCTTCGCTTTGCTCAGAATGACGCCTGAGCAGATACTTTTCAAGGAGGATGGTAAATGAAAGTCAACCTCAAAGTGCTTGCGCCACTATTGTTATGGGCAGTGCTGGCAGTCTACCCGTACATCTTTGGCGCGCCAGCCGGTTTGACCACGAGCGCGTGGTTGTACTTTGCGCTCTTCGCCGCGGTGATCCTGGGTTTGATCTTGGAGCCGATCCCGGCGGCGGCGATTGGTTTGATCGGCGTTGCCGTCGCAACAACGATGCGGTACGTCAACGCGAACGTTTCGACCTCGATCTCCTGGGGGCTAAGTGGTTTTGCCGATACAACCGTGTGGTTGATTTTCGGTGCATTCGTTTTTTCGATGGGTTACAACAAAACCGGGTTAGGTCGGCGCATCGCGTTGGTGCTGGTCAAGTTGTTGGGCAAGAACACACTCGGCTTGGGCTATGCGATCTCGTTGGCGGATCTCGCGCTTGCGCCCGGCACACCATCCAACACGGCGCGCAGTGGCGGCACGGTGTTCCCGGTCATTCGTAACATCCCCGCGCTGTACGGCTCGGAACCCAACAGTCCCACCGCGCGCAAGATCGGCGCGTACATTATGTGGACGGCGCTCGCGGCAACCTGCGTAACGAGTTCGATGTTTATCACCGCGCTCGCGCCGAACGCCGCCGCGCTGACCATCGTCAAAAACACGGCGAAACTCGACATCAATTGGGTGCAGTGGTTCACCGGCTTTTTGCCGATTGGCGTCGTTTTACTTTTGCTCGTGCCGGCATTGGTCTATTTTCTTTATCCGCCGGAAATTAAAGCGAGCAAAGAAATTCCAGAGTGGGCGGGCAAGGAACTCGCCAAGATGGGACCGATGACGCGCCAGGAATTTATCATGATCGGCTTGGTCGTGCTCGCGATTTTCCTTTGGATCACCGGTTCGAATGAGTTGTTCAACCTGCCGTACTTTGGCACGAACTTTATCAACGCGACGACGGTCGTCCTGGTTGGCATCGCGCTGATGCTGGTTACAAATATCGTAACCTGGGATGAGATCATCAGCAACAAGGGCGCGTGGAATGTGTTGGTGTGGTTCGCCACCTTGGTCACACTCGCGAATGGTTTGAATATGGTCGGGTTCGTCGCGTGGTTTGCGAAACTCGCCGCCGCGCCGTTAGCGGGAATGGATCCGATGGTCGCGATGGGCTTGCTAGTCGCGCTATTCTTTTTCATCCACTATTTCTTTGCATCGCTCAGCGCGCACACCGCCGCAGTTTTGCCGGTGATGCTGGCGGTCGGGATGCAAATCAAAGGGATTCCGCTTTTGCCGTTCGCGTTGCTCCTGGTGTACGCGCTCGGCTTGATGGGTATCATTTCGCCGTACGCAACTGGTCCCTCGCCGATCTATTATGGCAGTGGCTATATCTCGCGCGGGGATTTCTGGAAACTGGGTTTGATCTTTGGTGTGATCTTTGTGGTCGCGCTGATCGGAATCGGCGTGCCGTACCTCACGGCGTTTCCGCCCAAGTAAATTCGAGGTGTCATTTCGAGCGAAGCGAGAAATCTCGCCGTTGCGATTTGAGATTTCGCGTGTGCGCTCGAAATGACGCGTGGTACAACAATCGAATAAACAAACCGGGCGCGGATCGTTCACAGGATCCGCGCCCGCTGTGTTTGTGCGCGAAATAATTCCGCTCCTACTTGCAGGGCTTTTCAAAGTCACTTGACAGGGCGATTGAAATCGCGTCAACCCATAGCCAAAGCGATCTGCGTTGCTTGAATTCAGCCGATGACGGTCGGCTTCGCCGTATGTTGCCGCGAATTTACACCTGCCCTTGCGGGCGGTGCAAGGGTTCGCCCGAATACGACTTTTGAAAAGCCCTGTTCCTACTTGTGCATTTGTTGATCTTCTTCAAACGTCAGTTCGCTGAACGGCAGGACGCGAAAATTCGCGATCACGCGACGCGCCAATTCCTGGGGCGATAAACCGGAACCGATGATGCCGCCGCCGTGAAAAATAATGTTCGCCCAATTGTTTTGCGAACCGAGCGTGGTGTACGCGCCGGATTGATTGATGTCCACCGCGACGTTTACGTCCGCGGTGTCGCCATCGCAATTCCAATCCAGCGCGCCGCTCGCGTTCGCGGTAAAGCGATCAGTCCCGCCGGGACAATCGTGAATCGTCCCATAGCCGGTGAGCACGCCGCCGCCGTTCAGTCCCAGCGTTTCGTTCAACGCGGCTTCATTCAAACTTGGTAGATCAAAACGTTGATAATCGAAATTGTACCAACCGCCGTTGCGATACACGCCAAACGTTTGAAAACGATAGTTCATCACGCTCAGATAATTCGGTTTGTAATTCGTGTGATCGTTCCCGCCGTGCGTGAGCCCGAGATTGTGTCCGAGTTCGTGAATGAACGTGCCGATCTTTTGATACTCGGTGCCGCCCGCGCCGCCGCCCCAACCACCAAGCGTAACGAGAAAATCGCTCGCCGGAATTCCCATCGAAACGCCGCTCGAGGTCGAGGTGCTGTAGCGATTCGCCCAAATCATGTAATGATACACCGCCGTCCGGTTTGAATCGAAATACACACTCTTGAGCGCGTTGAATTCGGTTTGATACGGATCGAGCGTGTAATCGTACGGCACCAGGTCGTCGAGTTCGAGATGGATGTTAATCCCGGTGGTGCCATCGGGATTTGAAACCGGCGCGCTGTTGAACACCGCGACAATCGAATTTAAAACATTTTGATTCGGCGCGAGTCCGTTGGTCGCATCCGCGCGATACATATAATCCATCTCAACGAAAATATCCTTGTGCCGGTAATTCGCGCCCAACGCCGGCAAATTGACATCAATCGTTCCGTCGTTGTTCGCGTCGTACCCGTGCAATTCCCACCCGTTCGGCAAACTATCGCCGTCATCGTCGGCTGAATAATTCGCAAGCACAACCGAACGCGTCGCCGAGTTGGGACTGTTCTGCGATCCAGCGCTCGCGTACACGCGCCAATAGTACGTGCCGCTCAATGTGCTGGTGAAGGTGTATTGACTCGCGCCGATTGCTTGATCCATCGTCAGTGAATTGAATGTGCTCGAGGTGGATAATTGAAAACGATAACTCGTCGCGCCGGTAACGTCCGTCCAATCGAAAACCGGTTTCGCTTGCGCTACGCCATCGGATGGATTCAACAAAATTGGCGCGGTTAATCCTTGCGCCGTCTGTCCAAAATCTTTTCCGAGCAACGGCAAAAAAATTGTCGAAGGTGTCGTGGGCGTCGGCGTATTGATCGTCCAACCGACATCGCGCAAAATGCCCAACGTGATCGCGCCGGGACTGTGCAGGGATTCGCCGTTGCCGAGCGAATAGGTCATTAGCGCGTTCGCCGTGCCGTTGAAAATTTCGTCGAGATGCGAATAACTCGATCCGCTATTCCACGATGCCGGCGCGTACAATTTCACATTGTTGCCGCCGTTCGCGGCGCGCGCGTGCGCGCCGTTAAAGTACACATTGTTGCTGGTGAGTTGCGCGGCAAGCGCGGCGGAATTGTTTGGATAAATCGCCGTGTTGATCAAACTGGTGCCCGAACCATTGATTGCAGATCGATCAAAAATATCCGGGTAGCCAACCCCGTACCCCCAAGATCCGATCCCGCCGGAAATATCCATCGAACCGCCAAAGCCCAAGCCGTGCGCGAGTTCGTGCAAGACGACGGTTACAAAATCGTATTGACTGAGCGGCGTGTTGCCGTCCGTTCCGAAATACCAGGGGATACCCGTGCCGCTGAACGCGCTGTAAATTTCCGGCGTGGCGGGATAGAGGTCGCTGTTGTACATTGCGTTGCCAACGCTCATCGCGTACACCGTGTTGCTAATCAGGACCAGCTCGGAGCCAGTGTAACCCAGCACGCCGAATCCCAGGTTTGCCCAGCATGCTTCGACGACAATCGGCACGCTCGAAACAAGTTGCGCCGCCCAAAGCGATGCCGCGTACGAAAACGCGGTTTGCGATCCGGGGGGCCACGCTTGGCACGTATCGCCGTACGCGTTGAGCGCGCCCGGCGCGAGATAGTTTACGCTGATGCTCGCGGTCGGCGCGCGCGCGGGCGCGCGCGCCGGCGCGGGCACGCGAAAGATCGCGTCGGCTTGCCCGGCGCGCAAAATCACCGGCGCGCGCATTGCGGTCTGCGGCGCAAAAGGCGCGGCGAGCGAGCCGCGCGCGTGCGTCAATAAAATAACGCCAAACAAAATTACAATGCTGGCAATTCGAGTGGAGGGTGTTTTCATTTTTGAAATCCCGGTAAAAAATTTTACGCGCGACCGCGCGATGTTTCGCGCCGCGCGCAGTCGAGTATAGCATCGAAAAAATTTTGGCGCAATGGGATAATTCACCGCGCCCCCTTGTCGCGCCCACGCCTTGTGCTATAATGCCGGGCGGAGGAAAAAATGACATCCATCAAAGAATATCTTGAAGCCGAAGTCGCGTTGATGCAACGCGTCGCGCTCGACCCGGTTGAAAAAATTGTCGCGCACCTCGCGCGCGCACGCGTCGAAGGTCGCCGCGTGTTTGTGTTCGGCAACGGCGGCTCGGCGTCCACCGCGTCGCATCTCGTGTGCGATCTCGGCAAAGGCACGATCAAACCGGATTTGCCGCGCTTTAAAGTGATCGGCTTGAATGATTGCGTCCCGGTGCTCACCGCGTACGCGAACGATGTCGGTTACGATGCCGTTTTTGCCGAGCCGCTCATTTCGCTCGCGCAACGCGGCGACATCGCGATTGGTTTCAGCGTCAGCGGCAATTCGCCGAACATTGTGCGCGCGATGGAAACCGCGGACAAACTCGGCATCGCGACGATTGGATTCAGCGGCAACGATGGCGGCAAACTCAAAGACCGTGTCGAACTGCACGTCAACGTCCCGTCGAGTTCATTCGGACCGGTCGAAGATATTCACCTCGCGCTCGCGCACGCGATTTGCGAGATGTTGAAAATCCGGCATGAATAAATTGGACGCGGATGAACGCGGATAAACGCGGACAAAAAATCCGCGTTCATCCGCGTTTGTCCGCGTCCAATTATTGGTTGGTTATGTCGGATATTCTTCTCGCCCTCGATTACGGCGGCACAAAACTTTCGGCGGCAATCGCGCGCCGCGATGAACGCGAATGGCTCGCGCTCGAACGCGTAATGTCGCCGCCGAACAAGGATGCGACCTGGGATCAGGAAACGATGCGCGCGCTCGCGCGTCGCGTGTTGAACAGACGCGCGCCAATCGCGATTGGCATCAGTTTCGGCGGTCCCGTTGACGCGGCGCACGGGCGCGTGATTCTTTCGCATCATTTTCCCGGCTGGGAAAACATCGCTCTGCGCGAACAATGGCAAGACGAATTCAATGTTCCGGCGAGCGTGGACAATGACGCGAACGTTGGCGCGCTCGGCGAGTTCACATTCGGCGCGGGACAGGTAGAGACGTTGTATGCAACGTCTCTACCTGTGCGCGCATCGTCTTTACTTTACATCACGGTCCGCACCGGCGTTGGCGGCGGTTGGATTCTCGATGGAAAAATTTGGCGCGGCGCGGACGCAATGGCAGGCGAAATCGGGCACACGATTTACGATCCGCGCGGACCCGAATGTGTGTGCGGTCGGCGCGGTTGCGTCGAAGTGATGGCATGCGGTCCCGCGATTGCGCGCGATGCGCGGACGCGCGGTTTGCAGATCGATCCGCTCACCGGCGAATCAGTCGCGCGCGCGGCGAACGCGGGCGATCCAATCGCGCGCGCGGTGATGGACGATGCCGCGCGCGCGCTCGGGTTCGGCATCGGCACCGCGATCACATTGATCAATCCGACGCGCGTTGTGATCGGCGGCGGCGTTTCAAAATCCGGTGAACGGTGGTGGTCAGTGGTGCGGGCTTCAGCCCGCTCAAACACGCTTCCGCAAATTCGCACCGACATCGTACCTGCCGCACTCGGTGATGACGCGCCACTGTGGGGCGCAATCGCGCTCGCGCGCGAATTAATCTGATTTGGATCCGCGAATAAAAAATCTCTGTGCGCTCTGGGGCAGAAATTGAAATTCGCGGATTTGGAAAATCATTGCGCGGGTCGTATAATGAAATCAAAGACCTTCCAGGTCTTCAAGACCTGGAAGGTTTCACATTCTTTTGTATCGGAGACGCGCGTGATTGAAATTTTTGGATTCATCGGTTTGTTTATCGCCGCGATGCTCGCGGGCGCAATCAATTCCATCGCGGGCGGCGGCACACTCGTTTCATTTCCCGCGCTCGTCGCGTTCGGCATCCCGACGATCAACGCGAACGCGACCAACACCTCGTCGTTGTGGCCCGGTTCGGTCAGCGGCGCGATTGGCTACGCGCGCGACACGGAACGCGATCGCGCGTTGACGCTGACCTTACTCCTGCCGAGCGGGCTCGGCGCGTTGCTCGGCGCGTTCATCCTCGTCGTTACGCCGGAAGAAACATTTCGCCGCGTCGTGCCATTCCTGGTTTTGTTTGCGACGTTGTTGTTCGCGTTCAAAGACGTGTACGCGCGCCTCACCGGACGCGTCGCGCACGAGCACGTTTCGTGGCTGGGACGCGTGTGGGGATTTTTGTTTCAACTCTTCATCGCGGCGTATGGCGGATATTTCGGCGCGGGGATTGGCGTGCTGATGCTCGGCTCGTTTAGCATTATGGGCATGCGCGACGTGCACAAGATGAACGCGATGAAAACGATTCTCGCGGCGATGATCAACGTGATCGCGTTCATTTATTTCGCGGTGCGCGGCTTGGTCATTTGGCACCTCGCGATCTGGATGGGCATCGGCGCGATCATCGGCGGCTATCTCGGCGCGCGCCTCGCGAAACGAATTGATCAACACAAATTGCGCTGGTTCATCATCGCGACCGGCTTGATCGTTTCAACCTGGTTATTCATCCGGTAATGTGGGGCGGGCTTTCAAGCCCGCCCCACATCAAAAAAATCGGGCAGGATAAATTTTGAAATTTATCCTGCCCGAAATTTTTTGAATGATTCGATCAACGCGTCGGCGTTTCAGTCGCAGTGATCGTTTCTGTTGCGGTTAGCGTTGCCGTCGCGGTGAGGGTGCGCGTCGCGGTTACGCGTGGGGTAAGCGTTGGCGATGGGCTGGGCGTGAGAAATTCATAGGTCAACGGATCCACTTGCTTGAGCAAACGCGCACCAGGTGTAAACGTCGGCTTGACAACGTGCGTCGGCGCGCTGATTGGCGCGACCGGAAACACCAACGCCGCGAGTAAACTAAAGACGATATAATTTGCGAGCAACAAAATCAAAATGACATTCCATTTGCGCCAAACCATTGATTCATCCTCCGCGCGCATTATAGCATTGCGAGCGTGAACGCGCAAACTTGGCGCGCGCAGTATTTTGAAATTGATTGTGGCGCGGCTTTTCCAAGCCGCTGTTGCGGGCAGGAAAGCCCGCGCCACGAATTTCCAACGCGCGTTAAACCGTTTGCTCGTTTGACCGGGCTTGTGATACAATGCGCGGCGAGGCGCACATGCGATTCGATATTTTCACCCTCTTCCCCGAAATTTTTGCCGGCGTGTTCGACGAAAGCATTTTGAAACGCGCGCGCGCCGCGCGCCTCATCGAAATCGCGCTCCACGATATTCGCGATTACGCGACCGGCAAGCACAAAGTGACCGACGATTATCCGTACGCCGGCGGCGGCGGAATGGTGATGAAACCCGATCCGATTTTCGCGGCGGTCGAATCCGTATTGGAAATTGGAAATTTGAAATTGGAAGTTGGAGATGCGCCCATCCAACATCCAACGTCCAACATCCAACCTCCAATCCCAATCATTCTTCTCACCCCACAAGGTCGTGTGTTCACTCAATCCATCGCGCGCGAGCTCGCGCAATACACACGCGTCGCGTTGATCTGCGGACATTACGAAGGCGTGGACGAACGCGTGCGCCAATTTCTCGCGACCGAAGAAATTTCAATTGGCGATTACGTTTTGACCGGCGGCGAAATTCCGGCGATGGTGATCGTGGACGCGGTCGCGCGCTTGATTCCCGGCGTGTTGGGCGACCCGGGCGCGCCAGCAAAAGATTCGCACGCATCCGGTTTGCTCGAAGGTCCGCACTATACGCGTCCCGCTGATTTTCGCGGCGCGCGCGCGCCGGACATTTTACTCTCCGGCAATCACGCGCAGATCACCTTGTGGCGTCACCGCGAATCATTGCGCCGCACATTCGAACGCCGCCCCGATTTGCTCGCGACCACCGAACTCTCGGACGCGGATCGTGAATTTTTGAAAACGTTGGGATGGAATTCGCAATGATGTTGATTCCATTTGATCCGCGCGCACACATTCCCGCGCTCGTCGCGATTTGGAATGACGCGTGCGGCGCGAATCTCGCGATCACGCAACGTTTCATCGAGTACAACACGCGCGCGTCTACCGGCGCGATGCAAGCCGGGCGCGTCGCGATGCGCGACGATCAAGCAATCGGTTTTGTGCTGGCAAGCGCGTTGCCGAACGATCCACAAACCTCGCCGCGCGATCTCGGTTGGATTGATGCGCTGGCTGTCGCGCGGCAATTTCAAAAACAGGGAATCGGAAACGGACTGCTCGCGTGGGCAGAATCATTTTTACGCGCGCAAGGTTGCACACGCGCGCGGCTCGGCGGCGGACTGCGCCCGTTCGCGCCGGGATTACCGGTCGAATTGAACAACGAAAAATTTTTTCGCGCGCGCGGTTTCATCGCGCTCGCGGGGAGCGAACGCGTCTGGGATGTCGCGCGCGATCTGCGCGATTACGCGCAAAACCCGAAGGGTCTTCAGAGACCCTTCGGGTTTGAAACGCGTCCCGCACAACCGGACGATGCGAACGCGCTCCACGAATTTTTCGCGCGCGAGTTTCCGAATCGTTGGCGATACGAATACGAAGAATTTCTCCGCGCGCACGCACCGCTCACCAATTACCATTTACTAATTACCACGCGCGGCATTGACGGTTTCGCGCGCCTCACGCTCGAAAATTCTGAACGCCCCATCGAACGATTTTTTCCACACGCGTTGCCGCGTCCCTGGGGTCAACTCGGTCCGATTGGCATCAGCAAAGACGCGCGCGGCAAGGGATTTGGCGGCGCATTGCTCGATGCCGCGCTCGATTATCTCCGCGATCAAGGTGTGCGCGGCTGTGTGATTGATTGGACTGACCTGGTTGATTTCTATCGCAAATTTGGATGCAAACCTTATCGCGAATATCTGATGTTACTCAAATCTCTCACGAGGAAAATATGACACGCGAACAATTTATCCAACGCAAAATCAAAACCTGGCAAAAGATATTGCAGTTGAACGACTGGACGATCACGTTCGAGTTGCAAGACTTGGACGAGATGGAGCAAGGTATCACCTGGCGTTTCACCGAGCGCACCGCACACATCGCGTTTTCGAATCATACAACGCGCGACCGGCTCGAAAAAGATATCGCGCACGAGTTGAGTCACTTGATCCTCGCGAAATTTGATCGCTATGTCGAGGACTGGGTGTGGCCCCGTCTGACGAAAAAAGAAAAACAAACCTATGGCGAAACGCACAACAAATTGTTGAACGAAGTGATCGATCATTATTTGAACGTCGTGCGCGCAATGGAAAGTTAATTGCCCGGACTCGACGCTTTAGCGGGTTGCGCGTCGCACAATTCAACGCAACCCGCCAAAGCGTTGAATCCACAACCGGATTATTATGAATTTCTCTACTGCCGAAAACAGCATTCAGCAATATCTCTACCAAACCTTTCCCGCCGCGCAAGTTGTCATCCGCGCGCGCGGCGAAATCATCTACGACAACGCGTTCGGCTCGCTTGATCCCGATCACCACTTGCCACTTACCAATTACCAAACGCGTTTCGATTTCGCCTCCGTCTCCAAACTCTTCACCGTCGCCGCGTTGATGACGCTCGTCGAAGAATCGCGCGTCGCGCTCGATCAACCGGTGTGCGAATTGTTGCCGGAATTTGCCGGCGCACGCGCGATCACGCCGTACCCCGATCCGCTCAAGCCCGGCGCGATCGTCGAGGTTGTGCCAGCGACCGACGCGCGCGTGGATGTGAGTCGCGTTACGTTTCGCAATTTGCTCGCGCATAATTCCGGCTTGCCAGCGTGGTTGCCGTTTTGGAAAACGAACACGCGCGAGGAACGTCGCGTGCTCGCGCTCACTTGCGCGTTCGCGTATCCGACCGGCGCGCGTGTCATTTACAGCGATGTCGGGTTGATCCTGGTTGGATTCGCGCTCGAAAAACTCGCGGGCAAATCGCTCGACGCGCTGGTGCGCGAACGTATAACCGCGCCGCTCAACCTGGATTCGATTGGCTACGGACCGATTCCGCCGGACAATGTCGCGCCGACTGAATTTTACGCGCATCACAATCGGCGAATGTGCGGACAAGTGCACGACGAAAATTCCTGGTCGTTCGGTGGCGTCGCGGGACACGCCGGAATTTTCGGCACCGCGCGCGATCTCGCCGCGTTCGGCGAAGCCCTGCGAACGAATCGGTTATTGAAAGCGGAAACGCTTGCGGAGATGACGCTCGTGCAAGCGGAAGATGGGTTGCTTCGGCGTGGCGTCGGCTTTGTGTTGTGGTCGCGCGATCCACTCGCGAGCGGCAACCCGTTTAGCGAAAGCGCGTTTGGTCACACCGGGTTTACCGGCACATCGCTTTGGATCGATCCCGCGCGCGACCTAGTCGTTGCGCTCCTCACGAATCGCGTGTACTATGGGCGCGACAACGCGAACGCGATGATGCAATTTCGCGTCGCGTTCCATCGCGCGGTGGTGGAAGTAGTGAACAGTGAACAGTAGACTGTTGACTGTTGACTGTTCACTGCTGACTAAATTATGAAGCGTTGGAAAATTTTTCTCGCGCTTGCGCTTGCATTCGATCTCGCGATTATTTTGATCGTCGGACAACCAACGCGCGCCGCATCAATCGCGCTCATTCGCGTTGATGCGACCGCGTCCGCGCAAAACATTGACGCGCGCATCCTGGGATCGAATTTACCGGCGTGGTTGGGTCCCGCGCGATTTTCGAACGCGACGTTTCGCGCGCGCACGATTGCATCGGGCGTAACGTTTTTGCGAATTCCCGGCGGCAGTTGGGGCGACGAGTACGATTGGCTCGCGTGTGAAAATGGTCAAGGCATTTGTGCGTGGGCATCGCGCCCGACCGACTTTATCAATTTTTTGCGCGCGACCGGCAAAGAGGGTTTGTATATTATCAACGTGAACGACACGTCGAAAAAAGCCGCGGCGGTTGTCGCGTTTTTCAATTCGTTCATCACCGACACAACTCTGATTGGCACAGACATTCGCGGCACCGATTGGTACACCGCCGGGCATTGGGCGCAGTTGCGCGCGAGTCACGGCAATGTCGAGCCGTTCAAAATTAAATACTGGGATTTCGGCAACGAAGTGTACGGCGCGTTGCCCGCGACCGGCGGTGCGTTGTGCGCGGCGTACGGCTGGGAAAACGCGTGGACGTGCGACGGTACCGAGTACATCAACGGCGTCGGCGTAGGCGCGACGCGGCACGAGGGCTATCTCGAATTTCGCAGTGCGATGCGCGCGATGGATTCGACGATCCTGGTTGGCGCGGTCGGTGTGCCGGATCCGGCGAGTTGGTCGAACTGGGGCAACAAGGTGATCGCCGCCGCCGGCAACGCGCTCGATTACTATATCGTCCACGAGTACGCGTATTTTAATTTGCCCGCGACGTTCGACCTCGCGCTTGCGCAACCGCAAGAGACCTGGCGCGCGATGAAAACGAATTTGCAAACCGCGTTCGGCAATCGCGCGATTCCGATTTTTGTGGACGAGCACAATTTGATTTCGCCGCAAGAGCAGGACAATCCGCAATGGATGACGCGCGCGGTCAACACGCTGTTCATCGCGGACACGCTCGGACAAATCGCGCAAAATGGTTTTGCGACTGCGAATCAATGGGACTTGATGAACGGCGCGGCGACGAACGGCACCGATTACGGCTTGATGAACGCGGACACGTACGCGCGTTCCGCACAGTATTACGTTTTTCCGTTGTGGTCGCGTTTCGGTACGCAAATGTTGCCGATCACTTCAACCTTGCCCGCGACGACAACGTTGAGCGTGTACGCTGGGCGCATCAACGCGAACACGTACTCGCTGATCGCGATCAACAAAACCGGTGCGCCGATCACCGCGACGATTGAACTCGCGGGCGCGGCATCAATCATCAGTGGCACGATAGATGTCGTGCAAGCCAATTCGTTGAACGATCAAAGCGTAACATTCAACGGCGTCGCGAATCCATCGAACGATTTATCGTCCGCGCCCGCGACACCGCTCGCAAATTTCGGCAATCCGATCGCGCACACCTTCGCGCCGTACTCGGTTACGTTACTGCGAATGTCCATCGCGCCGACCGCGTCGCGATCATTTTTACCGTTTGTGAAAAAATTTGATTGAGGAGGCAATATGTCCAACGAACCACGCGTCGGTGTTGGTCTCATCATCGTGAAAAATAATCGCGTGTTGCTGATGCAACGCCGGGTTCCGCATGGCGAAGGAACCTGGTCAACGCCGGGCGGGCATTTGGATTTCGGCGAATCGCCGGAAGAATGCGCCGCGCGCGAAGCGTTTGAAGAAGTCGGCATCGTCGCGCGCGACGTCAAATTTCGCGCGGTGACGAACGACATCTTTCGCGACACCGGCAAGCATTACATCACCATTTGGATGGAGACGACCCAGTTTACCGGCGCGCCGCACATCAACGCGCCGGACGAAGTGGCAAACCTGGGTTGGTTCGATTGGAACGCGTTGCCGCAACCGCTCTTTCTCCCTCTGCAAAATTTGCTCAACGGAAAATGTTATCCATAAATGTAGCGCGGGCGGCTCGCCCGCCGAGTTGATGCGGGCGAGCCGCCCGCG
>JACRPR010000165.1 GCA_016223105.1 Chloroflexota bacterium | reverse complement strand
TTCGGACATTCAAGAATCCTTGCAAATTGTCATTCCGAACGCAGTGAGGAGATTCCTCACTGCGTTCGGAATGACCTGACTGGCTATTTCGGAATGACCTGACTGGCTATTTCGGAATGACCTGACTGGCTATTTCGGAATGACCTGACTGGCTATTTCGGCGCAAGTGCAAAACTATCCACGGTGATTTCCGATCCCGCATTCGCGGCGATGCCAACTTGCCCTTGTGTGTAGGTCGTGTCGCGCGTTTGCAGAACTTGTTTGCCGCCGACATACGCGGTCAACGTGTCGCCGCGCGCGGAGACTTGCATCGAGCTCGCGCTGTTCCAATCGAAATTATCCGGCAGATTGACAACCGCGCCGGGCAATTTTTGTTGTTTGCCATCCACCCATTTGCTAAAATACATTTGCGTCGGCTGACCGGAATTTTTCTTTTCGATCTCGAACATATACCCGTTTTTGCCACTGCTATCCGCGCGAAACATCAGCCCGTAACCGTTCCAAACTTTTTTTTCATTCTCGATCTTGACGCCGCTCACCAGCGCGTCAAAATCTTTGGTGGCGTGACCTTTGAGCATGCTCAAGGTAACCGCTTCGAGTTTGAGTCGTCCACGTTCGATCTCGGCTTCGCCGCGCCAGATGCCGTACTCAGCGATGAACCAATCTTTCAAATCACCGTCAAAATCGGTTTTATAACTGCTATCGCTGGGTGGCGTCGCGGTGCCGCGAAACATCCCGCTCACTGCCGCGAGCGCGCCATCGAGCGAGACGCCCATTGCCGCGAGCGCGAGCAAAACCACCAGCGCGAGCAATGCCAACAACACCGCGTACTCGGCGTACGCTTGTCCGGTTTGAAAATTGAATTTGCGTCGCATAGGCAATTTCTCCTGTAGAACTTTTCGAGTTATTGTACCGTGTTCTCGATTGAAATGCAAACGGCTTTGCAAGAAAATTAAAGCGCGCGTATAATCGGATTGAAAGGGGGGTAGTGCAATGTCTTTTGTTAGCAGTCCCAAGTTGGAATACGCGGCGGATGGAAAACCGCGCGAACGTGCCGGATGTGGCGTGTGGGTGGTGCGGAGCGCGATGGTTCTGCTCGCGTTGATCTCGATTGGGTTGGCGGGATATATTTGGTTCAACGCAAACCTCGCGCGCCAGATCGCGCGGAGCGGCGCACTGCAAGGCATCGTGCTGGATGCGCGCAATCAACCGTTGCCGGAGGCGGTGGTGTATATCGCGTCCGCGCCCGAAGTCAGCGTGACCACGGAGAGCGATGGATCATTTCAACTGCGCGATATTCCGAGCGGCAAACAAACGGTGATTATTTTTTACGCCAAGCTGGGTCAAGAAATCGAAATAACGCTGGACGCGAATTCAGTAACCCAGGTTGGCACGCTCGTGCATCGCGGGGTGTTGGAACGTTGAGTGGTTTGAAGTGTGCGCTTGCGATTTTGCGCGCTAAAGCGCACACTCCAAACCGCGCGAAATTTTAGCGTTCAAGCAAACGATACACAATGTCGAGCGACGCGGTGCCGGCGAGCGCAATCGCGAAAAATTTAATCGCTTTGCCCGCCCCGCAAACGATCAAAAATTTCCAGAGCGGATATTTCAGCGCGCCCGCCATCATGCCCGCCATATCAAACAACGGATTCGGAATCAGCGAAAGAATAAAAATCGTCAGCGTGCCGTTGCGCTTCATCCACCCCGCGAGTTTTTCGTACGTCTGACGATTCTCAAATACCGCGCGTCCGCCATAACCCGCGAGATAACCGGTGAGTTCACCAACCGCCGAACCTAATCCGCTCGCCAAGCCGATGAACAAGGGATTCAAAAATCCACCGGCGAGAAAAACGACGATCAAACCGGGAAACGGCACCAACACGGTTGCGTCGGAAACGAGCGTAATCGCGAACAATCCCAGGTATCCATACGGTTTGATCATTTCCCAATCCAGGTGTCGCCAATCAATTGGAAGTAATCGGATGCCGATGATCACGCCGACGGCGACGACGAGCGCGAGAATTTGAATGATGCGTTGTGTGCGCTTGTTTTCGATGGGCGCAGTCGGTTCTGTCATTCACACCTCCGCGCGCATTATACCATCAGAAATGCTTCACTGCCAAGCCAGGATGATTCGATGTTGAACCTGCCGCGATTTTTTGTGGTGAGCGCATGCGCCGCGTTGCTTGCGTGTGCGCGCGCCGTGTCGCCATCTACGCCCATTGCATCAGCGGCATTGCAAATTTTTGTCGCGCCGGATGCCGGCATCGTGCCTGCTCTCGATCTGATCCACGCCGCGCAAAAAACACTGCGCGTGTCCGCGGCGGTGTTGACCGAAAAAGAAATTCTGGACGCGCTCAAAAGCGCGCGTGGGCGTGGTGTGGAGGTGCGCGTGGTGTTGGACGCGCAAAATCGCGCGACGATCAACGCGCTCCAAGCCGCGAACATCGCGACGCGGACGGGCGCGCCCGGTTATAAACTGGTGCGCGCGAATTTTATCGCGCAAGATGAACGTGCCGCGTTGATCCTGTCCTTCGATCAAACGCGCGCGACAATGACCGGTAAACGCGGCTTTGCCGCACGGACGCTGGATGCCGATCAAATCGGCGAATTGATCGCGGTGTTCGAAGCGGATTGGAAACGCGCACCCGCCTCGCCGACAAATGCAAGTCTTGTGTGGAGTCCGTTCAATGCGCGGCAACGATTGTACGCACTGATAGACAGCGCGACGCAATCGCTTGATCTCGAATGTGCCGAATTGCAGGATGATGCAATCGAAGCGCGCATCGCGAACGCGATTCAACGCGGCGTCGCGGTGCGCGTTGTCATCGCGGCAACGCAAGAAAAATTGACGCGCGCCGGCGCGCAAATCCGTTTGCTAAAAACGCCGGAGATTGACGGGACGCTGATCATCGCGGATCGCGCGCGCGCGTTCATCGGCTCGACGCGACTCGGCACGGTCGCGCTTGATGCCAACCGCGAATTGGGGATGGTGATCACCGACGCGAATGGACTCGACATTTTGGCGACAACGTTTGAAGAGGATTGGCGCGTCGGCAAATAACGCGATTCAAAACGACGAACGAACCAAATTCTGGGATGGAGCAATCAATGTCCACTTTTGATGTGTCATCGGGGCGCGTGACGTACGCGCTGAAAGAGGTTGACGCGGACGAACGCCCGCGCGAGCGACTCAAACGGCACGGTGCGGGCGCGCTCAAAACGGAAGAACTGATCGCGATTTTATTTCGCACCGGCTTGCGCGGCGAAAATGTCGTGCAACTCGCGGAACGGTTACTGCGCGAGTGCGGCGGACTTGCCGGGCTGGCGCGCAAACCGTTCAGCCAGTTGACGCGCGTCAAAGGCGTCGGCGAGGTCAAGGCGATTGAATTGCAAGCTGCGATTGAGCTGGGACGCCGCGTCAGTTTTATCGCGGAGGACGCGCGTCCGATCATTCGGACGGCGACGGACGCGATCAATTTGTTGTCGGATATGGGGATGCTCGAACAAGAAATTATGCGGACGATTTTGCTCGATACAAAAAATCGCGCGGTCGCGATGCCGACGGTGTATCGCGGCTCGCTCAACACGATGGTCATTCGCATCGCGGAAATTTATCGCGAAGCCGTGCGCCACAATTGCGCGGCGATCGTGCTCGCGCACAATCATCCATCGGGCGATCCGACGCCTTCGCCGGAAGATGTCGCGGTGACGCGCGAAATCGTCCAAGCCGGAAAAATTCTCGACATTGACGTGCTCGATCATTTGGTGATCGGCGCGGGGCAAAAGTTCGTGAGTCTCAAAGAACGGGGATTGGGGTTTTCCTAGTGCGATAGTGCGATAGTGCGATGGTGCAATAGTGAGATAGTGGAAGAACTAACGCACGATTGCACTATCGCACTATTTCACTCAACGATCAAACGCACACCGGTTACATACGCGTCATAATCCCAGCCCGACGCGTAAATTTGAAACGTGGTGATAAAGAACGGGCGCGGTTCGAGCGTCTCGAAAAGATTTTTACTTTCAAACGGAATCCACACGTCGTGCGGCACGACTTCGCCATTGTTCGTCGGATTGTTCGTGAGATTCTGATAATAAAATCCGTGCACCCATTCCGCTTCACTGCCGTACACATCGCGATATTTCACGCGCAAGATGATCGGATACTCGGAACTGAGAATGCCGCCGCCGGCTAAACTCTGCGCGCGCACGCGCACATCCGTGACCACGCGCATGCTCCGATAGTCGGACACTTCGCGATTGACCTGTTGAATGATGCCGGTGATCGCGCTCGTTTGATTTGAATTACCGCGTTGAATCCGCAATACGACCCGGTTATCAAGCGTCGGATTGCTCAAACTACCGGCAGGCGAGTTTGATGGACTCGGAATTTCGATCCAATCATTCCAGCCGCGCGACCGCGGATCTTTGAAATCGCCGTTGATGATAATATCTTGTGCGGCAGGCAACGGCGGCAGAGGCGGCTCTTCGTTGCGAATGACGGTGCGCTGACCGCGTCCCACTTTCACCGTGACTTCCCTCCGCCAGCGTCGCGATTGCGTGCGCGGTTCGCACGCGAAAAATTCGCTCGCGCGCGTTCGCTTCGCCCGACAAAAGCGAATGCCCCGCCGCCGCGCGAATGCGTCCGCGCGAGTGATCCACTTCTAACCGAATCGGCTCGATGCCCCACCCAAAGGTCGGCACGCGCAATTCGCGCAAAGTGAGTTGTGTGCCGGGAAAAAGAATGAGCGTGCTTCCATCGAGCAGTGTGATGATCCCGCGCGAATTTTCATCGGTCTCGACCGCGCTCCCTTCGGCAAGTTGCAACGCGCGCGTGACCGCGATCGGCGCGGCGCTTCCTGGTTCGCGCACGCGCATCGTGCCACTGATCACTTCGAGCGAGGCGGATTTCGCGGTGGTTGCGTGAAGCAAGTACGAGTACGTGCCGTAGGGCACGAGCGCGCACAACAGGAGCAAAACAACTAGCGCACCCCACAACACGAGCCAAGCCGTGCGGGTCGGTTCGCGCGACCAAATCAATCGCGATTCAAAATCGGATTTCAAAGCGATGAAATTCTCCGGTTGATGTTGTCCAACGCGCGTCCACATTTTCGACAACGGCTTCGGATGGACCGAGCCGAATGGCGTCGAGCAAACGCGCTAATTCATCGCGCGATCCTTCGGCGACACATTCAACCGAACCATTCGCGCGATTGCGGACGTAACCAACCAAACCCAGTTCCGCGGCGCGGCGCTGGGTAAACCATCGAAAGTTGACACCCTGAACAATTCCGGTGACAATGGCGGTGAGTCGCATAAGCATTTTCGATTTTCGATTTCTGATTTCTCATTTGAGCGACCGGCATCAAATCAGAAATTAGAAATCAGAAATCCTAAATCGCATTATACCATTTCTGAATGGAGAGACAAATTGATTTCCATTGACGAGGCGTGCGCGTTTTACGTGGGCGCGGAAACGGCGCACGATTTCGATCATGTTTTACGCGTGCTTGCGCTGGCAGAACGCATCGCGCGCGCGGAAAACGCGGACGCGGATATTGTGCGCGCCGCCGTGTTACTGCACGACATTGCGCGCACGGATGAAGACAAGCATCACGCGGGCGATCACGCGCAAATGGCGGCGGAACGCGCGCGCGCGATTTTGATCGCGCGCGGCGTCGCGCTGGAACGCATCGCGGCGATCACGCACGCGATTGCCGCGCATCGTTTTCGCGGCGCGATCGCGCCACAAACGCTCGAAGCGCGCGTGTTGTTCGACGCGGATAAACTCGATTCGATTGGCGCGATTGGCGTCGCGCGCGCGTATGCGATTGCTGGGTCGCTCAACCAACGCTTGTGGGGCGAGGTTGCGCCGGACGCGCTCGCGACGCGCGATCAACACAATTCGGATCACACCCCGGTCGCCGAGTTCGCGGTCAAGTTGAGCCAGGTGCGCGCGCGAATGTACACGGCAACCGGGTGCGCGCTCGCGGATGAACGGCACGCGTTTATGGCAGATTTTTTCGCGCGGCTCGCGCGCGAAGTGCGCGGCGAAATTTAATGCGAATGTAGCGCGGGCGGCTCGCCCGCCATTTGGATGCAGGCGGCTCGCCCGCCATTTGGATGCGGGCGAGCCGCCCGCGCTACAACTCAAGAATCAAATGAAGCGCGATAATCTTTTCATTCTCACCCTCACACAATTTTTGCGCGGCGCGCACACGAGCGTGTACGGCGTGATTTGGCAACCGTTCGTCTTGTCACTCGGCGCGTCAATGCCCACGCTCGGTCTGATTCAAAGCATCGGCGGAATGGGCGGCATCGTAACGACGCTCGTGCAACCGCTCGGCGGATGGTTCGCGGATCGCATCGGGCGCAAACCATTTATCGTTTTGTCGTCCATCGCGTTTTTGATCGGCTACGCCTTGCTCGCGCTCGCGGGCGTGTTGAATGTGTGGACGTTGATTGTGATCGGTTCGATCGCGCTCGGCGCGTCCGCGCTCGCGAACCCGGCGCGCAGTTCGCTGACGGCGGAATCGGTGCGTGGCGAACGGCACGGGAGTGCGTTCTCATTGATGATGGTCGCGGCGATGGCGCCGGGAATTGTCGCGCCCACCCTCGGCGGCTGGCTCGCGGATCGCTTTGGCTACGTCAGCGTGTTCCCGGTGTTGTTCGCGCTCGAAGTGATCGTCCTGGTTTTGGTGTGGCGATTTTTGCGCGAGACGCGCGCGCCGAATCAACCCGCGCTTGACCGGCGCGACGCGTTGCGCGCGCTCGCGCGTTCGTTCATTCCGCCGCGTCCGCTCCTCGGATTTTATTGCGCGGTTGCCGGCGATTCGTTCGCGTGGGGTATGGGCTGGGGTTTGCTCTACGGAATGTTGACCGACACATTGCATTTTTCGACGGAGCAACTTGGCATTCTGTCGTCGGTGATGTCGCTCGCGTGGGCGGCGATGCAAATGCCGGTCGGGCGCTATATTGATCGGCGCAGACTCAAAGCCGTGATGGTTTTTTCCGAATTGCTCGGTCCGCCGTTGATGTTGATCTGGATCACGCAAACGCGCTTTGAAATTTTTGTCGCGGCGCAAATTCTATTCGCGCTCACCGCCGCGACCTGGGTGCCGGTAACTAGCACGTACATCACGCGCAGTGTGCGCGCGGAAGAACGCGCCGAAGCGTTCGGACGCCTCAACGCGTTTCGCGGCATCATCGCGTTCCCAGCATCGTATCTGGGTGGATTGTTGTACCAGTGGGGCGGAATGTCCGCGCCGCTCATCGCGAATTTGATCGGAAGTGTGATCGTCACGGCAATCTTGGTGTTGTTTGTGCGCGAGCCAATCCATCGCGAATTGTGAACCGTTCACTGGTCACGGATTTCTGATCACGAGAATGCTCCGACGTGATTTGATCCGGGTGACGTGGAAGATTGTTATGAATTTGTTATCAAACCGAAATATTTTTTGGTATCGCACCCATATTGCCAGGTCTCTATCAATACAGATATGCCGCGCATATTTTGTCCTGGCGCAAGCCCTGACCACGCGCACGTATCTTCGACGGAAGCAATGAACTCTAGTCTGACAGGAACGCGCTGTCATTTGGACGCTTGGGCTAGGGGGAGCGAGTAGCGTAACCGACCGTTGCCGTAATTGGCAATGGTCGTTTTTATTTTGCCAAATTGAAATTTCCACCAGCGGTTAAATCCACTAAATTCACAAGGAGAAAAAATGCACAGCCATCGGTTTTCCAAAATTGACTCGATTGCTTGTCACGGTACTGCGTCAGCATTTCGCCGGCGAATGTTCATGCTTTTGGCGTTCTTGCTCGCGGTAGGAATCGCGTTGCCATTGGCGGTTACGGTGTACGCTTACGGTGACAGTTATCGGCAATGTTCAAATGGAACCACGAATCCCCTGAGTTGCGATTGGATCAACGGCAACATCAACGGCAACAATTCACATTATGCCGAGGGAATGGGCGTGTCACAACGACCGATTTGGATCACCTTGAACACTTTGGGCAGTCAAGTGTACACGTTTACGTGGCAGGTCAGTTGGACGGATGCCAGCACGCACGGCTATGACTTTTTGATGTCGTGGGCGCAGGCGCAAGCAACCGCGCTCGTTTATGCGGGTGTGCCACTTAACTTGAATGTTTGCCAGGGTGAAACCGGCGCGTATGCGACCGCGTGCACTAATCTTCAAGCCAGCGGTTTCTTTGCTGACGTTGTTGTGCCGGACGATTCATTTGTCAGCGGCAGTTTCGTGGTGAACGGCTCGACCCAATCGCGGATTAACGCGTTTGAGAGCATCTATGGTAATCGCACCGTCCGATTACGCACGGATGGCGCAATCATTGGCACGCCAACCTTGACGTTGCGCCATGTGGATCCAAACAACGCCAGCATTACGATTGCTGATGGTGGAGATTTAGGCGCGACTACGGACATCCAGTACACTTTGGTCTTTACCAGTGCAACGGCGACGCAAGCCATGCTCGAATACGCCGCGCACCTTGCCATCAGCGGCAATCCCTATATCGAACCAATGGCGTGGGGGCAAAGTTTGGGCGCGGGCTCGACCGGCGGAAGCAACTGGCACGTTAAAGATCCCAAGTTTAATGGCGGCGGCGGAAGCCAGGATAATCAAATCCAACTGCGCGCGGGTACTCCAGCAATGGCAAGCCAGCAATCGAGTAGCGGCGTCAATTTGGGAGCCACCGATGCGGTTACGCTAACGGCATCCGGTTTTGGCAATGATATTACTGGGAACGTCAAGTTCTACGTCTGCCGGGATAACACCGCTCCCTGGTCGCCGGCTTCTTCATCGGCGATCCCGAATGGTTGTCTCACGACAACCGCGGGAACTGGTTACACGGTTGACTATGTTGGCGCGGTCAGTTTGACGGTGAACAATTCAAGTCAAACGAACCGGCGCAGTGTCTCGACTTCGCTGGTCTACACGCCGACGCAACTTGGGTTCTACTGCTTTATGACCGTGTACGAGCCGGACACGCTCCCGTTCCTCTATACGCCGACCCGCGACACCAATAACTCGACCGAGTGCTTTACGCTTGGCTCGCCAACAGCAATCACGTTAAGCGCGATGAACGCGACCCCGGGCGATGATCCAATGACGTTGTGGGGCGTTCCACTCGCGGGCTTGGCACTTGGCATATTGGGCATCGGAGCCAGTTTCACCCTTTGGAAATTTGGCTCAAGGCGGTTTTGATCCTTGCGAACGGACGGCTCACTTTCACCGAGAAAGTGAGCCGTCTTTATTTGCGTTTCCGTGCCGAGTCTTGTATCATAAAACCAGAATGTGGAAAAGGAGGACAAAAGAACAGTGGAGTTCTTTGAGACGATCCGCGCGCGACATTCGATTCGCGCGTTCACCGCGCAAGCGATTGAATCTGCCGCCATTGACGCGATCATCAACGCCGCGAATGTCGCGCCATCGGCGGGCAACTTGCAAGGGTACGAAATTTTCGCGGTAACGCATCGCGCGGTGTTGAGCGCGCTGTGCCGCGCGTCGTTCGATCAAGAATTTATCGCGCAGGCGCAGATCGCGTTCGTGTTCTGCGCGCATCCCGCGCGCTCGGCGGTCAAGTACGGCGAGCGCGGCGCAAATCTTTATTGCGTTCAGGACGCGACGATTGCGTGCGCGTACGCACAACTCGCGGCAACCGCGCTCGGACTCGCCACGGTTTGGGTTGGCGCGTTTAACGAAGACGCGGCGCGCGACGCGATTCAAATTGGCAACGATTTGTTGCCGGTCGCGATTCTGCCGATTGGTTATCCGGGCAAGCAACCGAAAATTCGCCCGCGCCGCGCGGTGGATGATCTGGTCAAATGGATTCGGTGATATGCAACTCGACGAAACCATCCTCAAAAAAATTCGCGCCGAACGCGACGCGCGATTCAAAAAACTAAAATTACCTGCCGATTTTATCGCGCCGAATTATCGCGGACGTTCGATTGTCAATCTCGCGGCGAGTGTGATCAAAATTTTGGGCGGGCGCATCGCGACCGCGCCGCTCGACGCGGAAATTCTCGCGGATGTTAGCGGCGATGTTCAGCGCATCGTCCTGGTGATTGTGGACGCGCTCGGCTACCACAAATTGCTCGAGGCGCTCGATGCGAAACCGCGCAACGGCTTTCACGCGCTCGCGCAAAATGGCGCGCGCATCGTTCCACTGACCTCGACCTTTCCCTCGACGACGACTGCCGCGCTCACATCGCTGTGGACGGGTTACACACCGGCGGAACACGGATTCATGGGTTATCAACTTTTTCTGCGCGAGTACGGCGCGCGAACGGATATGATTTATTTTTCGCCGGTCGCGACGCGCAACCTGGGACGCGAGCAGTTGCTTGATGTGGGACTCGAGCCGGAACATTTTCTCGCTGTGCCGTCTTTGCCGCAAACGCTCGCGCGCGTACATGTCCCGGTGGACCATTTCATCGAAGAGCCGTTTGTCGAAAGCGCGCTCTCGCAAGTGCAAATTCGCGGTGCGCGCACATTGACCGGTTTTATCGCGACCTCCGATCTGTGGGTCGCATTGCGCGATTGCGTCGAGGCGCATCGCGGCGAACGCGCGTTGTTTATGGCGTACTGGAGCGGCGTGGATAACATCGCGCACAAGTACGGTCCATCGTCCGAAACGCAAATCGCGGAGATTGCGAATTTTGCGTACTCGTTCGAACGCGAATTTTTGTCGCGACTTTCGCGCGCGGCGCGCGCCCAAACTTTATTTTTGTTGACTGCCGATCACGGGCAAGTGGATTCGCCCATCGCGCGCGCGGTGAATCTGCACGCGCATCCCGATCTGCGCGCGCATTTGACGATGGATTTTACTGGCGATGCGCGCGCGGCGTACTTGCATTGTCGCAACGGTCAAGTGGACGCGGTGCGCGATTATTTCGCGACGCGTTTCGCGGAAAAATTTTTTCTGCTCAATTCGTTCGCCGCGCTCGACGCGGGCTTGTTCGGCGAGGGCATTCTCGCGCCGGAAGCCGAACATCGCATCGGCGATTTGATCGCGTTATCGCGCGACGATTTTTATTTGTGGGATCGCAAAGAGGAACCGAAATTACTCGGACGGCACGGCGCACTCGCGGAGGATGAGATGCTCGTGCCATTGCTTGCGGCAAGGTTGGATGAATAAAAATGCCCGCGTGATCGCGGGCAGGGTGAGTTAGCAACTGACGTTACGCACTGTCATTCTGAGCGAAGCGAAGAATCTCCGACCGGCACGCGAGACCCTTCGCTTCGCTCAGGGTGACGGTCGGGAAGTTATTCTTTTTCAGACCCTATGCAACTCGAAAAATTGGCAAAATTCTACAATTCGCACGAGTTCCCTCATCGGCAATTTGAGCGCGCGTATATCACGCGTGTAGTCAGGCGTCAAACAGAGTGAAAGGATTGTAATGAAACGTTTTGTCTTTCTTCTATTGGCAATTTTTTGCGCGTTCATTCTCGCACCGACCGTTTCCGCGCAAGCGCGCTCCGTCCTGGTCGAACGACGCGATGGCGACATTACGATTTTCCCGAACGGCGATGTGCGCGTCGTCGAAACCTGGCAAGTGAAATTTTCCGGCACGCCCGCATTCACGAACGCGAGTCGCACATTGCCGCTGGGCGCGGTGCGCGAATTTGTCGAGTGGGGCGTGAGCGAAGGCGGTCAGGAATATAAATCTGCGACGGATCGCGCGCCGCGCACGTTCACGGTAACGGACGAGGCGAACGCGAAAAAACTGACCTGGTATTTTCCCGAAACGACAAACGCGACGCGCACATTCGTTTTGCGGTACACCGCGCGCGGCATTTTGCGCGCGTCCGCGACCGGCGAACAATTCAATTGGACGTTTATCGAAGCCGGGCGCGGGTACACGATCAACGCGTCAAGAGTAGTTGTGCATTTGCCCAAAACATTTGCGGCGAATGAAATTAAAACAAGCGCGAATGGACAAGTGATGGATGGTCAAACCGTCGAGTACACCGGCGGCGCGTTCGTGGCGAACGCGAGTTGGACGATCAACGTCGAGTACCCGCGCACAACCGCGAATCTCGCGACGCTTGTGCCGCCCACGCCGACGCGCGAGCCGACGGTCGTTACGCTTTTGCGCCGCGATGCCGACATTTCGATTCGGGCGGACGGCGAAACGCAATTCGTCGAGACCTGGCAAATGCAAGTCAAGGGCGGACCGATCAACAAAGCATCGCGCGCGTTCGCGCTCGCGCGTGTGGATGATCTGACGCAGATGCGCGTGAGTGAAGCAAACGTCGAGTATGCGGAACAGCAAACCGGCGTCGCGCAAACGTACTCGGTGCAACGCGCGGCGTCGGGAACATTGATCACACTGACCTGGTATTTTCAACCGACGACGAACGCGACGCGCACGTTCACCCTGCGCTACACCGCGCGCGGCGCGATTCGCCAAACCGCAAACGTGGACGAATTTTATTGGACGTTTGTCGAGGCGGATCGCGATTACGCGATCACGAACGCGCGCGTGCTTGTGCATTTGCCGGCGAGTTTCGAGACGAGTCGGATCACGCCGTTTGAAAACGCGCGCGTGATGGATGGCAAGACGATTGAATTTACGCGCGCCAACATCGCGGCGAATGACGCGTGGAGCGTGCGCGCGCAATTTCCGCACGGCGCGCTCAACGCAAGTGCGCCGAAATGGCAGGTCATCGAAGAACAACAGCCGATCTATAATTTGATCGCGCTCGTCGCGGCGATCCTGGTTTTGCTTGGCGGCGCGCTCGGATTTTATGTGCTGTGGTTTTTGCGCGGACGCGATCGCGCGCGCGGCATCATCGCGGAATTTTACACGACGCCGCCGGACAACATTCCGCCGGGAATGGCGGGCGCGCTGATAGACGAACGCGTTGATCAACAAGATTTGGTCGCGACGCTCGTTGATCTCGCGCGGCGCGGCTTTGTTCGCATTTCCGAATTGACGGCGGGCGCGCCATCGTACAATCGTGTGTCCGCAGACACAAGCGGTTTGCGCGTATACGAAAAAACCCTGCTCGAAAAAATTTTCAAGCCGGGCGACCAGGTTTATGTTCCCGGCTTGCGTTACGAATTTAATCGCGCGCGCGCCGCGTTGCAAGAGGTGGTGTACTTTGAAATGGTCGGCGCGGGCTGGTTCACCGCGCATCCCGGGCGCACGCGCGCGACGTTCGCGACAATCGGATGCGCGGCGACCTTGTTGATCGGCGTGTGCGGTTTCTTCGCGTATGCGTTCGTTGCCGAATACGCGCCGCTCGCGATTTGCGTATGGCTTGCTCTGCTCACGCTCGCCTTTGCGCCGCTCGTGACCAGTCCGTTTATGCCCAAGCGCACCGCGCAAGGCGCGACACTCGCCGCCAAAGTGCGCGCGTTCAAACGCTATCTTGAACGAATTGAAAAGTACACCAAAGTCGAAGAAGCGAAAGATCAATTTGAAAAATATCTACCGTACGCAATTGCATTCGGTCTCGAAAAAAGTTGGGTGCAAAAATTCGCGGCAGTAGACACGCCCGCGCCGGAATGGTACGAACCGCCGATGCCGGTCGTCATCCCAGCGTTCGATTCAGCGCGCGATGAATTACCCGCGCGATCATCCAGCGCGGGCGGCGGCAAAAGCGCATCGCGCGAATCGCCCCTCGACAGCGCGACGCGCGGCGCGTTCGGCGGCTTGAACGCGATGAGCGCGGGCTTGTTCATGATGCTCGACACGACCGCGTCCGCGTTTAGCGGTAGCGAACCACCGCGCGAATCCGCGCCGAGTGGCGGCGGATCGAGTTCGTTCGGTTTCGATAGCGGGTCGAGTAGCGATAGCAGTTCGAGTTGGTCGTCGAGTGATTCGAGTTCATCATCCAGCGATTCGAGTTCGAGCAGTAGCGATACCGGCGGCGGCGGGTCGAGCGACTTTGGATGATCGCGCGGGGCGAAGCATCCTGAGCGAAGTCGAAGCATCCTGAGCGAAGTCGAAGCATCCTGAGCGAAGTCGAAGGATGTCTCGCCCCTACAGTACCATTGTGCTATCCAGCGCGCGCGATTTAAAATGCGCGGTATGAAAACAAATCGCTTTCCAATTATTTTTGCAAGCGCGTTCGTCGCATCGTGCATCGCGATTGTCGCGCTGATTTTTCCGGCAATTGCGCGCGCGGATCTCGCGGGTTGTCCGCTGTTTCCGGCGAACAATGTGTGGAACACGCGCATTGACAACTTGCCGGCGCACGCGCAATCGGCGACCTTCATCAACACGATTGGCGCGAACGTAACTCTGCATCCCGATTTCGGCACCGAGTATGGCGGCGGTCCGATCGGAATTCCGTACACGACGGTCCTGGGTACGCAACCGCTTGTGCCGATTGATTTTTATTATCCCGACGAAAGCGATCCTGGTCCGTATCCGATCCCACCGAACGCGCCCATCGAGTACGGAAACGATCATCACATTTTGATCGTCGAGCGCACGAACTGTATTCTCTACGAAGTGTATGACGCGTCCACAACGAACGGTGGCGCGACCTGGGATGCGGGTTCCGGCGCAAAGTGGAATTTAAATTCACACGCGTTGCGTCCCGATACCTGGACTTCGGCGGACGCGGCGGGCTTGCCGATGCTTCCTGGTTTGGTGCGATACGATGAAGTGCAAGCCGGTGTGATCGCGCACGCGATTCGGTTTACGATTCGCGGCACGAATGGCGCGCATCTGTGGCCCGCGCGGCATCGCACGCCAAGCGCGGTGCAAAATCATCCGAATCTGCCGCCGATGGGACAACGTTTTCGACTCAAGCAAGCGTTCAACATTTCAACATTCCCCACCCAGGTTCAAGTGATTCTCACCGCGTTCAAACAGTACGGATTATTTGTCGCGGACAATGGTTCGGATTGGTACATCGGCGGCGCGCCGGATTCGCGCTGGGATGATGATCTGCTCGTTACCGAATTTCGTCGCGTGCGCGGTTCCGATTTCGAAGCGGTGGATGAATCGGGCTTGATGCTCAACATCAATTCCGGTCAAGTGCGCGGACCGCTCGCGATGTGGTTACACTTGCCGTTGATTGTAAGATGAAAATGAAAATTGATTTGAATTGCGATATGGGCGAAAGTTTCGGCGCGTACTCCATCGGCAACGATTCTGCGCTAATGCCGCTCATCACCTCTGCGAATATCGCGTGCGGATTTCACGCGGGCGATCCGCGCGTGATGGCGCGCACCGCGCAACTCGCGCGCGAGCATCGCGTCGCGATTGGCGCGCATCCCGGTTTCAGCGACCTGGTCGGATTCGGCAGACGCGATCTCGACGCGACGCCGGACGAAATCGAAAGCGATGTGTTGTATCAAATCGGCGCGCTGTCCGCGTTTGCAAAATTAGCGCACGTCAAAGCGCACGGCGCGCTCTACAATCGCGCCGCCGAAAATCCAAACTTCGCGCGCGCAATCGCGCGTGCCGTCGCGCGATTCGATCCGCACCTGGTTTTGGTTGGACTCGCGACCTCGACCACGCTGGCGGACGCCGCGCGCGAATTTGGATTGATGGCTCACTGCGTGCGCGCCGCGAACCGGGCGCGCTGATTCACGATCCGCAACGCGCCGCGAACCAGGCATTGCAAATCGCGCGCGCGCAAACCGTAACGACGCCCGAAGGTGAAACGATTGCGCTCGCGGCGGATACGCTGTGCGTACACGGCGACACGCCGGAGGCGTTTGAGATTTTACGCGCAGTGCGCGCGGTGTTGGAGCGTGCGGGCATCACGATTGCTTGCTTGTAAAAATTCAAACGAGGGGGAGCGTGGGTGAGTGGGTGATTTTTCTCCCACCCCCCGCGCTCCCGCTCTCCCACTCTATGATATTTGCGACCCCGCGATTAATTCCAGCCGGTGATTCCGCGATCCTGATCGAATGGGCGGACGAAATTGACGACGCGATCAATGATCGCGTGCACGCGTGCGCGCAATTGCTTCACGATCTCGCGCGCCCGGACATTCGCGATCTCATTCCCGCGTACTCTTCGCTTCTCGTCTGTTACGATCCCGCGCGCGTCGCGTTCGATGAAATGCGCGCGTTCCTTGAAACTGTGCTACAATCCGCGCCGACGATGAACGCGCGCGCATCGCGCGCGATCGAAATTCCGACGCGCTATGGCGGCGAGTTCGGTCCCGATCTCGCGTTCATCGCGCAACACGCCGGGATTTCTGAAGACGATGTGATTCGCTTGCACACGCGCGTCGAGTATCGCGTGTACTTGATCGGCTTTGCGCCGGGATTTGCGTACCTGGGTTCGGTGCCGGAGCAAATCGCCGCGCCGCGCTTGGACACGCCGCGCCCGCGCGTCCCGGCGGGATCGGTCGGGATCGCCGGGCGTCAAACCGGCATTTATCCGAGCGAAACGCCGGGCGGTTGGCGCATCATCGGACGCACGTCGCTCACGATGTTCGATCCGCAACGCGATCCGCCGACGTTACTTCAACCCGGTGATCGTGTGCGCTTTGTCTCGGTTACATAAGCCAAAACTCGGACAGGATTCGACGCTTTAGCGGGTTAGTTCGTTAGCGGAACGACCGCGTAAACGCTCGACTCCGAACGATTGCCAAGTCGCTCGACTCCAAGCATCCCAGGATTTTGATGAGCCAGCCATCCCACAACCTTGATCCGCGCGTTGTAATCATTTTGATCGTCGCGATGTTTGGAATGGTTCTCGCGATGATCTTTGGCGTGATTTCGGTCGGCGTCGCAACGCGCTTGCCGGAAAGAATTGTGCAGATCATTCCGACGCTTGTCGCGCCGCTTGTCGCCGCGCCAACACCGACGCCGACGCCCGCGATCAACGCGGACGATGTGCGCAATGTCGCGATCATCGCGACGTACGAAGCCCAGGTGTTTCCCGAACCGGATCGCTCGCGCGCGTATCGCGCGATTATTTGGACGATGCGAAATCGCGTTGTGGCAGGGCAGGGCATTGTAAGTGGTTACGCCGACGAACAAAATCTGCTCGCCAAGTACACATCGTTTCACGCGCATCGCAACGACGCGCCCGATCCGCGCGCAGTTGAAATCGCGTGGGAAGTTTTGCGCGCGCCGACGCACGACGACGATCCAATTCGCGGCGCGCGGCATTTCGTTGACAATTCGTACTGGACCGGCGCGAACGAGCAAACCGGCGCGCGTCCAAAAATTCGCGGCAAGTACGCGGACGCGGATATTCAAAAATTGACCGACGATGGAAGATTTGTGTTGACGATTGAATGGCGCGCGCCGCCCGGTCATTCGCGCGGACCATTATTTTACGGCTTGTATTTTTTCGATCAGTGGCCCCCTCCGATGCCCGCGTACCCGCCGCCGACAATTTTGCCGACACGCACCTTCACGCCGCGCGCGACTGCCACGCGCACAACCACGCCAACATTCACCCCAACGTTTACGCCGACGCTTACGCCCACGCGCACGCTCACCCCGACGCTGACCGTAACGCCGACGCTCGCCACGCCCACGCTCGCGCCGTACCCGTAGGGCAAATTAAAAATTCGCTCGACAAAAAATGTTGACGATTCTCGAACCAGGAATTGCAAATACGATTCAAGATGCCGGACGCTGGGGCTATCAAGCGTTCGGCGTTCCCGTTTCCGGCGCGATGGATTTGTTCGCGTTGCGCGCGGCGAACGCACTCGCGCAAAATGCGCGCGACGATGCCGCGTTCGAAATTCATTCACCGATCACACTGCAAACCGATCAGCATCACCTCATCGCGCTCACCGGCGCGGACGCGCGCTTTGAAATCAACGGACGCGCGATGCCAATGTGGATGAGCGTGTTTGCGCGCGGTGGATCGCTGATCGAAATCGCGCCGACGCGCGGGTGGACGTACCTCGCGGTGAATGGCGCGATGGATGCGCCGCGCGTGTTGGGGAGCCAATCGTTTTACGCGCGCGCGGGAATCGGGCACGCGCTCGCGGTGGGCGATGAAATCGTGATTGGCGAAACCAGGATCGGCGATCTGATCGCGTGCGCCGGACGCGCGATGAGCGATCGCGCGCGCGCGTTCGCGAATCGCGAACACGCGGTTCGCGTTATCCCCGGACCGCATGCGGATTGGTTCGCGGACGATCTGACGAAAAATGAATATGCGCTCAGTGAAATCGCGGATCGAATGGGTTATCGGTTGCGCGGCGCGCCCATCGCGCGACGCGCCGGTGAGTTGATCTCGTGCGGCGTAACGCGCGGCGCGATCCAGGTGCCTGCCGATGGTCAGCCGATTG